>DATBBM010000027.1:0-49461 GCA_036270955.1 Casimicrobiaceae bacterium | reverse complement strand
CCGGATGCGGGCGCGGACGCCTGTGTTAGGCTTGGCCGATCGCGTCCGCCCGATCGACGATCATGCCGGGCCCCGTCCTGCCGCCATCCCCGGAACAGCAACCCGACGCCAACCGCGAGGCGGGATTCCTGCAGGTGGTCGGCGCGGTCTTCTGGAGTTTTTTCGGCATCCGCCGCAAGGCCGCGGGTGAGCGCGACATGGTGACGATCAAGCTGCCCCACGTCATCATCGCCGGTCTGCTGGGCGCGGCGATTTTTGTCTTCGTCCTGATCGCGCTGGTTACGATCATTATCCGCAACCGCTAGCAGGAGAGCCTGGGCCGAGATCCTCGCTGTTGCGGTGGTATTTTCTCGGCGCTCGACGAACAGGCCTGGTCCTGCGGCGAGTGCTACCCGGCCGCGACGTCACCCAGCCGCTCGGCGGCGGCGGCGAGCTCCGCTTGCGTCGTCAGCAGGTCGGGGCAAAGGCGAAGGAGCTCGCCGCGCGAGTCGACGATCACGCCGCGGCGCTCGAGCTCGCCGGCCCATGCGCGCGCCTGGCCGCTGCGCACGACGACGAACGCGCCGCGATCGGCGGACCCACCTTCGGCACGCACGCCTCGCTCGCCCAGCAGGCCGATGAGCATGCGCTGCTGCGCCAGCGAATATTCGCGCAGTCGCGAGACGCCGACTGCCGCCGTGAACAACTGGCCGGCGCGTGCCTGGTAACAGGTCAGCACCGGCGGCGTCGATTCCATCAGCGCGTCGCCGCCGGGAGCGAATTCGGGCGGATCGGGGCGCACGTAGTCGAACGGGGCTTTCTTGGCGAACCAGCCGATGTCCAGCGTGCTGAAGCCGCCGTCCAGGTGCCGCGGATGCAGGTACATGTATCCGGCGCCGGGCCCGCCACGCAAATACTTGTAACTGCCGCCGATGGCGAAGTCGACGTCGAGCGAGGCTATGTCGACCGGCAGCACGCCGAGCGAATGGTAAACGTCGAGCAACACCCGAGCGCCGCCGGCGTGCGCCGCCTCGATCAACTCCGGCAACGCTGGCAGCACCTGACCGGTGTTGAACAGTACCTGCGACAGGACGACCAGGTCGACGCCGCGGATGGCGGCCCGCAGCGAAGCGGCTTCGAACATTCCATCACCGCGAGCCTCGACGAACCGGAGCTCGATGCGCTTGCGAAGCGCGTATTGCCTCAGGATCACGTCGATCGAGTCGAATTCGCCGCGAGTCGCCACGACCCGTGGCGGACGATCGTAGCTGTTCAGGATCGCGCGCAGCCCCTGTCCGGCGCTGGTCTTGGGCACGACGCAGTCGGCGCGCGGCGCATGCATCAGCGCGGCGAGCCGCGCCCGATAGGCGGCGATCTCCGCCAGCCACGCGTCCCATGCGTTGCCCAGCTGCGACTGCCAGAGCCCCACAGCCTCGGCGACATCGGCCGCGGTCGCGTCGAGCGCGCGGCCGAGCGAATGGTTGGCGAGATAGATCGGCCGGTCGCGCGGCACAAGCACGCGCGAGAACAACGGCGCGACGTGGCGGGCGACGCCTTCCTCGGTCAGCGGACCGGGGCCCATGGCCGCGATCGCGGCGGCAATCGTGGCCGCCGTATCGGCGCGCGGGCTCATCGCAAGCCGATCACGGTACGCACATCGATCAGTTCGGGAAAAAACGTGTGCTCGAGCACGCGCCGTAGGAAGGCGACGCCGCTGGATCCTCCGGTGCCGGCCTTGTAGCCGATGATGCGCTCGACGGTTTTCATATGGCGGAAGCGCCAGAGCGCAAAGCCCTCGTCGACGTCGACCAGTTTCTCAGCCATTTCGTATGCATCCCAGTACTGTTGCGGGTTTTCGTAGATCGTCTTGAACACCTCGACCAGCGCCGCGTTGCGCTCGTGCGGGAGAGACCAGTCGCGCTCGACGCAGGCCGGCGGCACCGGCAATCCCCGCCGAGACAGGTGACGGAGGAATTCGTCGTACAGCGACGGCGCCTCGAGCACGCCGATCAATTCGGCATGCGTCGCCGCGTCATAGCTGAATATATCGGCCCGTGCACGGTCCTTGTTGCCGAGCAGGAACTCGATCGCGCGGTATTGCGGCGACTGAAAGCCCGACGCGCTGCCGAGGGCCGGCCGGAACGCCTCGTACTCCGAAGGCGTCAGCGTTTCCAGCACCGCCCACTGCTCGAACAGCTGCTTCTGGATCAGCTTGACGCGCGCCAGGATCTTGAAGCAGGAATCGAGCTGGTCGGCCCGAACGAAGCGTATCGCCGCCTCGAGCTCGTGGATCATCAGCTTCATCCACAATTCCGACGTCTGATGCTGGATGATGAACATCATTTCGTCGTGGCGCGCCGGCGTCGATGCCGAGCCGGACAGCGGCTTCTGCGCACCGAGCAGCGCGTCGAGGCAAAGATATCCGCTGTACGTCAGGCGATCGCGCAGGTCGGTGACGATGCCCGGCTCGAGCTGGTGCGGCATGGCAAAAATCGCTTGAGGTGACGACGCAGTATAGGAAGCGCGATGCTGCATGTCCACATACGCGAAAGCGCATGCCTGCTGCTAGAATTCGCGCATGCCGCATTGGCCCAACGCCGCCGGGCGCGCAATGACATGCGTCCGGGCGACCGCGCGCGCCGCGGCGCTTGCCGCCTGCCTGGTCTTCGTTGCCGGATGCGGCAGCCAGGCTCCGGTCCGGCAGATCGCGCTGACCGAATGCCGGGTGCCGAAGCTAGCCTCTGCCGCGCAGTGCGGCAAGGTCGAGGTTCCCGAGGATCGCGGACAGGCAACGGGGCGCACATTGGCGATCGCCGTCGTCGTGCTGCCCGCAGCCACGCTTTCGCCGCAATCCGATCCGCTGATCATGCTGCCCGGCGGGCCG
The DNA here is from genome assembly GCA_036270955.1 of Casimicrobiaceae bacterium. Classification (GTDB taxonomy): domain Bacteria; phylum Pseudomonadota; class Gammaproteobacteria; order Burkholderiales; family Casimicrobiaceae; genus PALSA-1003. Next base: position 46,598 of record DATBBM010000027.1, on the reverse strand, counting down.
GGACAATCGTCGGAGGCGCTCGCGCCTCTCGCCGGCGCGTTGGGCGGCGTGCGCCGCAACCGCGATATCGTGCTGATCGATCCGCGTGGCAGCGGCAAATCGGCGCCGTTACGCTGCGCCGCCCTCGCCCCGCGTGATGCCTTCGATGAGCTCATTGACGAACAGACGATCGCCATCGCGGCGCAGCGTTGCCTCGCCGAATTGCGCGCGAGAGGCGACGCCGACCCTGCGCAGTACACGACGTCCGCCGTCGTGGCCGATATCGACGCGGTCCGGATTGCGCTCGGTTACGACAGGATCAATCTCTGGGGCGGTTCGTACGGAACCCGCGTCGCGCAGGAATATCTGCGGCGATATCCGCAGCACGTGCGCAGCGTCGTCCTCGACGGCGCGGCGCCGCCCGCGATGCGGATCGCGTTCGACCCGTGGCTCACGCGCGAAGCGGCGCTCGACCAGGTCATCGCCGCATGCGCGGCAGGCCCGGCGTGCAGACAGGCCTATCCCGATCTCGAAGCAACGCTAGCGCGAATTCGCGCCGATCTCGCACGTACGCAGACAGTCACCGTTGCCGATCCGCGGACCGGCGCCGCGCGTGAGTTTAGTCCGTCGTTCGACATGGTCATCGGTGCGCTGCAGGGGCTCGTTTATGCGCCGGAATCGGCAAGCATGATTCCAGCGTTGCTCTCGCGTGCGGCGGCCGGCGACTACGCGCCGATGGCTGCTGCGGCGATGCTGTTGAGCGACGAGGTCGCGAAGACCGTCAATCTCGCCTTGCATTTCGCGGTGACCTGCGCCGAGGACGCACCGCGCATCGATGCCGCGGAGACCGATCGCATGCTGCCACGGCTGCGCGCTCCCGGGCTGGCACTGCGCGATCTCGCCGCCTGCGACGGCTGGCCCCGACCGCCGGTGCCGGCGGATTTCTACGCGCCGGTCGTCAACGACAAACCGGTACTGATACTGTCAGGCGGTCTCGATCCGGTCACACCGCCGGCCGCGGGCGACGAAGTCGCCAGAACCCTGTCGCACAGCCGCCACATCGTCGCCGCCGGCTACGGGCATATCGTCTCCCCGCACGCCTGTGCCCCGCGGCTGATCGAAAAATTCATCGAGGACGCGGGCTTCGCGACACTGCCGTCGTCGTGCATCAGCCATTTCGCTGCCAGCGTGCGACCGCCGCTGTACTCGTCGGTGCTGGAACCACGATGATCGTCGTCGACGGGCTGGTCAAGGCGTTCGGCAGGCGAAAAGAAATTCGCGCGGTCGACGGCGCGACGTTCGCCGCGCTCGATGGCGCGATCACGGGTCTGTTGGGGCCGAACGGCGCAGGCAAGACGACGGTGCTGCGCATGCTGGCGACGCTGATTGCGCCCGATGCCGGCACCGCGTCGATCGACGGCCTCGATATCGCGCGCGAGCGCGACGGCGTCCGCGACCGCATCGGCGTGCTGTCCGACGCGCGCGGCCTCTATGCGCGGCTGACCGCGCGCGAGAACGTGCGCTACTACGGCAGGTTGCATGGACTGGGCGGCACTGCGCTGGAAGCGCGCATCGATCTGTTGCTCCGGCAGCTCGGACTCGCCGCACTCGCTGATCGGCGCACGCAGGGCTTCTCCCAGGGCGAGAAGATGAAGGTCGCGATCGCTCGCGCGCTGGTGCACGATCCGGCAACGATCATGCTCGACGAGCCGACCAGCGGACTCGACGTCATGAGCATACGGGGCTTGCGCGAGCAGCTGTCCGCGCTCCGCGCCGCCGGCAAGTGCATCCTGCTATCGACGCATGTCATGCAGGAGGTCGCGTTGCTGTGCGACCGCATCGTCATTCTCGGCCACGGCCGCGTGCAGGCGGCCGGAACCGGAGGCGAGCTGCTGGCGCGCACGGGCGAGACTTCGCTCGAGGACGCCTTTGTCCGCCTGCTGGGATCCGCGGAAGGGCTCGCCGCGTGAGCCGGCCCGAAAAGGCTCGCATCAGCGCGATCGGCCGCATCGCCACCGTCAGCGGCAAGGAACTCACCGATACCCTGCGCGACCGGCGCACGATGTTGATCACTTTGCTGATGGCGATGGCCGCCGGTCCGATATTCCTTGCGCTGATTCTCAACATGGCGGCGAACCAGGCGGAAAAAGCGCGCGAGCTCAAGCTGCCGGTCGTCGGGGCCGCCAACGCGCCGGCGCTGATCGCATTTATCGAGCGGCAACAGGTCGCGATCGTTCCGGCGCCGGGCGACTACCAGGCAAGGATCAGAAACGGCGATCTCGACGTCGTGCTCGCGATCGACGCGGAATTCGAGCAAGACGTCGCCGCGGGCAAGCCCGCGACCGTCAGGCTCGTCTATGACCGTTCGCGCGATCGCGCGCGCGCCGCCATCGAAACGGCCGAATCGCTGCTGCGCGCGTACAACCGGCAATGGGGAACGCAGCGTCTGCTCTTGCGCGGCATCGCGCCGCAGGTCGCTTCGCCGCTCGAGGTGCAAGGCGTCGACCTCGCAACGCCTCAACAGAGCGGCGCGCTGATCCTCTTCCTGGTCGCCTACTACGGGCTGTTCGCCTCGTTGATGGGCAGCGTCGCCGTCGCGCTCGACGCGACCGCGGGTGAGCGCGAGCGCGGCTCGCTCGAGCCGCTGCTCGCGACGCCACTTTCTACCTTGCAGCTTGCCGTCGGCAAGTGGCTGGCGATCGGCACTTTCGACCTGCTGGTCGTGCTGCTGACGCTGGCCGGGTTCTACCTGACGCTGAATTTCGCGCCGCTGCCCGCGATCGGCGTGCCGTTTCTCTTCGGCAGCCCTGAGCTCGTGCGCTTTGTGGCGATTCTGATGCCGCTGGTGATGCTGCTTCCCGCCGTGCTGCTGTACGTGGGCCTGCGCGGCCGCACGCTGAAGGAGGCACAGAGCAACGTCTCGGCACTCGTCTTCGTCGTCAGCATCGTCCCGGTCGTGCAGCTCTTCCTGCAGAAAAAGGAACCTGCGTGGCTGCTGTGGGTTCCCGTCTCCAGCCAGTACACGCTGCTTGCGCGCGCTCTGCGCGGCGATGCGATCGCGATCGGCGATTGGCTGCAGAGCGCGACTCTGCCGGTCCTGCTGACGATGGTCATGCTGCTGGCGGCGGCGCGGCTGTTGCGCCGCGAGGATGTCTTCGCCGGCCGCTAAAGACGAGTCGGACCGGACTGGCGTCTAGCGCGAGGCGCGGCGCAACATCCCGACGACGCCCGCCCAGTAAGCTGCCAATACCAGCAGCACCAGCAGCGAGGGATGGGCGCGGTAGCCGGTGAACCCGGCGACCAGATTGCCGAGGCGGCTGCCGTCATCGAGCACGGCCGATGTATCCCAGAGCGTATCGACCAGCGGCGGCAGCAGATCAAACGAGATCAGCTTCTCGATCGCGCCGACCAGAAGCGCGCCGGCGAGCAGCAGCAGCAGGATTTCGCTGAAGCGGAAGAACGTGCGCCATGACACGATCCTGCCGCCCTGCTGCAGCACCCAGAACGTCGCTAGCGCGGCGCCCAGGCCCAGCACGAGTATCCCGACAAACCCCCAGAAGCTCGCGTATTGGGTGCCCAGGCCGTACAGGAACACGACCGCCTCGGCGCTTTCTCGTCCGACCGCCAGCGCAACGACGACCAGAAGGCCCCACCAGTTCGCGGCCGACGCGTTCTTCTGCATGTTGTGCTCCAGCTCGCGCTTGAACGTCCGGCCGTGCCGGCGCATCCAGAAGACCATTTGCACGATCAGCCCGGCGGCGATCAGCATCATCGCGGTCTGAAAGTATTCGAGGCCCTGGTCGGATAGGGTCCGGGCGATGCCCAGCATCAGCGCGGCGAGCGCCAGCGCCAGCGCGATCCCGGCGCCTACTCCAGCCCACAGATAGCGCATGCCGCGCTTGACGTCCGGATGCTTGCGCAGCCATGCGTAAAGGATGCCGACGACCAGCATCGCCTCGGCCGATTCGCGCCAGATGATGAAAAGGGCATTACCCATGATCGTTACGCAGCATCGGGCTGGTCGGATCCTGTCGAGGTCGGGCTGTATGGTAACGCGAATCGTTCTCATTTTGAAAGCGCCAGCGGCCTGTTGGTTCCATCTGGCGTGGCTAGCCGAACTGCCGCAGCAGCGCCAGCGGCGGCTGGCGCAGCGTGCGCCGGGTCCCCACCCAGCCGGCGACGGCCACGCCCAATGCCCCGCCAACAATCCCGATCGCCCACAACCATGGATTCCAGCCGAACGGGATGTGAAATACCCGATCCGCCAGCACGTAGGCGGTCGCCGTCGCCCCGCCCGCGGCGACCAGCCCTGCCAGCGTTCCGAGCGCCAGAAATTCCGCCAGCTGCGCCGCCGTCAACTGCCGACGGCTGGCGCCGAGGGTGCGCAGCACCGCCGCGTCGTACAGGCGCTCGTCCTGGGTCGCCGCGATCGCCGCCTCGAGTACCAGCACGCCGCCGGCCAGCGTGAAAAGAAACACGAATTCGACGGCGCGCGCGACCTGCTCGACGATCGCGCCGACCTGATGCAGCATCTCGCCGACGTCGATCGCGAGCACGTTCGGATACTGCGCCAGCAGTCCGTTGAGCCACGCGGGATTGTCCGGCGCGCGCGTGGCAGCGATGTAGGTCGTCGGCAGATTGTCGAGCATGCCCGGCGGGTAGAGCGCGAAAAAGTTGACCCGGAAGCTGTCCCAGTCGACCTTGCGCAGGTTGGCCACGCGTGCGCTGATCCGCGTGCCGACGATGTCGTAGGTCAGCACATCGCCGAGCTTGACGCCCAGCGTTTCGGCGATGCCGTCCTCGAGCGACATCACGCCGTTTTCGCCTGGTTTCCACCACTGCCCGGCGACGACGCGGTTGCTGCGCGGCAGCTCTTTCATCCACGACAGGTTGAATTCGCGCTCGGCGAGCCGGCGTGCGCGCGCGTCGGAGAGGCGCGTCGAATCGACGGGCACGTCGTTCACCGCGACGAGTCGACCGCGCACCATTGGATAGAGCGGCACGTCGGCTTTGATCTCGCGCTCGAGCAGCGCGTGCATGCCTTCGGTCTGGTCGGGCAGGATGTTGATCAGGAATACGTTCGGCGCGTCGGGCGGCAGACTCGCGCGCCAGTTGCGCAGCAAGTCGCCGCGGACCAGCGTCAGCAGCAAGAGCGCCATCAGTCCGAGCCCGAGCGCACCGATCTGAAGGCTCGAGGCCAGCGGACGGCGCCGCAGATTCGCCAGACCGTAGCGCCAGCTGTAACCGCGCTGCGGCAACAGGCGCAATAGCGCGATCAGCGCCCATGCGATCGCGCCGGCGACCGCGAGCAACCCGGCCGTGCCGCCTATCATGATGGCACCGGTCGTCGCGTCCTGCGCCTGCCACCCGATCAATAGCGCGATCGTCGCCGCGCCGAGCGCATAGGCCAGCCAGCCCCCGGCACGCGGCAGCCCCAGGTCGCGTCGAAGCACGCGCAGCGGCGGGACACGCGAGAGCGCGAACAGCGGCGGCAGCGCGAAGCCGAACAGCACCGCGAGTCCGCTCGCCGCGGCCGCGAGCGCCGGCCACGCGCCCGGCGGCGGCAGGTCCGCGCTGACGATACCGCCCAGGAGCACGATCAGCAGCTGCTGGCCACCGAGCGCGAGCGCACAGCCGACAATGCTGGCGCCGACGCCCACAACCAGAAATTGCAACGCGAACAGCGACAGGATCTGACTTTGCGGCGCGCCGAGGCAGCGCATCATCGCTGCGGCGTCGAGATGACGGCGCAGATAGCGCGATGCGGCGAGCGCGATGGCGACTGCCGCGAGCATCACCGCGACCAGCGCCGCGAGGCCGAGGAACTGTTCGGCGCGCTCAAGCGTCTGCCGCACCTCGGGCCGCAAATCGCGGATCGATTCCAGCCGCTGCCCGCGGTCGAGATGCGCCTGCGCCCAGTCGCGGAATGCGTTGATCGCGTCGCCGGCGACCAGCAGCCGGTACGAGGCGCGATTGCCCGGCTGCAGCAGCCGCGTCGCCGCGACGTCGTCCATGTTCATCATCAATCGGGGTCCGAGCGCGAGCAGGCCGCTGGTCACCTCGGGATCCTGCTGCACGATCGCTCCGACGGTCAGCGTCGATTCGCCGACGGCGAGCTTCGAGCCTCGCTGCACGCCCAGGCGCGCGGCGAGCCGGCTGTCGATCCACACTTCGCCCGGCGGCGGCACGCCCGGCGCGACTCTGCCCGCCGCATCGGCCGGGTCGACCAGCAGGATCGCGCCGCGCAATGGATATCCGGCGGTGACCGCCTTGACATCGGCCAGCACCGCGGCGCCTGCGCCTCCGGCCGCTTGCACCATGCTGTTGAACTTGATCGCCGGTACCGCGGCGAGCCCGCGCGATCGCGCCTCGCGCATGAACTCGTCGGGCAACGGACGGTCGCCGGAGAGCAGCAGATCGGCACCGAGCAGAAGATTCGCCTGCCGCGTCAGCGCGCCCTTGACTCTATCGGTGAAAAAACCGACGGTGCCTACACTCGCCACCGCGAGGACCAACGCGGCGATCAGCACGCGCAACTCGCCGGCGCGCCAGTCGCGCGACAACAGCCGCCAGGCCAGTCGCACGGTGTCGGACATCTTCATCAGGCGACCGCTCCGCCGAGGCTGTTTCGCTCGTCGGCAACCAGGCGCCCGGTCGCAAGCGACAGCCGCCGGCCGCAACGGGCGGCGAGCGTAACCTCGTGCGTGACCAGCAGCAAGGTCGTGCTGCGCTCGCGATTCAGACGAAACATCAGCTCGGCGACTTCGTTGCCGGTCGCGCCGTCGAGATTGCCGGTCGGCTCGTCGGCCATCAGCACCTGCGGCTCACCGGAAAACGCCCGCGCGATCGCCACGCGCTGCTGCTCGCCGCCCGAGAGCTGCTTCGGATAATGCGTGACCCGGGCGGCAAGGCCGACCCGGGCGAGCCACTCGCGCGCCCGCGGCCCGGCATCGCTCGCGCCGGCGAGCTCCAGCGGCAGCATGACGTTTTCCAGCGCGGTCAAGGCGGGCAGCAACTGGAACGATTGAAAGACGAAGCCGACCCAGCGCTGGCGCAGTGCCGCGCGTGCGTCTTCCGACAGCCCGTTCAGCGCGGTGTTGCCGAGCCACACTTCGCCGGTCGTCGGCCGGTCGAGGCCGGCGAGCAAGCCCAGCAACGTCGTCTTGCCCGAGCCCGATGCGCCGACGATCGCAACGCTCTCGCCGGCGGCGATGTCGAAGCTCACGTCGTCCAGGATCCTGAGCGGGGCTTCACCGCTGATCACCTGCTTCGACAGCCCGACGGCGCGAATGACTGGATCAGCCATCGGCCGTGTTCATCCGATTGCGCTGCGCGCGCTCCGTCGGCGCTTCGATGGCGAATGTGGAAGTCGGGGGACCGTAGGCGCTGCGCGTCGGATTCATGGGTCGTTATCGGCATTCTACCTTGCTGCCGAACGGTCCTTTTGGCGCCGCCCGCGTCCCGGCCCTACAATGCATCGTGACTCCCGGTTTTCGCTCGCTGCTCGTGCATACGCTCGCCACCGTTGCGTGCTGGGCGCTGCTCGCCGCAGCCATGCCCGCATCGGCGGAGCGCGCGCCGCCGGTCATCCTGCTGGTCGGGGATAGCGTCTCTGCCGGCTACGGATTGCCGACCGGAGCCGGCTGGGCAACGCTCTTGCAGCAGCGTCTCGACGCGCGGCATCTCTCCTATCGCGTCGTCAATGCGAGCATCAGCGGCGACACGACCGCCGGCGGCCGCGCACGACTCGCCGCGCTACTGGCGCAGCACCGACCCGCGATCACGATCATCGAGCTCGGCGGCAACGACGGATTGCGCGGCGGCAGCCTCGACGCGATGCGCGCGAATCTCGATGCGATGACCTCGGCGGCGCAGAGCGCCGGATCGCGCGTGCTGCTGATCGGCATCCGCGTTCCGCCGAACTACGGCGCAGCCTACGGCGAGCGCTTCGCTGCGATCTACGCCGACGTCGCCCGCGCGCGCAAGGTTGCGCTGGTGCCGTTCCTGTTCGAAGGATTCGCCGAAAACGACGCGATGTTCCAGCCCGACCGCATCCATCCGCTGGCGGCGGCGCAGGCGAAGATGCTGGACAATGTCTGGCCCTCGCTCGCGCCGTTGCTCGGGGCGAGCGCCAAAGCCGCATGAGTCGCGGAGCAGAAACCGCCGTAGCGCGGAAGAGGGGCCGAGTGAAAGAGGCCACCGCATGAGCGCCGTGCTCTACCCGAGCAGCCGCGTCGGCGTCGATGCCATTGCGGAGCACCCCGACCGCATCGACGTCCGCAGCCCTGCCGAATTCGCCGAAGACCATATTCCCGGCGCACGCAATCATCCGGTTCTCGACGACAACGAGCGTGCCCGGATCGGCACTATGTACGCCGACTCGCCATTCGAAGCGCGGAGGCTGGGCGCGGCGCTGGTCGCGCGCAATATTGCGCAAATGCTCGAGACGGCATTCGCCGAGCAGCCGCGCGAGTGGAAGCCGCTGGTGTACTGCTGGCGCGGCGGCCAGCGCAGCCGCGCCGTCGCGCATGTGTTGAACGAGGTTGGATGGCGCGCCGTGCAGCTCGACGGCGGTTATCGCGCCTACCGCCGCCACGTCGTCGGGCGGCTCGCGGTCGTGCCGGCACGCTACCGGTTCCGGGTGCTCTGCGCCCTGACCGGCTCGGGAAAAAGCCAGCTGCTCGGCGCGCTCGCCGACGCAGGCGCGCAAACCCTCGATCTGGAGCGTATTGCTCAACATCGCGGCTCGCTGCTCGGCCAAGTGCCCGGCACACTGCAACCGTCGCAGAAAAAATTCGAATCCGAGCTTCTCGCCGCACTCGGCCTCCTCGACCCCCGCCGTCCGGTCTACGTCGAGGCAGAGAGCCGGCGGATCGGCGCGGTACAGCTGCCCGATGCCTTGCTCGCGGGCATGCACGACGGCGAGACGATCATTGTGCGCACCCCGCTGCCGCAGCGCATCGTGCTGCTCAAGTCCGAGTACGGTCACTTCCTGCAGGACCCGACGCTGCTGCTCGAGCGCTTGCGCCCGCTGGTTCCGCTGCACGGCAAGGCGGCATTCGCGCGATGGGAAACGCTGGCCGCCGGCGGCGACTGGGACACGCTGATCGGAGACCTGCTCGAAGCGCATTACGATCCGCTGTACGGGCGCTCGATGGCCCGGCATTTTCCCGCGACGAGCCCGCGCGCGATATTCGCCCTGCGCGATCCCTCGGCGCAGGGATTTGCCGCGCTGGCTGCAGATGTGCTTGCCGCCAGCGACGACGCCAGAACGGCGGTACTGGAGCAACGATGAACGATTACCGATTCCGGATTCTGAACGTGTTCGCCCGCGAAGACGTCTTCAGCGGCAATCCGCTCGCGGTCTTCGAGGACGGCGCAAATCTCGACGAGACGACGATGCAGTCGCTGGCGCTGCAGTTCAATCTCTCCGAGACGACCTTCATCCTGCCGTCGACCGCCGCGACCGCGCGCGTTCGGATTTTTACTCCGTCGTTCGAGATGCCATTTGCCGGCCACCCGACGCTCGGCACCGCGCATGTCGTGCGCGACACCTTGCGCTGCGGCGATTCGCTGAGCCTGGAAATGCGCGCCGGCATCGTTCCCGTCACCGCCAACGGCGATCGCTGGACACTGGAAGCCAAACCGCCACGAACCCGCGACGTCGTGGTGCCGCGCGATGCGTTGGCCGCGATGCTGGGTCTGTCCGCCGCCGACCTCGGCACGACCCCGCTGTGGGTCGACACCGGCAGCGAGCAGCTGGTGATACCGCTGACCAGCGCCGACGCGGTGGCCCGCTGCGTGCCCGACCCGGCCTCGCTGTTGCGTCATGCAAGCCTCGATGCGCCCGGGCAGTCCGGCAGCGCCCGCAACGCGCGCGCGATGGCTTACATCTGGTCTCGCGCCGGCGAGGGCTCGGTGCTGGCGCGGTTTTTCTTTTCCAAGCAAGGCGCCGTCGCCGAGGATCCGGCGACCGGCTCCGCCTGCGCAAACCTGGGTGGATGGCTGGTCGCCACCGGTGCCGCGCGGCCGCAGTCGCTGACCGTCTCCCAGGGCGAAGCCGTCGGACGGCCGTGCAGCCTTGGCCTTCGCGTCGACGGCGACGGGCGCATTTTCGTCTCGGGGCGCGTGCTGGAGCTCGGTCGCGGCACGATCAGGTTCTGACCGACCGCCTCGGCGGCGAGCCGCAACAGGCTGTTACAACCGCAGGCGCACACAAGGTCAACAGCTCGCTACACTGGGCCGTTGATTGCCGATCGGACATCGCTTCGGCCACGCATGCGCGCCCTCTCCTCGTTCGCCACGATCGCCGCCGCCCTGTCGCTGGCCGCACTGCCGGCCGATGCGGCGAGCGCCGGTGCCCTCGGCTACGACGATGCGCGGCACCTGCTCAACCGCACCGGCTTCGGCGCCACGCAAGCCGAGATCGAACATTATGTCGGCATGTCGCGAGAAGACGCGGCAAGGGCGCTGCTCGCCACTGCGCGAAGCGCGCCGGTGACGCTACCCCCGCCGGCGATGGTCGCCACCGGACCGCTGCAGTATCCGCGCCGCGGCGCAGGCGCATCCGACGAAGAGCTCAAGATGTTCCGCCGGCAACAGGTCCGCGAAGGCCTGGAGCTGCGCGGGTGGTGGATCGGCGAAATGCTGTCGACGCCCTCGCCGCTTACCGAGCGAATGACGCTGTTCTGGCACAACCATTTCGTGTCCAGCCAACAGAAGGTGAAGCTCACCGAGCTGATGTATCGGCAGAACGTCACGCTGCGCGCGCAGGCGCTCGGCAACTTCGGCACGATGCTGCACGCCGTCGCGCGCGATCCGGCGATGATCGTCTACCTGGACAGCGCACAGAACCGCAAGGGCGCGCCGAACGAGAATTTCGCCCGCGAATTGATGGAGCTCTTCACGCTCGGCGAAGGCAACTATGGCGAGCGCGACGTCAAGGAAGCGGCGCGCGCGTTCACCGGCTGGAGCGTCGACCGCGAGCGCGGCGAATTCGTCTTCCGCCGCGCGCTGCACGACTACGGGAGCAAGACGGTGCTCGGCAGGACCGGCAATTTCGACGGTGACGACGTCATCGATATTCTGCTCGCGCAGCCATCGACGGCCGAATTCGTCAGCCGCAAGCTGTGGCGCGAGTTCGTCTCACCCGATCCGGACGCCGCCGAAGTCAAACGTATCGCCGCGCGTTTTCGGGAATCCGGCTACGACATCAAGACTGCGCTGTACGCGCTGCTGACGTCAGACGCTTTCTATGCGCGCGAAAACCGCGGCACGCTGGTCAAGTCACCGGTCGATCTGGTCGTCGGCTCGGTGCGCCAATTCGGCATGCATCCGGGCGACACGATCCCGTTTGCGGTCGCCACGGCCGGCATGGGACAGAACCTGTTCGCACCGCCCAACGTCAGAGGCTGGCCGGGCCAGGACACATGGATCAACACCAGCAGTCTGCTCGCGCGCAAGCAGTTTCTCGACCGGCTGATGCGCGCCGAAGGCGGGCCAGCGGGCATGTCGCAAGTCATGCCCGGTGACACGATGATGGCATCGGACCGTACGCCATGGCCCGACGAGATCGAGCAGGCGCGCCGCGCGCGCCCGATGCGCGCCGTCGATCGCGGCGCTCGCGGCGTGCAGTTCGACAGCGCGGCGTGGTTCGCGCAGTGGAAAGCCCCGGCCGATGCGCGGAAGCGCAGCGATGACGCGGTCCGGCTGCTGTTCGCCGTCGCGCCGCAGACGCCGCCGCAAGCCACCGAGCCGCTGGCGATGCTGCGCGAGCTCGTGCTCGACGCGGCCTACGAGCTCAAATGAGCATGTGATCGGAGGAGAGCTGGCTCATGGATCGACGCCGTTTTCTCAAGCTCGCCGCAAGTGCGCCGATCGCCGGCATCGCGCCGGGCCTTGCCGCGAACCTCGCCTTCGGCGCCGCACCGGCTGGCGCCGATTACCGCCGGCTGCTGATACTGATCGAACTCAAGGGCGGCAACGACGGGCTCAATACGCTGGTTCCATTCGCCGATCCGGCGTATTACGCATTGCGCCCGAAGCTCGCGATCGCGCGCGATTCGGTCGTTCAGCTTTCGGATGCCGTCGGGCTGCACCCCGCCCTCGAGCCGCTGCTGCCGCTGTGGCGTACTCGCGAGCTCGCCGTGCTTCAAGGGGTCGGCTACCCGGAGCCGAACCTGTCGCATTTCCGCTCGATCGAGATCTGGGACACGGCGTCGGGCAGTCGCCAGTATCTGCAGGACGGATGGCTGACGCGCACGTTCGCAATGGCGCCGACGCCGCCAGACTTTGCTGCCGATGGCGTGATCGTCGGCTCGCCCGATCTGGGTCCGCTTTCAGGCGGCGGCACGCGCGCGATCGCGCTGGCCAATACCGAACAGTTCCTGCGGCAGGCACGCTTCGCCACCGCCGAAGGGCAGGCGGGCAACAAGGCTCTGCAGCACATCCTGAAGGTGGAAGCAGATATCGTCCAGGCCGCGGCGCGTCTCAAATCCGACTACGCGTTCAAGGCGAGCTTCCCGCAGAGCCCCTTCGGCAACGCGATCCGCACCGCCTGCCAGGTCGTGGCCAACCGTCCGGGCGTGGCGGTCGTGCGCGTGACGCAGACCGGATACGACACGCATAGCGGCCAGGCGCCGACGCAGGCGCGCCTGCTGGGCGAGCTGGCGGCAGGCGTCGTCGCGCTGAAAGATGCGCTCGGCGAACTGCAGCGCTGGGACGACACCCTGGTGCTCACCTATGCCGAATTCGGCCGCCGTCCCAAAGAGAATCTGTCGAACGGCACCGATCACGGCACGGCCAGCGCGCATTTCGTTTTCGGCGGCCGCGTTGCCGGCGGACTGTATGGCGAGCAGCCGTCGCTCGAGCGCCTGTCAGGCGACGGCAATACCGGGTACTCGATCGATTTTCGCAGCGTCTACGCGACGGCGCTCGACCGGTGGTGGAACGTCCCGTCGACCGGCCCGCTCGGCGGGCGATTCGCGTCTCTCCCGCTTCTCAAAGCCTAGGCGCCGCCCACGGCTTCAAGCATTCGCGTCCCAGGCCGCGATGAATTCGCGCCAATGCGGCGCGCCGGTTGCCGCGAGCTTCTCGCGCGCAAACGAAAGCTCTGTCGCGTACTGCGCCGCGGACAGGGTTCCGCGCAGCAGCTGGAATCGCAGGTAGACCAGATAAGTGTTCATCACGTCGGTTTCGCAATAGCAGCGGATCTCGTCGATACTGCCCGCCTCGAACGCCGCGTGGACTTCGCTGCCGTCCATGCCGAGCTTGCCGGGAAAGCCGCATAGCCGCGCCATCGCGTCCAACCCGGCGGTCGCCCGCGGCTGGTACATCGACAGCACGTCCATCAGGTCGAGATGCCGCGTGTGATAGCGCGCGAGGTAACTGTTGAATTTGAACTCGCGATCTTCGTCGCCCCAGTCCCAGAATCTCGCGGCGCTGATGCCGTGCACCAGCGCGCGGTGATTCAGCACCGGGAGGTCGAAACCACTGCCGTTCCACGAAACGAGCTGGGGCGTGTAGCGATCGATGCCGTCGAAAAAACGGCGGATCAGCTCGGGCTCGGGGTCGCTGGCCTCACCGAGTGACCAGACGCGGAACGTGCTCCCTTCGCGCAAGCCGCAGGCGATGGCGACGACGCGCTGCAGGTGCAAGGGCAGAAAATCGCCGCCGGTCGCCGCCCGCCGCTGCTGCGCGGCCCAGGCTGCGACCTCGGCGTCCGGCAGGGTGGCAGGCAGGCGATTCAGCCGGCGCAATCCCGCGATGTCGGGTACCGTCTCGATGTCGAAGACGAGGGTCGGCGTCATTGGCGCAGGCGCGGCGGGCGCGGCGCAAACGGGCGCCGGAACGTGGCTCTAGGCAGGGAACACCCCGCTCGACAGGTAGCGGTCGCCGCGATCGCAGGCGACGAACACGATGGTCGCGTTCCTCACCTCGTCGGCGATGCGAAGCGCGACCGCGCATGCGCCGCCCGACGATATGCCGACGAATATTCCCTCCTCGCGCGCGAGCCGCCGCGCCGTGGCTTCTGCGTCCGCCTGCGAGACACTTTCGATGCGATCGACGCGTTTTCGGTCGAAGATTTTCGGCATGTAAGCCTCCGGCCACTTGCGTATGCCCGGAATCTGCGAGCCTTCGTCGGGCTGGCAGCCGATGATCACGACGGCCGGGTCCTGCTCCTTCAGATAGCGCGACACGCCCATGATGGTGCCGGTCGTGCCCATGCTGGACACGAAATGCGTGATGCGGCCGCCGGTATCACGCCAGATTTCCGGGCCGGTACCCTCGTAGTGCGCGAGCGGATTGTCCGGATTGGCGAACTGGTCGAGGATGATGCCCTTGCCGTCGTCACGCATGCGCTCGGCGACGTCGCGTGCGGTTTCCATGCCGCCGGCCTTCGGCGTCAGCACGATCTCGGCGCCGAACGCGCTCATCGTCTGCCGCCGCTCGAGTGACAAGTGCTCGGGCATCACCAGGATCATCCGGAAGCCGCGCATCGCGGCGGCCATCGCCAGTGCGATCCCGGTGTTGCCGCTGGTCGCCTCGATCAGCGTGTCGCCCGGTTTGATCGTGCCGCGCTTCTCGGCTCGAGCAACCATCGAAAGCGCCGGGCGGTCCTTGACCGACCCGGCAGGATTGTTGCCCTCGAGCTTGACCAGCAGGACATTGCCCGACGCCTTGCCCATGCGCTGCAGCTCGACCAGCGGCGTGTTGCCGACGGTTTGTTCGATGGTCTTGTACACGACGCCATTTTACCCGAGCGACGGTGACCCGCTCCCGGCGCGCACCGTATCGAGTTCCCAGAAAAAGCAAACCCCGCGCATGCGGGGTTTGCTTGGCGCCAAAAAGAAACTTTTCGCGTCTATTTCTTCGCCTTTTCGTCGGCCTGGGCCGCTGCCTTGGCGTCCTTCTTCGCCTTGGCTTCCGCCTCCTTGGCCTCTTTCTTCGCCTTCGCTTCCGCAGCCTTGGCGTCCTTCTTGGCTTTGGCTTCCGCCGCCTTTTCTTCCTTCGCCTTGGCTTTCGCGGCCTTGTCGGCGGCCGCCTTTTCGGCCTTGGTCGGCGTGGCTCCCGTCGTCGTGGCCGCGCCGGCCTTGGCCGAATCCGCCTTGGCGGTCGCGGCGTCTTGCTTCGCCTTGCCTGCGTCCGCCTTCGCCGTGGCAGCCTCCTTCTTCGCCTTGGCTGCGTCCTCCTTGGCCTTGGCCGCGTCTTCCTTCGCCTTGGCTTTCGCGGCTTTATCTGCCGCCGCCTTTTCCTTCTTGGTCATCTTGGCGTCTTTGGCCGTGTCGGCGCCTGACGCGGCGCCAGCCGCTCCTGCGGCCGGAGGTGTTGCCGCCGGCGGAGCCGTCCTTGCAGCAGGTGCGGGTGCAGGCGTGGGCGCCGGCGCGGGCGTCGCCGTCTTGGCCGGCGCGGTGGCAGGCAATGGCGTCGTCGCTCCGCTGACCGAGATCAGCCCCTTGATCTTTCCGTAGGTGCCTTCTTTGATGCCGCTTACTTTCATGACATCTTCCGGCGACTTGAACGGGCCGTTGGCGTTGCGATAGTCGATGATCGCCTGCGCCTTCACCGGCCCGATCTCGGGCAGCGCCTCGAGCTCGGCCCGATTTGCCGTGTTGATGTTCACCGCCGCCAAGGCCAGCGCCGAGAACAGCACGGTCACCAGCAGCAGCACGAGTCTCTTCATGGTTGGTTCCCCCTGGGTGGTAGTGACTTGTCCGGCCTATTCCCGGACTCCTGAAACGCGCGAGTGCGGTCCGGGGTTGACGTCCGGTGCCGCGAGCAGCGACCGGACGTAGCTTGCGACACCCTGATCGATCGTCGCCATCGGCGCGGTATAGCCGGCGGCGCGCAGCCGACCAAGATCGGCCTGCGTGAAGCTCTGGTATCGGCTGGCGAGTCCGGCCGGGAAGCCGATGTACTCGATCGCCCCTGTGCGATGCAGTTCGTGGAACGACAGCGGCGGCGCGCCGTCGGCCGCGCGGCAGGCATTGATCGTTGCCGCGGCCACGGCGTTGAAGCTCGCCGCGCTTCCGGTCCCGACGTTGAAAATGCCCGAGCGCTGCGGATGGTCGAGAAAGTCGAGGTTGACCTTGATCACATCATCGACGCTGATGAAATCGCGGCGCTGTTCCCCGGCGGCGTACCCTCCCGAACCTTCGAACAGCTGCACCTTGCCGGTGGCGCGGTACTGATTGAAGAAATGCCAGACGACCGATGCCATCCTGCCCTTGTGCGCTTCACGCGGACCATACACGTTGAAATAGCGGAAGCCGGCGATCTGCGCCGTTCGTTCCGGCAGGATCCGCCGCACGTGCTGGTCGAACAATAGCTTCGAATAGCCGTAGACGTTGAGCGGCGCCTCGGCCGCCGGTTCCTCGCGAAACTCGCGGCCGGCGCCGTACACCGCGGCCGACGACGCATAGATGAAAGGAACATCGTTGTCCTGGCAGTGCCGCAGCAGCACCATCGAATAGCGATAGTTGTTGGCCAGCATGTAGCGCCCGTCGGTTTGCATCGTGTCCGAGCAGGCTCCCTGGTGCAAAACCGCCGCGATATCGTCGTCGAAGTCGCCTTCGGCGAGCCGGGTCGAGAATTCGTCCTGGTCGAAGTATTCGGCGATCTCGCAGTCGACCAGATTGCGGAACTTGTCCGCCTGCTGCAGGTTGTCGACGGCGATGATCTGGCTCTCGCTGCGCGCGTTGAGTGCCTTGATCAGATTCGAGCCGATGAAGCCGGCGGCGCCGGTGACGATGATATACAAACGATCTCCCTTAGAGCTCTACGTCGACGCTGCCGACCTCGGTGGTCACGAATGGGACGCGCGAAGTCACCGAGCAGAGAAGCTCATAGCCGACGGTGCTGGCCGCGGCCGCGACGTCGTCGACCGAAAGCGCTTCGCCCCAGAGCACCGCGGGGCTGCCGATTCCAGCCTCGGGCACGTCCGAGAGATCGACGGTCATCATGTCCATCGACACGCGGCCCGACGTGCGAACTTTCCTGCCGCAGACGAGCACCGGAGTACCATTCGGCGCGTGGCGCGAATAACCGTCGCCATAGCCGCAGGCGATCACGCCGATGCGGTGCGCGCGCGCCGCGGTGTAGCCCCCGCCGTAGCCGACGCTGTCGTTGGCCTTCAGGTCCTGGACGGCGATCAACTCGCTGCGCAAGGTCATCACGGGCTTCAGACCGAGCATTTCCGCCGTGTCGTACGGAAACGGCGACGAGCCGTACAGCATGATGCCGGGACGGACGTAGTCGCCTCCGACGGCGTTGTATTTGACAACGCCCGCAGAGTTCGCCACCGAGCGCGGATACGACAGGCCGCTGCATGCCCGCTCGAATGCCTGCAGCTGCTCCTGCACGCCATCGTCCTCCTCGGCGCGGGCGAGATGCGTCATCAGCCGCAGCGCGGCGACGCTGCTCGCCCGCGACAGGCGCGCCGCGATATCGCGCACCTGGTCCGGCCGGAATCCAAGGCGGTTCATCCCGGTGTTGACCTTGATGAACACTTCGAGCGGGCGAGCCAGACTTGTCGACTCCAGCATGCGTACCTGCTCGTTGTGGTGCACGACAACCGCCAGACGACGGGCCGCGATCTCGGGCAATTCGCCGGCGCGAAAAAAACCTTCGAGCAGCAGAATTCTGCGCGCATAGTGATGCTCGCGCAGACCGACCGCCGCGTCGAGCTCGAGCAGTGCGAGGCCGTCGGCGTCGGCCAGCGCCGGCAGCACGCGCATAAGGCCGTGCCCGTAGGCGTTGGCTTTGACGACGGCCAGAATCTGGGCGCCTGGCGCACGCTGGCGCGCGACCTGGAGATTGGCCCGCAGCGCGGCCAGATTGATCTGTGCGAGGATCGGACGCGTCACGGTCAAACGGCGCGGGTCTGTTGGCGAACCTAGGCCGGCCGGTTTGGTCTGAGATGAGAAAACGTGGTATAAGGCGCGAGCCGCGAGCGCCGGCCAGTTCTTTTTATTATACACAAGCGCAGCGCGCGTCTCCCGGCTTCCGCCGCCGGCGCCGATTACAAGAGCGCACGCGCTACTGAGGACAATGAAGGCCGGGTTCTACACGATAATGGCGGCGCAGTTTTTCTCGTCGCTCGCCGACAACGCGCTGCTTGTCGCAGCAATCCAATTGTTGCGCGATCTCGAGTCGCCTGCGTGGATGACGCCGGCGCTCAAGCAGTGCTTTGTCGTGTCGTATGTTCTCCTGGCGCCGCTGGTCGGCGCGCTGGCCGATTCGATGCCCAAGGGCCGCGTGATGCTGATAACCAACGGCATCAAGATCGTCGGCTGCTCGCTGATGCTGATGATGTTCCATCCGCTGATCGCGTATGCGATCGTCGGCCTCGGCGCAGCTGCCTATTCGCCGGCCAAGTACGGCATCCTGACCGAGCTCCTGCCGCCTCGGCAGCTCGTCGTAGCCAACGGCTGGATCGAGGGCACGACGGTGGTGTCGATCATCCTTGGCGTGCTGATGGGCGGGGCGCTGATCAGCGGACCGGTGTCCAGCGCGCTGCTGGCGATCGACATTCCCCACATCGACACCGGCATCGATACGCCGCCGGAGGCAGCGATCGCGGTGATCATGGGCACCTATGCGGTCGCGGCGCTGTTCAACTGGTATATCCCCGACACAGGCGTCGATCATCGGATGCCGAGCAAGAATCCGATCTTCCTGATCCGCGAGTTCGGCCACTGTTGCGCACTGCTCTGGCGCGACAAGCTCGGTCAGATCTCGCTGGCGACGACGACGCTGTTCTGGGGGGCCGGCGCAACCCTGCAATTCATCGTCATCGATTGGGCGGCGTCGCACCTTTGCTACAACCTTTCCCGGGCCTCGTATCTGCAGGGCGTCGTCGCGATCGGGATCGCGCTCGGCGCGGTCGCCGCGGCGCGGTTCGTGTCGCTGAAGAACGCGGTCAAGGTCCTGCCCCTCGGCGTCCTGATGGGCATCGCGGTCATCGTCATGATCTTCGTGCAGCGGCTCGAAACCTCGGTGCTGCTGATGACGCTGATAGGCGCGCTGGCCGGGTTCTTCGTCGTGCCGATGAATGCGGTGCTGCAGCATCGCGGGCACGTGCTGATGGGCGCAGGCCATTCGATCGCCGTCCAGAACTTCAACGAGAACATCGGCGTCCTCGTGATGTTGTCGTTCTACGCGCTTCTGGTCTTCTTCGGCTTGTCGACCAACGAGGTCATCGTGCTGTTCGGGCTGTTCGTCGCCGGAATGATGGCACTGGTCATGTGGCGGCATAGGATCAACGTCGCCACCAGCGATCTGCTGCAGTTGCTCGCGGGCGCCGATCGTCCCCGCGCCAGGGCGGCGACGCGCGGCACCAAGGCGTAGGCGCGGAGAGCCGAAGGCTCTAGAGGATCACCGGCCGGTCGGATAGCTCGTTACCGCCCGACGCCGAGCGCGGAAAATGCCGGGCAAGAAGCGCGCTGACCGCCTCGATGCCGGCGACCGCGCCCTCCTCGAACCGGCCCTCGCCGAAGGCCGATTCCATCGTCTGGCAGATGTCGCGCCACGCCGCCTCGCCGACTTTGCGGTGAATGCCGCGATCGGCGACGATTTCGACGTCCTTGTCGGCGAGCAGCACGTAGACCAGGACGCCGCTGTTGTGCTCGGTATCCCAGACGCGCAGCCGGGCGAATGTCTCGAGCGCGCGAGCGCGCGGCGTCTCATGCTGCAGTACCAACGACAGCGGCAACGCTGCTTCGACGGCGAAGCAAACCTGACCGACATGTCTGCGTTCGCCGTCGGCGATCGCGCCCTGTATCCGATCCAGCGCAGCCGGCGGAAAAACGCGCCGCGCCGTCCGGTGATCGGTGAGCAGATGCCGCCAGAAACGATGCGGACGCTGTGCGAGTGTGCTCATCGCGTTCTCTAGGCCCTAGTTCCAGCCGCCGGAGGCGCCGCCGCCGCCGAAGCTGCCGCCGCCGCCGCTGAAACCGCCGCCGCCACCGAAGCCTCCGCCGCCGAATCCGCCACCGCCGCCCGGTATGAAAATGCCCGGGCCGCCGCGTCCCGCGACGCCGGCGAACAGCATGACGATGAAGCCGATGACTGCCGCGGCGCCGGCGATCAG
This sequence comes from Casimicrobiaceae bacterium, assembly GCA_036270955.1. Classification (GTDB taxonomy): domain Bacteria; phylum Pseudomonadota; class Gammaproteobacteria; order Burkholderiales; family Casimicrobiaceae; genus PALSA-1003. The sequence continues at coordinate 26,530 of DATBBM010000027.1, read as the reverse complement.
CAGCGAGCTGGCGACGAACCAGGCGATCGCGCCGACGATGCCGCCGCCGACCAGCGAGCCGCCGAGCTTGCCGAAAATCGAGCGCAGCACGCTGCCGAGCACCGGCACGGCGACCAGCAGCACGATCAGCATCGTGCCGAAATCGAAATGGCGCGGAGGCGCCGTCCTGCGCTGCGGTGTCAGTGCCGGCAATGGCTCTCCACTGTCGGCGACCGCAATGATCCGGTCGACCCCCGCGTTGATCCCGGCGGCGAAATTACCTTTGCTGAATTCGGGCGCGATGTTCTCAGCGATGATCCGGCGCGAGGTGACGTCGGTCAACACGCCTTCCAGGCCGTAGCCGACTTCGATCCGGATGCGCTTGTCGTTTTTGGCGACCAGCAGTATCGCGCCGTTATCCTTGCCCTTCTGGCCAATTTTCCAGGCCTCGGCGACGCGGAGCGCGTACTGCTCGATCGGCTCCGGCGAGGTGGTCGGCAGGATCAGCACCGCCAGCTGGTTGGTGGTGCGACCTTCCCAGTCGCGCAGCTTGGCCTCGAGCGCCTGGCGCTCGGAAGCCGACAGCGTTCCGGTCTGGTCGGTGACCGCACTGGTCAATGGCGGGACAGGCAAGAGCCCGTCGTTGGGCGCGGCGGTCGCGCCGATCGCGAACGACGCCAGCATGACGAACGCCAGCAGCGCTAGGCCGCGGCCGAGCAGGCGTGTATGAGTCATCGACGGCGGCACTGCCGCATCGCCGCGCGGCTCACCGCGCGGCATGCAGCGTTCAGCTCTTCGGCGCCGGTGCGGGCGCAGGCGCGGGTTGCGCGGGCGCCTTGTTGAAATCGACCTTCGGCGGCGCGCTGATCGCCTTTTCGTTGTCGACGGTGAAGTTCGGTTTCACTTCCATCTTGAACAGCATCGCCGTCAGGTTGGTCGGAAACGAGCGAACCGTGGTGTTGAAATCCTGCACTGCCTTGATGAACCTGTTCCGCGCGACGGTGATCCGGTTCTCGGTCCCCTCGAGCTGCGCCGTCAGGTCCCGGAACAGCGCGTCGGACTTCAACTGGGGATAGTTTTCCGAGACGACCAGCAACCGGGACAGCGCGGACTGGAGCTCGCCCTGCGCTGCCTGGAATTTGGCGAACGCCGCCGGATCGTTGAGCAATTCCGGTGTCGCCTTGATGCTGCCGACACTGGCTCGGGCGTTGGTCACCTCGGTCAAAACCTGCTGCTCCTGGGCGGCGTAGCCCTTGACGGTGGCGACCAGATTGGGAACCAGATCGGCACGCCGCTGGTACTGGTTGACGACTTCCGACCAGGCCGACTTGACCTGCTCGTCCTGCCGCTGCAAATCGTTGTAGCCGCAGCCGGACAGCAAAAGCGTTGCGAACACCACGGCGAGAACCGCCGGGGCCAGTCCAGAACTCTTGCGCATGCCATTCCCTCCCAGAGTCGCCGCGCGTTCGATGCCCGCGAGGCGCGTTCCTCGGGCAAGCGTGCCCGCGGCCATTATTTGGGGGCCGCCGCCGCGCTTTGCAAGACGCCGGCGTCGTGCAGAGCGCGAATCGTTGCCCGCGCGAGGCAGAGATCTTCCCACGCCTTGGCTTTGTCGGGCAAGTTACGCAATAGATACGCCGGATGATAGGTGACGATCAGCGGCACGCCCTGATAGCGGTGCACCCGGCCGCGCAGGCTCGCGATGGTCGCATCGACGGCGAGCAGCGTCGTGGCCGCGCTCCTGCCGAGCGCGACGATGAGCTTCGGGCGTATCAGTTCAATCTGCCGGTCGAGATACGGGCGGCAGGCGTCGACCTCGCCGGGTTCGGGCGTGCGGTTGCCCGGTGGACGGCATTTGAGCACGTTGGCGATGTAGACATTGGTCCCGCGGCGCATGCCCAACGCGGCAAGCATGTTGTCCAGCAGCCGTCCCGCCTGCCCGACGAACGGCTCGCCTCTGGCGTCCTCTTCGGCGCCCGGCGCCTCGCCGACGAACATCCATTCGGCAGAGGCATCGCCGACGCCCGGCACCGCCTGCTTGCGCGAGCGGCACAATCCGCAGGCGGTGCACGCCTGCACATCGGCGGCGAAATTCGACCAGCCGAGCGTCGCGATGCGCGCGATGCGGTCCGCGCCACCGGACGCCGGCGCGGTGCGCGGCGGATCGACCGCAGAATCGCGCAGCATCGGTGGCGGCGCTACATCGGGCCGTTGCGGGCGCAGCCGCCAGACGGGAAACAAGCCCAGCTCGCGCAGAATATCGTTGCGATCAACCACGCGAATCGCCCCCGAGGCGACGACGCATCACCAGCGCATCTTCGCGCCCGCCGGCCCCTCCCGGCGCCGGATAGTAGCCGGCGCGGCGAGCGACCGGCGCGAACCCTTCGCGCAGATAAAGCGCGATGGCCGCGTGATTCGATTCGCGGACCTCGAGAAAGCATTGCTCGGCGCCGACGCCGACCGCGTCGTCCAGCAGCCGTCGCAACAGCCTGCGGCCGAGGCCCCGCCGGCGCGCCAGCGCCGCGACCGTAAGATTGAGCAGTTGCGCCTCACCCGGTGCGAGCATCAGCACCCCGTACGCGACGACACTGCGATCGAGCTCGCCGACCAGCGTCCCGTAGCCCGCGGCGAAGGCATCGCGGAAATTGCCCTCGCTCCATGGCGCCGCGTGCGAAGCTTGTTCGAGCGCCGCGACCGTCGGCAGGTCATCCTCCCGCATCGGCCTCCAGATCACTGTCGCGTCGATCCCCGCTTCGACACCGGCACTCATCGCGTTCGCCCGGCGGCGCGCTCGGCGCTCGTCAACGCGATTTTGTGCCGCAGGTAGATCGGCGCGGCATCGCGCGCGGCAACGCCCTCGCCGGCGGCAAGACGCGGCAGCGCGAGCGCACCGATCGCTGTTGCCGTCGGCAACAGCGTCGGCTCGCACGACGCGAGCACCGGAAGGCAACGCTCGCGAAGCGCGGCATATGCGGCAAAGCCGCTGCCGACGCCGGTCCAGCCGCCGCCCTCGGGTAGCGTCACCTCGGCCGGGCCGATCACCGCGGGTGCGACGGCTTCATGCCATTGCACGCCGTCATACCGGTAAGCAGCGACATAGACTTCCTGCGCTCGCGCATCGAGCGCCGCGATCACCCGGCTGGCCGCATGCTGCCGCCGGGCGGTTTCGGCCAGCGCTTCCAGCGTCGACACGCCAACCAGCGGCAGTCCAGCGCCCAGCGCTAGGCCTTGCGCGACGCCGCAGGCGATTCGCAGTCCAGTGAACGCTCCCGGCCCCGCTCCGAATGCCAGGCCGTCCAACTGCGCGAGCGTCGCGCCATGGTCGTCGAGCAGGCCGCGGATCGTCGGCAGCAGCAGTTCGGAGTGACGGTGTCCTGCGGCGATCGAGCGCTCGTCCCACGAAAGGCCGTCGCCGAGCGCGACCGCGCAGGTTTCCGTCGAAGTGTCGATGGCGAGGATTCGCATCGGCGCATTTTACCGTGCGGGCGCTGCACGATGGCGCGCCATCGCGCGCCGGTACAATAGTCGATTTCGTGCGGCAGGTAATGGATACGGTCCTCATCACCGCGCTCGATCAGGAAGGCCGCGGCATCGCGCGCATCGACGGCAAGGCGGTGTTCGTCGAAGGAGCCTTGGCTGGCGAGCTCGTCACCATGGAGGTTCACCGCAGGCGACCGACCTACGAGCTCGCCCGCGCGACCGGCATCCTGCGGTCAAGCCCTTCACGCGTCGTTCCGCTCTGCCCGCATTTCGGCGTCTGCGGCGGCTGCAGCCTGCAGCATCTGGACGCGGCAGCGCAGGTCGCCGCAAAGCAGCGCGTGCTCGAGGACGCGCTCTGGCACATCGGACGCGTACGCGCAGGCGAGCTGCTGGCGCCGATTCACGGGCCGGCGTGGGGTTACCGGCAGCGGGCGCGCCTCTCGGTGCGCCACGTCCCGAAAAAGGGCGGCGTGCTGGTCGGCTTCCACGAGAGAAAATCGAGCTTCATCACCGACATGCGAACCTGCCCGGTTCTGCCGCCGCATATCTCGTCGCTGCTGCCGGCGCTGCGCGAGCTGATCGGCAGCCTGTCGCTGCGCGATCGCCTACCCCAGATCGAGCTCGCGGTCGGCGACGACGCCGACGACGGCACTGCGAACGAAGTCCTGGTATTGCGCAACCTCGACGCGCTGACTGCCGACGACGCGCGCACGCTGACCGCCTTCGCCGACCGACACGGCGTGCGGCTTTACCTGCAGCCGCAGGGCCCCGCCACCGTGCAGGCCTTCCACCCGCCGGCGCGCGCGTTGAGCTACGCGCTGCCGGATTTCGGCGTGCGCATCGAGTTTCAGCCGACCGATTTCACGCAGGTCAACGTCGCGATGAATCGCGTGCTGGTCCGCCGCGCCGTCGGCTTGCTCGAGCCGGCGGAAGGCGATGCGGTCGCCGATTTCTTTTGCGGACTGGGCAACTTCAGCCTGCCGATCGCCCGGCGCGGGGCGCAGGTCGTCGGCGTCGAGGGAAGCGCGCCGCTGGTGCGCCGCGCGCAAGCCAACGCGCAGGCCAACGGCCTCGCGAATCGTGCGCGCTTCGTCGCCGCCGATCTGTTCGAGGCCACGCCTGCGAGCGTCGAGGCGCTGGGCGTGATCGACAAGGCGCTGCTCGACCCGCCGCGCGAGGGCGCGATCGCGCTGGTCAAGGCGCTGCCGGACGCGCGGCTGTCGCGGATCGTCTACGTCTCCTGCAATCCAGGTACCCTCGCCCGTGACGCGTCGGTGCTGGTGCACGAGCGCGGCTTCACGCTGCGCAAGGCCGGGATCGTCAACCTGTTCCCGCACACGGCGCACGTCGAGTCGGTCGCGCTGTTCACGCGCTGAGGCAGTCGCAATGAAAAGGGCGCCCGGAGGCGCCCTTGGTCACGGCGACCTAGACTTCAGTCGCGCTGGCCGGAGAAGATCAGCAGCAGGTTGAGGATGTTGACGAAGATGTTGTAGATGTCGAGGAACAACGCCAGCGTCGCCATGATGTAGTTCGTCTGGCCACCGCGCACGATCGTGCTGACGTCGTGCAACAGGTAGGCCGAGAAGATCAGCACGGCGATCGCCGAAACGGTCACCGACAGCGCCGGGATATGCAGGAACAGGTTCGCCAGCGAAGCGATGATCAGCAGCACCAGCCCGACGAACAGGAACTTGCCGAGGAAGCTGAAGTCGCGCTTGGATACCGTGGCTATCGTCGCCATGACGAAGAAGACCGCCGCGGTCATGCCGCCCGCCAGCGCCACCAGCTGGCCACCATTCCGGACCTGAGCCGCGTATTGCAGTATCGGGGCCAGCATCACACCCGAGACGAACGTGAACCCGAATATGGCGAACACGCCCCAGCTGCTGTTGCGCAGGGCCGAAACGACGAACAGCATGCCAAACATCGCGCCGAACATCAGCAGCGGCGCCATGATGGGCGAGGTCCTGAACATGCCTGCGAAGTTGATCGACGTGCCGAACCACGCGCCGGCGATCGTCGGCAGCATCGAGAGCGCGAGGAGCCAGTAGGTGTTGCGCAGGACCGTGGCCTGGGCCTCGCCGGTGGCAAACGGCGCGCCGGGTTGGCCGGGCTGCGCTGGCTGCCGCCAAGCGGGCTCTCCGCTGTCGATCGGGACTGGCTTCAGTTGCGGTTCCATCAGATTTCCTTTTTCGGGGTGACGGGTAACCCGCCACGTACCTTTAGACTAGCAGAAATACCCCAAGTTTCAACCGCGCGCCTCGTGGGGCGATAGCCGCCATATGCCGCCTGCCGCGCCGATTTCAAGCGCTTGCCCGCGAGCAACGGCGGCGGTCAACCCGCCGCGGGTGTTGCCGCCGGAGAAACGGGCAGCACGCGAGCGACCGCTTCGCCGATGTCGCGCCTCTTGAGCGGCTTGCGCAGTACCTCGCTCACACCGGCAGAACGCGCGAGCGCGACAACACCGTTGTCGAGATATCCGCTCATGATGACAATCGGGATGTCGACGCGTAGGCGGCGAATCTCGCGCGCGAGGCCGGTGCCGCTCAGCTCGGGCATCATTTCGTCGCTAAGGACGAGATCGAATCGGTCCGGCGCTTCGGCGAATGCCGCCAGCGCCGAGGTCCCGGATCCGAAACCGACCGGCTCGTACCCGAGCTCCGCAAGCATCTCCTCGGTGAGTGCGACAAGCGACGGCTCGTCGTCGACGACCATGATCACTTCACCGTTGCCGTGCGGGGGCTCGTTCGCGACTTCGGCCTCGGCAGGAGGCGCAGAGCCGGCCACTGGCAGCCAGATGGTAAATGTCGTGCCCTCGTCAATCGCGGTCGCCACGTCGATCGCGCCGCCGACGTCCGCGACGATGCCGTGGACCAGCGACAAGCCAAGGCCCGTACCGGTTCCAACGCCCTTGGTGGTGAAGAACGGGTCGAACATGCGGTCGAGCACCTGAGGCTCGATGCCCGTGCCGCCATCCCGTACGGTCAGGCGCACATACGGACCTGGCGCCAATTCGCCTTGGAATACCGAGCGGCGCTCGGGAACCTCTACTTGCTCGAGACGCACCTCGAGCACGCCGCCGGCCGGCATGGCCTGTACCGCGTTCGTGCACAGGTTCATGACCACCTGATGAAGCTGCGTCGCATCGACGATCACCGCGGCGTCACCCCCATCGAGCTTCCGTTCGAGCTGTACGCGTCCCGGCAAGGACGCGGCCAGGAGGTCGAGCGTTTCCGCAATCACGGACCGGACGTTTACGGGCACCCGCTCTCCGAGGCCGCTGCGGCTGAACGCGAGGATACGTTCGACCAGTGCCTTGGCCCTGTCCGCTGCGAGCATGACATTGTCGACGTACCGCTTTACCGCGCTGCCAGCTGCCGCGCCTTTCTGCGCCAGCTCACCGTACCCGAGGATCGCGCCCAGGATGTTGTTGAAGTCATGCGCGATGCCGCCGGCCAGCGTGCCCATTGCCTCCATCTTCTGCGATTTGCGCAACTGAGTCTCGAGCCGGTCTTTCTCCGCCTCGGCACGCTTGCGTTCGGTAATGTCGATTGCCGATCCCACGAAGCGGCAGGGCTTGCCTTCGGAATCGTGCAAACATCGACCACGTACGTGGAGCCAGTGCCATCGTCCATCGGCGTGACAAACGCGGTATTCGACGTCGTAGTTATCGGCGCGTCCATCGACGATTTCCTGGAACGCGGCATCGATTCTTGGCCGGTCGGCGGTGTGAACATTGACTAGGGCTTCCGCTCGCGTGCTCGTCGACGCATCGGAACCAAGGCCCAGCAGCTCCAGCATCTTGGGCGACCAGAAGCCCGAGCCTGGCGCCGGCAGGCAGCGGTCGAAGTGGCCCTCGTTGGCGCCTTCCATCGCGAGCGCATAGCGCTCCTCGCTTTCGCGCAGGGCGCGCTCACCCAACTCGACGCGACGCAGTTGATGCATCAGCGCGACGACCGCCAGCGCAATGAGGACGCTCAGGATCACGTCCTGCGCTGCGACGCGATAAACCTCGTCCCGCCACGGACCGAGCACGTCGGCTTCCTCACGGGACACTCCGACGACGAGCGGAAAGTCATCGACATGCGCGGCGGCACTGAAGCGCCACATGCCGTCGATCGGCGACAGCATGCGCGTGGCGCCTTCGGCTGAAGCCTGCGTTGCCAGCTCGGGAAAGGCTCGGCCAAGCTGATCCGGCACGGTGGGCTCACGGACGATAAGCGTACCGTCGTCGCGCATGAGCCGGATCGCGCTGTGCTCACCGAGATTGATCCGGTGATAGAACTTCTGGAATTGTTCGAGATCGATGGCGCCGCTGACTACGCCGGCGAATTGCCCCGACTCGTTCGCAAGGCGGCGTGAGAGCACGATGGCGTTACGATGGTCGATCCGGGTTACGATCGGCTCGCTCACGAACAGGCCAAGTGCGGGGTTATCCCGCTGGGCCATGAAATACGAGCGATCGGCTACGCTGGGATACGGTTCAGCATCGAACGGTCGGGATCGATAACGCTGCGCACCCTGCGCATCGGAGATCGTGAGAGACAGCAATTGCGGCAATCCTTCGGCGCGTCCGGCGAGCGCTGCGTTGATGTCAATAGGCTGTCCGAGCGCCCCGACACGCGGATAGGCGGAAGCTACATCGCGCAGCAGAACGTCCACGGCCTTGAGGGTCTCCTGCGTGTGCCCGGCGAGGATTCGTGCCGAGTTGACGAGCTCCCGACTGGCATTGCCGACCGCAAAGCGATACGAGCGCCACTGGTCGAAGGCGTCGGTGCCGGCGTTCACGAAGACGACAAGAATGCCGACCATCATGACCCATTGGCGCAGGCTCCCGGGCTGGCTCGGGCCCACCGTTGCCTTTGCTTGCCTTGGTGAGCTGGCCATTCGCTAGGCCGAGTCCACACCTGGCTGGCCGATCACCGACCGCACGGCGTCAAGCAAATCTTCGCGGCCGAAGGGCTTCGCGACGACGCGTTCCACGCCGAGCGCCTGCGCGGCCGGACCGGCGGACCCGACACGCGACCGGAACTGCCCAGATATCGCGATGATCGGTACGTCAGGGTAATCGCTCCGAGCCGCGCGCAAACGCTCGACACCGAGGTCGCGCGGCATATACACGTCGACTATCACCAAATCTGCCGGTGTGCGTGTTCGCTCATGACCGCCCGCAGCCGCGCCCACGCGATAACCCGCGGCAGTGAGCCATTCGGCCATCAGGCCGCGCACGAGAACGTCATCGTCGATTATCACTATGCTCGCCATCACCCGATCCAAGAGCGGCAATCCGCACGCTGTCATGGGTATTGAAGCGTGTCGCCGCTTCTTTCGGGTTTCGCCGCGGGCGATGCGCAGTTACAAGTGAAATCCCTTGTCAGCCGTCAACGCAGCACTTCGACCCCCACGTCGAACATGTACCCGGCGCCGCGCTCTGTCTTGATGTATTCCGGACGGGCTGGATCCGGCTCGATTTTGCGTCGTAGCCGGAGAATCTGGACGTCGATGGATCGGTCGTAGACCTCGGCGCGATTGAGTCGGGAAAGCTCGAGCAGCTGGTCACGCGAAAGGATTCGACGCGGCGCTCCGCAGAACGCCTGCAGCAGGCTGAATTCGCCATTCGAAAGCTCGATACGCTCACCGCGTGGCGAAGTGAAGCGCCGCGTGCGCAGGTTGAGCTCCCACCCGGCAAACCGGTACGCGCGCCGCTTCTCGTCGCGTGCGGGCAAGAGGTCCTGCACAATCCTGTAGCGACGCATCACGGCACGCACGCGTGCGAGCAACTCGCGCGGGCTGAACGGCTTCGTGACGTAATCGTCAGCGCCAAGCTCCAGGCCCATGACGCGATCGGCCTCTTCTTTCCTTCCGGTCAGCATGACGATGGGAATCGTAAATTCCGCGCGCACCTTCTTCGCGAGGTCCATGCCGTCCTCGCCCGCGAGCCGCAGATCGAGCAACACTACGTCGATCACGTGCTCGGATAACGCGCGCGTCATCTCTTCACCCGTCGCGACGGCCGTCACACGCAACTCGTTCTGGCCGAGATAATCGCTGACCAGTTCGCGAATCGTTGGGTCGTCATCGACGACGAGGACGTGGGGAGCGGTGTCGCTGTTCATGGTGTTTTCGCCCGGCACGAAGAGTTTACATCCGCAGCCCGCATCGCGGACAGGGTAACCCGTTACAGGTGTAACCTTGCGACCCGGCTCACCAGACCAACTACTCTGCGTTCGCCTGGCTGTTGGACCGCAGAACGTCCCACCGAGCGCTGTTTTGGGGCAGAGTCGGTACCGAGCCCAGCCGGCGCTCCGCGCCCTCGCGCCGGACGCGCCTGCTGCCCTCAAGCGCCGATGGTGGCTGCCAGCCGAATCGGCACCATGTGTCGGCCACGGACGTCGCGACGGACGGCACGTATGGAAGGATCGATCGAGAATGGGATATCGACGGCTTCCTCATGCAACTCCCGCTCAGCATGCCACCGGAATGCTGAGCCTCGATTTCAGATGCACGCGCGTAGGGTTACATGCGTCCGACCCGTAGACGGATAGCGAGCGGATGCTTCTTCTTCAGCATTTTCATCGGTGCACTCCTTCACTCCGCCCTCGATTACATCGGAGGCACCACCCCGTCTTTGCCGGCCAACACTCGGTCTGCGGTCAACACGCCCGCGGAGTCGCGGCTGGCGACGACAAAGACATGCACACCGGGCTGCAGGTCGGCTGACTGCCCCGGCTCGATGGCGTCGACAGGAATGCCGGGGGGGATGGTGATCGCCTGTGAACCTGCCGAGGCGCCGTCCTTGTACTGAAGTGTCAGCGATGATCCGCCCTCCGCGGTCACCGTTCCGTTCGTCATCGTTGAGTTCGATACGGTGCCGTTTGTCATTCTGGATACGGTTCCGTTCGTCATTTTCGAGGCTGTGCCGTTGGTCATCTTGCTGCTCCCTGAACCACCTGGCCAATCCCAGCCACGACTGCCTTCACCCGTTCCGCGCATCGTCTCGGGAAAGACGTGGACCTCAACAGCTCGCCGCGAGCCGTCCGGCTCCGCGACTGAGGTGATGCCGAGGAAGCTCCCGTCGGTGAGATGCGCGCGATCGGATTGAACGACTGTGGCGACGGCGGTTGATGGCGCGAGCTGAACTCGCACCGATCCAGCAGAAGTCGCAATGGCTAGAACTTGGCCATCCACGGTCTGAATGGCGCCGCGCACATGCTCCGGTTGCGATGACGGAGAGGGCTGGCTGCATGCCTGGAGCAAAAGCGCCATGCCGAGCAGCGTCGCGACAACTGCTAACCTACGATGATTGTCGAGCATTTTCATTTCCCTTCTAATTGGTGGCCCGCGGTAGCCGAAAGGTCGGCGTTCACCGATATGGGTGGTACGGGCAAGATGATTTCGGACGCAACCTTCCAATCCTTCCCGACCTTGATCCAACTGATAATCAAAAGGAATGGTTTGGGCGTTCCACTTTGTCCTGCATAAGACACTGTGATGTCCAATGGCGCATAAGACTCAGCCATGTCCCGGGTCAGCCCGACGACCTTGAGCTTGGAATAATCCGGGGCGAGCACCGCGGGTCCCGCCGCGGCGATATCGTGCAGCTTCTGATCTATGGCGTCGTTTCCCCAATATCCTGCCCAGTTGCCTTCGGACGGAATGGCGCTCTTCGCAACCAGAAGCGTCGAGGGAGATTGCCAGAACATGTCATGCAAGGCCCCAAGATCGTGCCGGTTCGCCAGATCCATGAGCTGGTTGAACTTGGACTTGATCGTGTCCAGGGTCTGCGCATTCAGCGGCTCTCTATAAGCGGCTGGCGCAGCGGCCACGGAGCCCGCGGAAAAAGCCGCCAGTGTGAAGACGATCGCGAGAAATGTCTTTTGCATGGTCATTCTCCTTGGCAAATTAGGGGCTGCCCTAAGCCTGCCGAGTGCCTTGGTATCCCGCGGCGCTGAGAATCAGGTCGGCGATCTCCCGTGGATGGGACAATAACGACACGTGACTCGATGCGAGTTCAATTGTCGTCGCGTTCATCCGTTTTGCCAGAAATCGCTCAAGCTCCGGATTGATCGTGCGGTCGTCCATCGATACCTGATACCAGCTCGGTTTTACCTTCCACGCCGCAGTGGAGGTCTTGGCGGTGGCAAGCGCGCTGGTGCCCCGCCCTTGAACCGCGTAGAGAGCCCGTGCTCTGGCAGGCTCGAGATCGCCGGCAAAGTCCTTGAGGAAGGACGCCTCGCTCAGCCAAAAGAATCCGTCGGCCTTTACCTGTCCCGCGCTTGCCGGCGGCGTTGGAAATCTCGCCGCGAGTGCGCCCCAGTCCTCACCAGCATCCGGTGCACGAGCAGCCACGTAGACCAGAGCCGAGACGATCGGATCTGCACCCGTCTCACTGATGACGGTTCCTGCAAAAGAATGCCCGACCAGAACGGTCGGCCCATCCTGCAATGCGAGGACGCGACGAGTCGCAGCCGAGTCATCGGCCAGCGAAGTAAGCGGATTCTGCACTGCGGTGACGTTCAGACCGGCGCGCTGCAGGTGTGGAATCACATCGGCCCACGAGGATCCGTCCGCATAGAGACCGTGAACCAGTACGACGTTGCTGGCCTTCGGCGCGACGTTCTTGGCATTTGGCGCGACGTTCCTGGCCTTCGGCGCGACGTTGTTGGCATTCGGCACCGTCTGAGCTTTTGCCACTTGGGATATGATTGACGACACTGCTCCAGCCGCGAGCAGTCCGTTGAATGTTCTACGAGTAACCATGAATGTCTCCTTATGCGTTGAAGGCAAGGTTTAGCGGGTTTGAGACACAAATGACAGCGCGCCGAGGTCCTCCGCCCGACGCGGCGTGTCGCCGGTGTGCGCGATCCAGCCACCACCGAGATCCTTGTACAGATTGACCAGCGTGGCCAACCGCGCCATGCGGACGGACACCAGTGTTTGCTGCGCGGTGTAGAGGTTGGTTTGCGCCGTCAGCACGTTGAGGTAGCTGTCCACACCGGCCTTAAAGCGTTGCTGCGCCAGATCCAGAAACCGTTGCGACGCCGCAACGTCGCGCTCGAGCGCGGACACCTGGTCGTCGTAGGTGCCGCGCGCCGCGAGATCGCTGGCCACTTCCTGAAATGCAGTTTGGATCGTCTTCTCGTACTGCGCGATGTTGATGTCCTTCTGAATCGTGGCCACATCGAGGCTGGCTTGCAGCTTGCCCCCTTCGAAGATCGGCAGGGTGATGGAGGGGAGAAAGCTCCAGGCCAGTGAGGCGCCGTGGAACAACGCGCCCAACGCCGAGCTTCCCAGACCCAAGCCTCCGGTCAAACTGATCGAGGGAAAGAACGCAGCCCGCGCGGCACCGATGTTCGCGTTCGCGGCCCGCAGGTGGGCTTCCGCCTCGATGATGTCCGGGCGGCGCGTCAGCAGCTCCGACGGCAGGCCGGCTGGGATGTCGGCAAGGATTATTTGGGAGTTCAGCGGGGTCGGCGGCGGCAGGTCGGCGGGAAGCGACTGTCCCAGCAGGAGCACCAGTGTGTTTTCGTCCTGGGCCCGTGCGCGGACCTGCGCCGCGTGGTTCGCATTGGCCTGCTCGACAACCGTCTCGGCCTGACGCAGGTTCTGCTCGGCCCCGGTGCCCGTTTGGAATTGCAGCAACGTGAGGTTGTACGAGGCCTGGGCGGTCTCGAGCGTGCGCTGCGTCACGGCAAGAAGCTCGTCGTCGGCGAGTAGGGTCAGGTACTGGTTCGTGACCTGCGCAACGAGCGCGATCTGCGCGGCCTTGCGTGCTTGCGCCGACGCGAAGTATTGCTCCAGGGACTGATCGTTCAGGCTCTGCAGCCGGCCGAAGAAGTCAAGCTCCCACGACGACAGTGAGAGACCGACCGAATAGTCGTGAGTCGTGATGTTTTGTTGCGTAATGCCCGACGGCGCGCGCTGCGCGGACACGCTCGCGCCGGCGCTGACCTGCGGAAAGATGTTGGAACGCTGGATTCGATATTGAGCCTGGAACTGCGACACAGTCAGCGCAGCCACGCGCAAATCTCGGTTGTTCAAAAGCGCGATCTCGACCAGGCGCTGCAGGCGCGCGTCGGTGAGGAAGTTCCGCCAGCCGATATCGACGGCATCCAAGCTCGTGCTGCCCGAGGTCGGCTTGTACGCCGGACCCGTGGGATACACCGCCGCGACGGGAGCTGCCGGACGCTCATAGACCGGTTGCAGCGAGCAACCCGCCAACACGACGGCCGACGCGGCGAGCGCCCACAGGCCGTGCCGGATGAAGAGTCGAAACGAACTGTGCAAGCGTGTGTTCGGTTTCATGGCGTGCTCGAGGTCGCAGACGTCGGATCGAGCGCAGGATGTCCGGGCGCCTCCGGTGTTGAATGCTTCGACTTGAACACCTTTTCGGTGATGACGAGGAAGAACATCGGCACCAGGAACGGCGCGAGGAACGTTGCGGTCAACATGCCCCCGATCACGCCGCGTCCGACCGAGTTTTCGCTGCCGGACCCGGCTCCTGTGGCGATCGCGAGCGGCAAGACACCGAGCACGAACGCAAATGACGTCATCAGGATCGGCCGTAACCTCAACCGTGCGGCCTCGATGGCGGCTTCGATTGCCGATCGGCCTTCGTTCTCCAGTTCGCGTGCGAACTCCACGATCAGGATCGCGTTTTTGGCCGACAATCCGATCGTCGTCAGCAGGCCGACGTGGAAGAACACGTCGTTTTGCAGATGCAACGCGTAGGCGGCAACGAGCGCGCCGAGAACGCCTAGCGGCACGACCATGATCACCGAGATAGGCACCGTCCAGCTTTCGTACAAGGCGGCGAGGCTAAGAAAGACCACGAGGATCGACAACGCGTACAGCAGAGGCGCCTGCGACGCAGACTGCAACTCCTGCAAGGAAATGCCGCTCCACTCGTAGCCTATGCCGGACGGCAGGTTTTGCATCAGACGCTCCATCTCCGCTATCGCCTGGCCCGTGCTCTGACCCGGCGCGGCCTGTCCCTGGATCTCGAACGACGGCACGCCGTTGTAGCGTTCGAGCTTGGGCGATCCCCAGCTCCAGCTGCCTGTCGCGAACGAAGTGAAGGGCACCATGCTGCCGGCGGTGTTGCGCACATATAGCGAGCGCAGGTCTTCCGGATTCATCCGGGACGGATCGTCCGCCTGCAGGTAGACGCGCTTGATGCGGCCATCGGTGTCCAGGAAGTTGTTGACGTACTTCGAGCCCCAGGCGATCGAAAAAGTCTGGTCGACGTCGGCAAGGTTGACCCCGAACGCGCTCGCCTTCTCGCGATCGATGTCGATCTTGTACGTTGGATTGTCGACCAAGCCGTTGGCGCGCACGAGCGAGAGGTTTGGATCCTGTTTCGCCTGGGTGATCAGCTCGTCACGCGCCTGCGCCAGCTTGTCGTGACCCACTCCACCACGATCCTCGAGCTCGAGATCGAAGCCGGAAGCAGTTCCGAGTGCGGAAATCGCAGGCGGGTTGACCGGAATGATCACTGCGCCCTGGTACGACGCGAAATGCTGCGCGGTGCGCGCCAATACGGCCTTTGCCGAGAGAGTCGAGCTTTTGCGCACCGACCAATCCTTCAAGCGGACGAATACGAAGCCCTGGTTCTGGCCTCGCCCGGCGAAGTTGAAGCCGGCGATCTCGAACGTGCTCTGCACCGCAGCCCCTTCCTGCTGCGCCAGGTAGCCTGCCACGTCTTCGAGCGCCTTCTCCGTCACTGCCTGCGTGGAGCCAGGTGGCGTCTGCACGATGACGTACGCAACGCCCTGGTCCTCGTCGGGCAGGAAGGCGGTCGGGATCCGCATGAAGAGCAGCCCAACCGCCACGACTACTGCGCCGTAGATCAACAGCCAACGGCCGAAGCGGCCGATCACATGGTGCGCGCCGCCGAGGTAGCGCTCGCGCATCCGCTCGAATCCGCGATTGAAGGCGCCGAAGAAACCGTGGTTGCGCGCGCCCGACTCGCCGTCGACGGGCTTCAGGATCACCGAGCAAAGCGCCGGCGTGAGCGAAAGCGCGACAAAGACCGAGAGCAGCATCGCGGAGACGATCGTGAGCGAGAACTGGCGGTAGATCGCACCGACCGATCCGCTCGAAAACGCGACCGGGACGAACACGGCGCTCAGCACCACCGCCACGCCTAGCAGCGCACCGGTGATCTGTCCCATCGCCTTGCGGGTCGCCTCGCGCGGCCCCAGCTGTTCCTCGGCCATCACGCGCTCGACGTTCTCCACGACCACGATCGCATCGTCGACGAGCAACCCGATCGCGAGCACGAGTCCGAACATCGTGAGCACATTGATCGTGAATCCTGCGGCAGCCATGATCCCGAAGGTTCCGAGCAGCACCACCGGCACGGCGATCGTCGGAATCAGCGTCGCTCGCAGGTTCTGCAGGAACAGATACATCACGAGGAACACCAGCACGATGCCCTCGAACAGCGTTTTCACGACCTCGGTGATCGAGATCTTGATGAATGGCGTCGTGTCATATGGATAGACGACCTCCAGACTCTTCGGGAAGAAGGGCTTGAGCTCGTCGATCTTGGCCCGCACGGCGTTGGCTGTGGCGAGCGCATTCGCGCCGGGCGCCAGCTGAACGCCGATGCCCGAGGCCGACTGCCCCATGTAGTGCGAATCGACGAAGTACGTTTCGGCGCCGAGCTCGACGCGCGCCACATCGCGAATGCGTACCTGCGCGCCGTCGGTCATCACCTTGAGCAGGATATTGCCGAACTCCTCGGGCGTTCGCAGCAACGTCGCCTCGGTGATCGTCGCCGTTAGGCGCTGGGTGACCGGCGCCGGCGTACCGCCGAGTTGCCCGCCCGCGACCTGAACGTTCTGGTTGGTAATCGCGTTGCTGACGTCCACCGGCGTCAGGGCGTAGCTGTTCAGCCTGGCGGTGTCCAGCCAGATGCGCATCGCGTACTGGGTGCCGAACGTGTTGACCGCGCCCACGCCGTTGATCCGGCTCACCGGATCCTGCAGGTGCGAGACGAGATAATTGGCGATGTCGTAACGCGACATGCTGTTGTCGGTCGAGATTACGCCGGCGATCATCAGAAAGCCGTTGCTCGACTTCGTCACGCTGATGCCCGCCTGCTGGACCGCGGCAGGCAAGTTCGGTACGGCGAGCTGCAGCTTGTTCTGGACCTGGACCTGCGCAATGTCGGGATTGGTGCCGGGCGAAAACGTGACGGTGATGGTCGCATTGCCCGAATCGTCCGAGGTCGACGAGAGATAGAGCAGGTGGTCGAGCCCGCTCATCCGCTGCTCGATCGGCTGCACGACCGTGTTCTCGACGGTCTGGGCCGAGGCGCCGGCGTAATTCGCGCTGATCTGCACCGACGGCGGCGCGATGGTCGGGTATTGCTCGATCGGCAATGTAGCGATCGAGAGCGCCCCCGCGAGCGAGACCAGGATCGCAAGGACGATCGCGAAGATCGGGCGGTCAATGAAGAAACGAGCCATGAGATTCGTCGGTTGCTATTTCGTTTGCGCCGAAACCAAACGTTGCGGCGCAGGCTTCACGTCTGCGACGACGCCGGACGCCGGCTTCGCATTGTTCGTGGCTGACGCCTTCGCTTGTGCAGAAGCGCCAGGCGTCGAAGCAGAAGCAGCGGAGGGGGCGGCTGGTGTCAGCGGCGCTTCGGTCGCGATGACGGTAGCGCCTGGCTGCACCTTCTGCAGACCCGCGACGAGCACACGATCGCCCTCCGCGAGGCCGCCGTTGACGACCCACCGGTCGCCGTGCGTGCCGGCGAGTTGCAGCGTGCGCACAGCGACCTTGTTGTCCGCTCCGACGACCATCGCCGTTGCCTGGCCCTTCGCGTCGTGCGCCACGCCGGCTTGCGGCACGAGAAACGCGTTCTCGGTCACGCCGGCTTCGATCCGGGCGCGCACGAACATTCCGGGCAGCAGTACCGCGTTCGGATTCGGAAAGATCGTGCGCAGCGTTACAGTGCCGGTGTTCTGATCGACCGTGACGTCGGTGGCCTGCAGCGTTCCCGTCTCGCTGTATTCGCTCCCGTCTTCCAGCTGCAATTTCGCTTGCACCTTGTTCGGGCCGTTCAGCTTCAACTGGCCCGCGGCGACCTCGCGCCGGAACTGCAGGCCCTGGACACTCGATTGCGTGACGTCCACGTACATCGGGTCGATCTGCTGGATCGTCGTCATCAGCGTCGCGGCGCTTTGTTGCACGTAGGCGCCCTCGGTCACCTGTGAGATGCTTGCGCGGCCACTGATCGATGCCACCACGGCGGTGTAGCCGAGATTGATCTGGGCCGTGTTCACCGCGGCCTTGCCCGAAGCAACGTCGGCCTCGGCTTGTCCCTGCGACGACACGGCGTTGTCATAGTCCTGCTTGCTCACCGCGTTGCCCGCCACGAGCGTCTTGAAGCGCTCGGCCTGCGCGCTGAGCGCCACGACGTTCGCCTGCGCCTTCTGCAGCGAAGCCTTGGCGCTGTCGAGCGCCGCGACGAAGGGCGCCGGGTCGATCTGGTAGAGGCGCTGCCCCGCCTTGACGTCGCCGCCTTCCTTGTAGTCGCGCTTCAACACGACCCCGTCGACGCGTGCGCGCACCTGCGCGACCAGAAACGGGTTCGTTCGCCCGGGAACCTCGATCGTGACGGGCACGCTCGTTTTATGCACCGTCACGACCGATACTTGCGGCGCCTGAGGTGCACTCGGCGGCTGCGCCTTGCTGCATGCGCCGAGCAGCAAGGCGGCGGATACCGCCGTGAGGAACGCGCGGCGTGCCCGTACGGCTTGCGGTTTCGTGTATATCGATATCATGGCAATCATTGGAATTCCCCCGGGGGCCCGCGTACTTTCCCGATGCGCAACCCCCACCTGGGACGCCTTGCCGGTTGGCGTCGGCGCGGATCGGCGTGCCCCGCCCCATTGCGGCACACGTTTGCGCATTCGAGTCATGGTCGCGGATCGGCGTCGCCACGGCATTTCACGACGTAGTGCCAATCGTTGCAGGTGTAACCGTCGCACGATGCCAAGCCTTTGCCCGTACCTTGCGCCGTCAGGGGGTAGGCGACGCCTGGAAAAAAAAGGCCGGGCGAGAGCGCCCAGCCCTGTTACCTAACCGGCCGACATCAGTTGGAGGTAACCGGTTCTGTCCTAGTTGCCCAATGGAAGCGCTTCATCACACGGGCCGCGAGCGAGTCATTGCTCGGACTCCGCGCGACAGCAGTCTGCCCGGCCGACGCGGGCGTCGATCGCCAAATGGTCGAGTCCGACAGCGTTTGGAACTCGCGCGTGCTCAGCCCATTCGGATGCGTTTCCCTGAACGTGGGATCAGAGGCAACGGTCGAGAGCGCCGGCTTGTCGATGCTGTACACCGAACTTGCGCCATTCTCCGAAAGCGCCTCCAATTCGCGCTCCGACAGTCCGCGTGGATTGGCTTGACGCCATGCCGACGGCGACTTGTCGACGGGCTGGCTGTTGAATTCCTGATGCCAGTAGCCGTCAAACGGATTCGTGTCGTTGTCGGCGCGGGCCACACCCGATACGCCGGCGGCAAGCAATGCGACCATAACGACCCTCTTTGTCACTGAGTACCTGTTGCTATTCATGGATGCTCCTTTAGCAAATGAACCACAAGCAAAATCGGAATGGCCCGAGACGGGTTTCGCAATTGAGCACATTTCCGCTGGGCGTAGCCACAAGGTGACTGCCGCGCCTGGATCCATTTGACTGCCCGCGGATAGCCGAGGAATTACGGCCTGAAGCCGATCGTGTTACAGCTGTGATTGTTTCGGCCGCACGTTTTTTGGCTAAGGCCAGGCGCCGCCGATGCTCAAGCGACCCGCGATCGTGTGCAGGAAGCAGGACGATGAAAGACGGGGCGATCGTTCGGAGGTACGCCGGTCTTCGAAGGATAACCTTCAGGTGATGCTGGGAAAGCTGTGCGCGAATTTTGTACAATTCGCGCACAGTCACACCACAAGCCTTGCAGAAGGAAGAGTAAGCTGCTTGTCCTACAGGAAGGTTGGCAGAGCGGTTGAATGCACCGGACTTGAAATCCGGCGTGTCGGCAACGGCACCGTGAGTTCGAATCTCACACCTTCCGCCATTCACCTCGATTCGAGCAATCGACCCTGACCAGCCGCTCGATCTTCTCCATAGCGGACATTCAAGACTCGAGTTCGCGCAGAACGCGGACGTTCGGCCGACGACCACTAGTCCGGTGATCCTTCTCTACGACGGCAGGCAGATCGCAACAATGCGCAAGTCGGGCATCACTTTGTTCTGGCAAACGAACCACGCTATGGAATCAAGCTACGGCCCATTTCGTCGGTCGCCATGTAGTCCTCTTCTCTCAAGAATCCTGAGACCTCGCCACTGTTTGGCACTGTCCAATCTCGCGTGCAATCGGGCGCGGCGGGCGACAGGGTTCGGAGTTCCAGGACCTCGCCTGGCGGAGGATAGAGGCGCTCGACCGCAGCGAGGAGCCTTGGTTCGGTAGTCGATTCACAACGGTCGATCGCCCCGACACGACTGCGCTTTAAAAGCAGCCACGCTTGCACGGATGCAACATTCTTGAAGCGTGCATTGCCTACTACGTAATATTCGGGAACAATCGTCAATCTGAGGTTCGGATCCGCACGATCCAACTCGGATGCCAAACTGTTGCTCGCAGCAAGTACGAACGCCAGGCCGACGAGCCGGCGGCGATTTGAAAGGTGGAACGGCGCTATAAGCATCGCTATACTCCTAAAGGGCTCAGTGGTGTCGTGTAACGCGAGCAATTTTCAGTGCCGGCCGCGCGTTGCTTCAAGCGATGATTTTTCGCTGCAGCCATGAGAAACGTGCATGAGACGACATCCGCGTCTTTCTCTGGACCTTCTGCGAGCATTTCGCGCCGCGGGAGCGCACCTGAGCTTTACTCGCGCGGCGCGCGAACAGTTCGTCACCCAGTCGGCGATCAGTCATTCGATCCGAACGCTTGAACTGCAGCTCGGGCAGGCGCTTTTCCACCGGGTCAATCGTTCGCTGAAGCTAACCCATGCGGGTGAGGCCCTCTACCGCGCCACCGACGACGCCCTCGCGCTGATCGATAGCACGGTTGATCAACTTGTTGGCGCGGACCACTCGCTGGGGGTAACGACGACTGCCGCGCTCGCATCCCTTTGGCTTGTCCCGCGGTTGCGACAGTTTTCCCGACAGCACTCTGAGGCCAACGTGCGCGTCGTAGCAACCAACGATCGGATCGACATCGAGCGCGAGCATCTCGATCTTGCGATTCTTTTTGTGCCGCCCTGGGACGCCACGCCGGGAGCGGATAAGCTCGTAGAGTATCTCCAGTTTCCTGTCTGCTCGCCGGCGCTCGCCAGGAGCCGAAAGTACCCGTTGCGCACGCCCATCGATCTCAGGCGCCATGTTCGGCTGGACTTCGAAACCGTGGTCTACGGTCGTCCTTGGTACGACTGGGAACATTGGACGGACGCCATGAAGCTGCGACCGATCGCGCCGCGCAAGTCGATGCGATTTTCACACTACGACCAGGTCATACACGCCGCGGTGGATGGCGCCGGCGTCGCCATCGGCAAGTGGCCCCATCTTGCACGCCATTTGCGGGAGGGAGTACTTTGCGCGCCGTTCGGGAAGGACTGGGTTGCTCGACTCGGAGGCTTCTATCTCATCGTCGGGCAAGCGTCCCATCCAAGCGTACCGGTCCAGGCATTCGTTACCTGGCTAAAAGACGAAATGAATCGGGATGCAAAGACCGCCCCATCAATGCTTCGACTCGGCACCGGAAGGTCTGCTCGGTAAATGTGGTCATGAGTTGGCTCGAATACACCATCATCTACCCGCGGAAAAAAAGACGCCGGGCAGGCGTCTTAGTCATCACAAGACAGGCTTCCGCGCGGGAAGTCGCACGATGGCCTAATGCGGACGCTTTAGCGGTTCTTCCTGCCGGGGTTGTTGAACGGCTGCTCGGCGCCGTCCGCGTCCTTGTGAAGCTCGACCGTGCCGCAAAGCGCAACGTGAACTTCGGCTGCGGCTTGAAATGCGGCGATCGTCGCGGGGGTGGCTCCCAGGTGCCGCAGCCGCACGATCTCGGTTTGCACCGCTTGTGCTGCCTTCTCGCGAAACGTCGTTTCGTCCGCCATGCACCTCGCCTCGCGCATCACGCAGTCCAGTCGCTTCGCGTCGTTCATGCGGAAGCGCTGGTGCTCGCGCACCGGCATGCAGCGTGCATGCGAGCTCATGAGGCTTCCAACATCGAGGATCTACCGTGACCGCCTGGGTGCGTAGCGAGAATCTTTCGGCAGCAGAGAAACGCTCGATCTCCCTGCTCGCAGTACGGGGTACCACGGTGCCTTCCCACGGATTGCGTGCTGAACTAATACCGCCGGGCGCATTTTGGTGTCAAGAAGGTACGGTTCCGTACCTAAAGCGGGGTCCGACGCCGCCCCTGGAAGCGTATAGTCGGTAAAGCCGATTCACCACTTGTCCCTGCTGGTTGGAGGGGCCGTCAATCGCGATGCGATAGACCCCCGCCGTAAGCTCATCGGAGTCCTACGCGTTTTTCAGCCTGCGTCTGATAGCCAGCGCGCGCGGGCAGCGCGAACATGAAGTCCCGAAGCATGAAAAAAGGAGCTTTTATGAGCATCCGGAAGACGCTTTTGGCCATCGGGCTAGCCACCTCCTTTGCCGCTCCGTTTGCGGCGCAAGCGGCGAATTTCAGCCTCGATGTCGATGTGGCGCCTCCGCCGCCGGTCTATGAGCAGTTGCCGCCTCGCGAAGGGTATATCGTGACGCCGGGTTACTACCGGTACGACGCAGACGCCCACAGGCATATCTGGGTGAAGGGCGGATACGAGCGCGAGCGGCACGGCGAGCACTATGTCGCCCCGGAATGGCGTCAGGAGAATGGCCACTACCACTTCCACGAAGGCCACTGGGACAAGTAGGCCATCCCAGGCAACTTGATCTTCCACATCGCGGCGCGCTTTAAACGCGCCGCTTTTTTTGGCCGGTGCAGGCTGCATCCGCCGGCGCGGCCATCCGGCACCGCCGCACAGCCGCCCGGGTTCGTTGCTAGAACGTGACCTGATCGATCGTCGTCAGCGTGAACGCCGGACCGATTACCGGCACGTTGGCCAGATGCCACGCGACGTATTGCTCGACATACGGCGTGTCCCCGGACACCCCGTCCACGGGAACGATCACCTTCATCCCGCGCATTGCCGCCGAGCTTGCCGTGTAGAGCACGGCCCCATGCGCCGCCGTGCCGACCACGATGACCGTCTTGGCGCCCTTCTCCTTCAGAATCTTTTCGAGATCGGTGCCGACGAACTTGTCGATACCCCCCAGCATTGCCGGCTCGTTTGCCGCGGGAGCGAGATCCTTCGCGATGTGAGCCGCGTTGACACCCGTCTGTCCTCCGGCGCCCAGGGTGAACACCACCGGCACCCCGGCTGTGCGGGCCGCTGCCAAGAATTTCTTGACCTTCGGGATCGATTCCACGCACCGCGGCCTGCGCTGCATGTTGCAGGTCTGCTCGTTGAAATCGAGCATCAGCAGAACGGTGGAGTTCTTGTCGATCATCACTGCCTTCAGCGGCGGGGGCGGCGGTGCGGTCACCGAGCTCCATTGATCGACGATCGTCTGGGCGAAGGCCGGCGGGACGGCAAGGCAGCTCGCCATGGCGGCGATGGTCACGACGGCGCGCAGTACGGGCAGGATTCGCATCGACATCGTCTTCTCCTCTGGTGGCCCGAGGCGGAAGCCCCGGTTGGTTTGGTGAAGCTCGCTTTACTGCAGTATCTTGACGTTCTCGACGTCGGGAAAACAACCGCTGTCGCGTGCCGCGATCTGGAACGCCAGGAATAGCGGCAAGGTCTCGCGGGTCGGGGCCTCCTCGGTCGCCACCCGGTTGTCGATGACCACCACCCGCTTGTAGCCCTGGTAAGCACCGGCCTTGTTGCGGGCATTGTATTCGGCGCACATGCCGGCCTGCTTGGGGCTGAGCTCGGCGTTGCGCAATTGCAGCGACGCCGGATCGGCGAGCGTCCGCTTCAGCGTTTCGGTGTACTGCCGCAGCAGGTTGGCGCGCTCCGCTTGCTGCTGCTCGGGACTCGGTGGCGCGGCCGCGGCGCGCGCCACCTCCTGCTCGTGCTCGGCCGCCTCGTTCACCAGCCGCTCGAAGGCTTCGGCTGCGGCGCCTTCGCGCATGTGGCGGTCCTTTTCCTGCTCCTCGGCGAGCGACTTTTCGAGCGCCTGACGCAGCGCCGTCTCTCGCGCGATCCTTTCCTGCTCGCGCTGCTCGCCGGTCTTGCCGCAACCTGCCATGCCGACCAGCAGCAAGGCGACCAGCGCGTAGCGGATTGCCGGCATGTCTTTCCTTTCCGATCAGCCCGCGGCCACCGGCTAGAGCACGGTTTCCCAGCGCCGGCTCAACCGGGTTGCGCCGTTGATGATACCGACCATCGAATAGGTCTGCGGAAAATTCCCCCAGAGCTCGCCCGTCGCCGGATCGATATCCTCGGACAGCAGGCCCAGCGGGTTTCTGGCCGCGATCAGGCCTTCGAACAGCTCGCGCGCTTCGCCGGTGGCGCCGGCGCGCGCCAGCGCGTCGATCAGCCAGAACGTGCAGGCGGTGAACGCCATCTTCGGCACGCCGAAGTCGTCGGCGGTCACGTAACGATACACATGCCCGCCGCGCAGCAGCTCGCCACGGACGGCGTCCAGCGTCGACCGCCAGCGCGGGTCGTCGGCGCCCACCAGGCCGACTTCGCTCATCAGCAGCACGCTGGCGTCGAGATGCTCGCCGCGGAAGACGTCGACGAACGCCTGCCGCTGCGGGTTCCACGCAAGCTCGAGTATCGTCGCCTTGATCGCATCGGCGCGGCTGCGCCACTCGCTTGCGCGGTCGGGACGGCCGAGGTGCAGCGCAATCTTCGCCAGGCGATCGCAGGCCGCCCAGCACATCACCGTCGACGAGGTATGCACTCCGCTGCGCGTTCGCAGCTCCCAGATCCCCGCATCGGCCTTGTCGTGCAACGCGAACGCGCGCTCACCCAGCCATTCGAGGCGCAGAAAGTCCTCGATGCCCGCCGGATGCAACAGTCGGCGATCGAAGAATGCCTGCGTCGCGGCGAGGATCGCGTGGCCGTAGACGTCGTGCTGCCGGTGCTCGTAGGCCTGGTTGCCCACCCGGACCGGTCCGATGCCGGCGTACCCTGGCAGAGTGTCGACGAAGCGCTCGACGACTTCGCTTTCCAGGCTGATGCCGTACAAGGGCTGCAGATGGCCCTGCAAGGCCGCGGTGTCGGCGACATTGAACAGGTACCGGAGATAGTTCTCCATCGTGGCGACTTCGGACAGCCCGTTCAACGCGCGAACGACGAAAAACGCGTCGCGCAGCCAGCAGTAGCGGTAATCCCAGCAGCGCTCGGTCCCCGGCGCTTCCGGAATGCTGGTCGTCATCGCCGCCATGATTGCGCCGGTTTCCTCGTACATGCACAGCTTCAGCGTGATCGCAGCGCGAATGACGGCATCCTGCCACTCGAGCGGAACCGCCAGCGCGCGCGACCAGTGCTGCCAGTACTCGGCGGTGCGCTCCTCGAAATCGCGCGCAGTTTCGGCGATTCCGGTGCCGATCGTCTCGTCGACACCGAAGATCAGGTTTGCCGGCTGGTCGAGCAGGTGGAAGGTCTCGTCCAGGATGTAGGTGACCGGCATGTCGCAACTCAGGCGCAGCGACTGCGTCGGATGCACGTAGCGGATATGGTTGCTGCCGCGGGTGAACTCGGGTCGCGCCGCGCCGTACTCGAAGCTGGGCCGCACGCGTATGCGCACGCGCGGTCGCCCGGAAAGCGGTGTGATCCTCCGGATGAGCAGGAGCGGACGAAAAACGCGGCCGCGGTCGCGCAGGCGCGGCGCGAAGTCGGTGATCCGCACGCCGTGCCCCTGCCGGTCGAACAGGTCGGTAACCAGTATCGCCGTGTTGGTGACGTAATGCTGTGTCGCCCGGGCGAAGTTCTCGATTTCGATGTCGAACGCGCCGCGGGCGGCGTCGTCGCGCCGGGCGCCGCCGAGCAGCGCGTGGAAGACCGGGTCGCCGTCCGGTCGCGGCAGGCAGCACCAGACGACGGTCCCCCGCTCGTCGATCAGCGCATTGAACGCGCAATTCCCGATGACGCCCAGCGAAAGACCGGGCGCCACGCGGCCGGCGGTCTCGCTCATCGCGGTGTCGGAACCGCGTTTGCGCCGAGCGGCCGGGACGGCTGTCTGCCGCCATCGAGCATCGCGACCAGCCGACGCACCAGCCGGGAAACCTCGCTCTGGTTCTTCAGATACATTTCGGCGGCGCTCTTCCGCTTTCGCCCGACCCGGATCGACAGAACCTCCGGCATGCGCATGCGGAACACGTCCTCGTCGGTGACGTCATCGCCGATGTACATTGCCCGCGCGCAGCCGGATAAACCGAGCAGGCTCTGCAGCGCCTCTCCCTTGTGCGGCGCATCCGGCGGCAGCAGGTTGAGCACGCGCTTGCCGTGCACGATGTCGGGCGTCGGAACGAGCCGCCCGACACGCTGCTCGAGCAGTTGCCGCGCCAGCGCAGGCCTCGCCACATGGCGATAGTGGAACGACAGCGAATACTGCTTGTCCTCGAGCATGATTCCCGGCATCGCCCGCCACCCGCGCGCGTCCGGGGTGGCGCCGAGCTCGGCGAGCCACGCCGCACAAACGCGCTGAAAGCCGGCGCTTTGTGCCTCGAACCCGGGGATGCCTTCCGCGCCGTGGTTGCCGACCACATAGTGCGGGCTGAAGCCGAGCAACGGACGCGCGTCCTTGACCGCTCGCCCGGTGATGATCGCGACCGGCGTTATGGCCGCCAGCGAGCGAAGGCAGGCGCGGAGCTCCTCCGAGATATGCGCGCGCCAGGGTTCGGCGACGATCGGCGCCAGCGTGCCGTCGATGTCGAAGGCCAGCATCGGCCGGCCCGACACCAGATTGCGTATTTGCGTCAGCGACGCAGTCCCGAGCGCATATCTCATGCCTCGATGCCGGCGCTGCGCTGATGCGCGAATATCCGCGCCGAC
>DATBBM010000026.1:0-14057 GCA_036270955.1 Casimicrobiaceae bacterium | reverse complement strand
GCGCTTTCAGCACGGCGAACCCGGCCTGCTCGACGGAGACCTTGTGCAGGGCGTTCACGTCGCCCAGGTGGGTCAGCACCGCGCGGCCGAGCTTGAGCGAATCGTTGATGGTGGCGGTAAGCGACAGGTCGAGCAGCGTCTTGGCGAGGATCGGGTCCCGGTTGTCGAGGTTGACGCCGCCGATCAGGTCGGCCTCGTTCTCGCGCTGCGCAAGCCAGCGCGCCGCCGAGCTCGTCGCGCCGTGCTCGGACAAAGCGAATACCGACGAGCCCCGTGCAGTCGGCGTGCTGAA
Source organism: Casimicrobiaceae bacterium (assembly GCA_036270955.1). Lineage (GTDB taxonomy): Bacteria > Pseudomonadota > Gammaproteobacteria > Burkholderiales > Casimicrobiaceae > PALSA-1003. Next base: position 13,765 of record DATBBM010000026.1, on the reverse strand, counting down.
GGCATCGGCATGAATCGACACGAACAGGTCGGCTCGCACGCGGCGCGCCTTTGCGACACGCACATTGAGCGGCACGAAATAGTCGTCGTCGCGGGTCAGCATCGTGCGCATGCCCGGCTCACGGTCGATCAACTCGCGGATCTTGCGCGCGATGGCGAGCGTCACATCCTTTTCGCGCGTGCCACGGCGACCAATCGCGCCCGGATCCTCGCCGCCATGTCCGGGATCGAGCGCGATAATGATCGGGCGCCGCGACGCCGGCGCCTTGGAGCGATCGCGCGACGCAGTCTTGTCGGCATCCCGCGTCTCCGCCTTGTCGGCCGGCGCATCGGGCGCGCTGCTCCGAGCTTTGCTTTCGCCTTCCAGCAGAGCCATCAGCGGGTCGGGCGGCGTCACCGGATAGATGTCGAGCACCAGGCGATGGCCGTACTCTCCGACCGGCGTCAACGCAAAAATCTGTGGTTGCACCTCGTCTTTGAGGTCGAGAACGAGCCGGACGATCCCCGGCCTGAAGCGCGAAAGTCGTATCGACCGGATATGCGGATCGTCCGGCCGCAGTCGCTGCACGAGTTGGGCAAGCTCGCCGTCCGGTTCGACACCTTCGATATCGAGGACCAGACGCTGCGGATCCTTGAGCAGCATCATCTGGTGCGCGATCGGCGACGCCGATTCGAGAATCAGTCGCGTGTATTCCTGTGCCGGCCATATGCGCGCCGATGCTACCGTCGCGGCAAACGACAATCCCGGCAACAGCAATTGGCCGGCCGGCAGCAGCAGCCATTGGCAGACTCGCCGCCGCTGCAGCGAGATTCGCGTCACGCGATTGTCGAGGCGAACGCGGCCAGACATGCGTTACCCGCTGGCGTGCCCGATGCGAGCAAGAGTTCCCGACCCGCGCCTTGATAGCGCAGCGACAGCGCGACGTCGACGGGTGGCAACATGCCGTGAACTCGTTCCGGCCATTCGATCACGCACAGTGCGTCGGGGCGGAAGTACTCGGCGAAGCCGGAATCTTCCCATTCGCCCGGTTGATCGAATCGATAAAAATCAAAGTGATACAAGTATAGGCTCGACATCGGATAGTGTTCAACCAGCGTATATGTCGGGCTCTTGACTGGTCCGGTCCAGCCGAAGCCCTGCAACAGCCCGCGAACCAGCGTCGTTTTCCCCGCGCCGAGCTCGCCCGACAGGGTGACGATCATTCCCGCCCCCAGCCCGGGCGCGAGCGCCGCGCCGGACTGCATCGTGGCGTCGGCATCGGGCAAATACTTGCGCGACATTTGCATTGTCGTCATCGTTGAATATCGCTCGCGACCAGATGGCGAGTACTTAGCGAAAGTCTGAACACATCGTGGCCACCAGTTCGTCCGACGCAGCTGCGCCCGATTTCAGCGCACTCGCACGCGACATCCGCGCCTGGGGTCTCGAACTGGGGTTCGGCGAGATCGGGATCGCCGACACCGGTCTCGAGGCCGAGGAGGCGCATCTGCTCGCTTGGCTCGACGCGGGCCGACATGGCGAGATGGATTATATGGCACGCCATGGCGTGCGCCGGGCGCGGCCGGCCGAGCTCGTTCCCGGTACGCTGCGCGTGATCACCGCGCGGCTCGACTATCTGGCGCCGGAAGCGCGCGACGCGGCAACGACGCTCGCCGATGCGAGCAAGGCGTATATCTCCCGCTATGCTCTGGGCCGCGACTATCACAAGGTGCTGCGGCGCAAGCTTGGCCGCCTGGCCGACCGCATCGCCGACAGCGTCGGAGACTTTCGCTATCGCGTCTTCACCGACAGCGCTCCGGTGCTCGAAGTCGCTCTCGCCGCCAAGTCGGGCTTGGGCTGGCGCGGAAAGCACACGCTGCTGTTGACGCGCGATGCCGGCTCGTTCTTCTTTCTGGGCGAGATCTACACCGACCTGCCACTGCCGGTCACACCCGCCGCGAGCGCGCATTGCGGCAGCTGCAGCGCGTGCATAGCCGCCTGCCCGACCGGAGCAATCGTCGCGCCGTACGAGCTGGACGCGCGCCGCTGCATTTCGTACCTGACGATCGAACTCAAGGGCAGCATTCCGGAAGCCCTGCGGCGGCTGATCGGCAATCGGGTCTATGGCTGCGACGACTGCCAGCTCGCCTGCCCGTGGAACAAGTACGCCAAAGCCGCCGGCGATGGCGACTTCGCGGTGCGCAACGGCCTCGACGACGCCGATCTGATCACGCTATTCGCCTGGACATCGGAGGAGTTCGAGCAGCGCATGGAAGGCAGCGCGATCCGTCGCATAGGCTACGCGCGCTGGCTGCGTAATCTTGCGGTGGGGCTGGGCAACGCAGATTATCACGTAGCGATAGTCGCGGCATTGGCCGCGCGCCGGGACGATCCTTCGTCACTGGTGCGCGAGCATGTCGCCTGGGCACTGGTGCAGCAGGAGCAAAAGCGCGCCGGCGCGGAGACCCGTCAGCGGATCAATTGATTCATCGACACGATGGGTAGCATGACCGCGAGCACCAGCACCAGCACGATCGCGCCCATGAACACAATCAACAACGGCTGCACCAGCGCGGCCAGCCACGTCAGACGCCGTTCGACGTCGAGCTCCTGCTCACGCGCAGCGCGGTCTAGCATCGCCGGCAACTGGCCGCTCTGTTCGCCGTTGGCCACCAGATGCACGAGCAGCGGCGGAAACACGCGCTGGCTGGCCAGCGCGCGCGCCAGCGACACGCCTTCCCGGACCAGGCCTGCGGCGGCGTGCGCGGCTCGCCGCATCGGACGCGCCCAGACGACCGCCGCCGCAGTTTCGAGCGCGCGCAACAGCGGAGCGCCGCTGCCGGTCAATATCGCCAAGGTGCTGGCGAAGCGCGCGGTGTCGAGGCCGCGCAGCACGCTGCCGGCCATCGGTGTGCGCAGGAGCACCCGATGCCAGCGATCGCGCCAGGATTCGTTCCGCAGCAACAGGATGGCCACGACAATTAGCAGCGCGACGGCTGCAAGCCAATAAATGCCGGTTGCCCGGAGAAAATCGCTGGTGGCGATCAGCGCGCGCGTGAGGAATGGCAAGGCCTGGCGGCTTTGCTGATAGACGGCGACGATCTGCGGCACGACGTAGAGCAGCAGTGTGGCGATCACCGCAAGGGCGATCACGGTGATCAGCGCCGGATAAATCAGCGCCGCGGTGAATTGCGCACGCAGGACCTGACGCGCCTCGAGATAGTCGGCAAGCCGGCTCAGCACGCCGCCCAGCTGGCCGCTTTCGGCGCCCACTGCGACCAGGCCGCGGTAGAGGTCGGAAAAGCTGCGCGGGAAGCGCGACAGCGCCGCCGCCAGCGGCTCACCGGCCGCGACCTGCTCGCGAATCGCGGCAAGCACGCGCGCCGCGCGCGGTTGATCGGATTGCTCGGCAACCGCGGCGAGCGCCTGGTCGAGCGGCATGCCCGACGCGACCAGGGTCGCGAGCTGGCGCGTCAGCAGCGCCAGGAGCGGCGCCGAGAGGCGAGTCGTCGCGGCGCGCACCGAGGGCCCTGCCCCGGCCGGCTCGACCGCCGTCGGGAACAATCCGTCGCCGCGCAGCTGGTCGCGGACGGCGCGCGCGCTGGCGCCGTCGAGCAGTCCGCGCTGCGCGCGACCGGCGCCATCGACTGCCTCGTAACGAAACGAGGGCACCGTTAGGGCCTGTTCGGCAGCGCGGCTAGCGCCCGAAGCCGCGCAACGGCGCGCGCAGAAGGAATTGGCTCGGCTTGCCCAGCATCAGGTTGACCAGGTCGTCGAGCACCGGGGTGTCCAGCGCGTCCGGATGGAAATCGAAAACCACCGGCTCGAACCGGTCGACATTGCGCAACGTGACGATGATGCTCTCGTTGACAAAATCCGGATCGAAACGGACTTCGCAGCGCATGCCCGGCGCAATCCGGATCGTGTTCATCGTGGCTGCGCCACGCACCGTCGAGTCCGACTCGCAGCTGAACTCGATGTTGGCCGTGACCAGCGCGCGCTCGATTTCACCCGAGCGGCGCATTGCCACGTGCAGCGGCGGCGGCGCCGGGCCGGTCAGCGTGTAGTAGACGACGACATGTGCATAGACCTCGTGCTTCTGCAGCGGCTGCTTGCGGAACATGACCAGGCCGCGATCGAACACCATGTCCGAATAACGCGCGATCTCCGGCAACACGAATTCGCGCTCGATGCGCGGCGCGATCACCTGCAACAGCTTGCAAGCCTCGTCGAAATACTGGAAAACCGCGTGCAGGCGGCGATCGACCCGCTCGATGACTTCGCGCGACAATCGCTGCTCCTGAACCCGGCGCGCGCTGACCGAGTCGGCCTGCAACCGAAGCTGTTCGAGCAAGTAGGATTTCGGCGGATGGGCCATCGACCGGAGTCTTTCAGGCGGCTCCGGTAACCCGCAGCAACTCGGCGAGCGACGTGGTGCCGTCGGCCAGCCACCGCGCACCGTCGCTGCGCAAGCTGCGCACTCCGGCGCGCGCGCACGCTTCGCGGAGCGCCGCTTCGCCCGCGTGGTCGTGAATCAGGCGGCGCAGGGGTTCGTCGACCAGCACCAGCTCGTAAATCCCGGTGCGGCCGCGGTACCCGGTATCACCGCATTCGGCACAGCCGACCGGCCGGTACAGCGGTTGTCCCGGCGGTTGGCCCAGCTCGACCAGCAACGCCGCTTCGCCCGCGGTCGGCGGCGACGCCGTGCGGCAGGCAGGGCAAAGGCAGCGCACCAAACGCTGCGCGAGCACGCCGAGAAGACTGGAAGCCATCAGATAGGTTTCGACGCCCATGTCGGCGAGCCGGGTCACGGCACTGACCGCGTCGTTGGTGTGCAGCGTCGCCAGCACCAGGTGGCCGGTGAGGCTCGCCTGCACGGCGATCTGCGCGGTTTCCAGATCGCGGATCTCGCCGATCATGACGATGTCCGGATCCTGCCGAAGGATCGAGCGCAACGCTTTGGCGAACGTGAAATCGATTCGCGGATTGACCTGCGTCTGACCGACGCCGTCAAGCGCGAACTCGATCGGGTCCTCGGCGGTCATCACATTGAGCTCGCCGCGCGGCAATCGCGACATCGCCGCATATAGCGTCGTCGTCTTGCCCGATCCCGTCGGGCCTGTGACCAGCAGAATGCCGTGCGGCTCGCGGACCAGAGCATCGATCGCGTCGCGGGTCGGCTCGCTCATCCCCAGCGCCGCGAGGTCGAGCCGTGCCGTGTCCTTGTCGAGCAGCCGCAGCACGACGCGCTCGCCCGGGCCGGTCGGCAGCGTCGACACCCGCACGTCGACGCTCTTGTCGCCGAGCTTCAGCGCCATCCGGCCGTCCTGCGGCAGACGCTTCTCCGCGATATCGAGGCTTGCCATCACCTTGAGCCGCGACACCAGCGCGGCGTGCAGCGCACGCGGCGGCTCGACGATGTCGCGCAGCACGCCGTCGACGCGAAAGCGCACGACCGAGCGCGCTTCGTACGGCTCGAAGTGCAGGTCGGACGCACGTTCTCGCAGCGCCTGCAGCAGCAGCGCGTTGATCATCCGGATCACGGGCGCGTCGGACGTAGCGCCGAGCAGATCCTCGGCCTGCGGAATATCCTGCAGCAGCCGCGCAAGATCGGCGTCGCGCGAAAGATCGCCCGAGAACTGCGTGACCGGCGCCGCCTGGTTGTAGGCCGTCGCGAGCTCGGCGGCGAAGCGCTCGGCATTGACCGTCAAGGTCTTCAGCGGCCGTTGCAGCACGCGGCTGAGCTCGGCGATGCCCTCGACCGATGCGTCGCTGCGCGCCAGCACGAGAACCGATTCGCCGTCGTCCTTCACCGGCAGCACGCCGTGCATGCGCGCGAATGCATAGGGAACGCGCTCGAGCGTTGCGGGCGCGGCGCTCGCGCCAGGCGAGGAAGTGGAGATCGGTGCCGGCATGGGCCCGCGGGTATTGCTGGCTATTGGGCGCCGGGCGACGGCGCGGACGACGGCGCGGACGTCGGCGCGGGCGGCGTCGCCACCGGCGCCGGCGGCTGGGTGATCGGCGGCAGTCGCGGCTCGGTCGGATCCGGCCAGAACGCGCGCGGCCCCGGCGCCAGGCGCTGCTGCTCGCCGATCAGGTAATCGTAGCGATCGCCGGTAAGCGCTGCACCCGCGCTGCTGGTGCGGACGACCGTCGGCTTGAGGAACACCATCAGGTTGGTCTTGGTACGTCGCCGGTTGTCGTAGCGAAACAGCTGACCGAACAACGGAACGTCGCCGGCCAGCGGAACCTTGCTCGTGCCGTCGGTGAACGAGTCCTGGATCAATCCGCCCAGCACGATGATCTGCCCGTCGTCGACCATCACTGTCGACTCGAGCGAGCGTTTGTTGGTGATGATGCCGGCGGCGTTGGTCGTGTCCTCGATCCGCGAGACTTCCTCGTAGATCGTCAGCTTGACGCTGCCGCCCTCGGTGATCTGCGGCTTGACCTTGAGGATCAGGCCGACGTCCCTGCGCTCGATCGTCTGGAAAGGCGTCACCGTCGTCGTCGATCCGGTCTGCGCATACTGGCCGGTGATGAACGGCACGTTCTCGGCGACGATGATGTTGGCCTGCTCGTTGTCGAGCGTCAGCAGGTTCGGCGTCGACAGTATGTTGGTGTTCGCGTCGGAGGCGAGCGCGCGCGCTAGCAGGGCAAGATTGGTGATTATGCCCAGGCCCGGGATGTTGATCGTGCCGCGAATGATGCCGAGATTCAGCCCCTGCCCCAGCGAGCTCAGGTTTGCCTGCGCGTCGATGATGTTGGTGCCGGTGCCGCGCGTGCCGAAGTTGGTCCCGCCGCCGACCTGGGTCGAATTGTTGTTCAACTTGTTGGGATCGAGCAGGTTCCACTGGATGCCGAACTCGGCGGCCTTGTCGGCGGAGACCTCGACGACCAGCGCTTCGACATAGATTTGCGCGCGGCGAACATCGAGCTTGTCGACTATGGCGCGAATATTGTTGTACAACGGTTCCGAGGCCATCACGAGCAGTGCGTTGTTGGCAGCGTCCGCCTGGATGGTCACCCCTGCGGCGGCGAAGCCGGCGGCCGTGCTGGCGGCGGTGCCGGCGACCGGTGGCGCGGTCACGGTAGCCGTCGCGCCGCCACCGGCTACGGTAGCCGTCGTCATTCCGCCCGAAGAGAGCCCCCCGCCGTATGGCGCCAGCGAAGTTGCCGGCGTCAATTCGCCTGCGTCACCGCCGCCGCTGAACAGCGCGCGCAGCGTCCTCGCCACCCGTACCGCATCGGCGTTCTTCAGATAGATGATCGAAATGTTGCCGCCGGAGCGTCCCGGCGTGTCGAGCTCGGCGATCAGGGCGCGCACGCGTGCAAGCCGCGCAGCGTTCTCGCCACGGACCAGGACGCTGTTGGAGCGCGCGTCCGCAACCAGGGTCAGCCGCTGCTGCGCATCGGGCGCAGCGCCGGCGCCGGGCGCGGCATCGGCCAGCAGCCGCGTCAGCATCGGCACGATATCGAGCGCGGACGCATTGCGCAGCGGCACGACGATGGGCTCGCCGGCGGGCGCCACGTCCAGCGACGCGATGATGCGGTCGATGCGCCTGAGGTTTTCCGCATAGTCGGTGATCACCAGCGCGTTGGCCGTCGGCACGGCTGCGATCGCATTATTCGGGGTGATCAGCGGCCGCAGCACATTGACCAGTTGGGTCGCCGATTCGTATTTGAGCATGTACACGGCGGTGACCAGGCGATCGCCGCCGAGGGTGACGGGACCGGTAACCACCGGCATGCCCTGCTGCTTGGCTTCGGCTTCGGGCACGATTTTGGTGACGCCGCCGGGACCCTCGATCGCGGCGAGCCCCTGCAGCCGCAACGCCGAGAGCAGCGTCGGGTAGATCAGCGCACGCGGGACCGGCGTGGCGGACACGATGTTGACTACACCCTTCACCCGGGGATCAAGAACGAAGTTTCGGCCGGTCATTTCGCCGACCGCCCGGATGACGGCGTCGATGTCGGCGTTGACGAAATTGAGCGTCACCGCATCGTCGGCTGCGCGCAGCGGCTGGGCCAGCAGGACGGCTGCAACCGCGGCCGCGGCAAGCAATTGGCTCGGTCGGCTCACGGAGAGCGGGAAGTTGGGCTTGGCGTCGTTGCCGTCATATCGCTCCGTGTCGCTTTACCGCGTGGGGCCGAAAATCCGGGCAATGATAGCATGCAGGTCGACCCTCGCCGGAGCGCGGACGGACGCCTTCGGGATGTTGAATCCGCCCCGCCATCTCGCGCCATCTAAGGCCTAGACCACGATTGCTCAGGAGTGCGTATGCCCAGCCAATTTGTCCGTTTTCGCGTCATGCCGGTGGCGTTCGGGGCGCTGCTGGCCGCGATGCTGTGCCTCGCTGCCGGCCCCGGTCTGGCCGCCGATGCGCCAGCCAAAAGTGCCGCCGCCGCACAGAAGTCGCCTCTCCCACCGCCCGCGCCGCCGCCACCCCTCCCCAATGTAGCGCCCCCCGATCCATCGTCGGCCGCTGCCGACGATAGCGCGACCGCCGACGAGCGGGACGACTCATTTCCGTTCGGCCGCCACCGCGGCCGCATTCAGATCGACGACTTCGACTCGTTCAAGCAGGCGATGGACGTTGCGCCATGGATCGTCGGCGTCGTCTTCCTGGTGCTCGGATCGATCTTTCTCACGCCTATCATCCTGCTGGTCGGCATCATCTGGTACAAGCTGCGCAAGACGCGCCTGCAAAACGATGCCGTGTTGAAACTCGCCGAACGAGGCGTCATGCCCTCGGCCCAGGCGGTCGACGCGGTGATGGCGGGGACGCCACCGGCGCAGGCAGTGCCGGCGACAATCGCCGCCCCCGTTCCCCAGGCGGTCGCGACACGACGCCGCGCGGTCTGGTCGGACCTGCGCAAGGGCGTCCTCCTGGTTGCAGTCGGGCTGGCGCTCGTTCTGTATTCGATCACCGACGCCGGCGAGCCGAACTGGCTGGGTTTGGTCCTGCTGTTCGTCGGGGCCGGCTACGTCGCCTTATGGTGGTTGGAAGATCGGCATCTGGAGCGTCGCGTCAGTGGCGGCGACGGCAGCAGTTGAACGGAGACGTGCGTACGCGGGCAGGCAATCTCGATGTCGTCCACCCTGGTCAGCGACGCGCAGCTGATCGCTCGCGCAGTCGTCCAGGACGACCGCCATGCCTTCGGCGAGCTGGTGCGGAGGCACCAGTCCGCCGTGCGCTCGACCTTGCGCAGGCTGACCGGGGGCAACATCGCGCACGCGGACGATCTGGCTCAGGAGACTTTCTTGCTCGCGTACCGCAACCTGAAGTCGTTTCGCCAGGAAGCCAAATTCTCGACCTGGCTGTATCGGATCGCGTACAACGTTTTTCTGGCCGACGCTCGAAAGATGAAGGAAGTGCCGATGCCCGAGGACGCCGACGGCGAGCCGGTCGCCCCGGCGGACGCTACGGCGCCGAGCTTGTCGCGGCAGGCGGCCCTCAGCATCGATCTGGAGCGCGCGATGCGGGTGCTCTCCGAGCCGGAGAGAGCGGCGATCGTGCAGTGCTATCATAATGACCTGTCGCACGAGGAAGCCGCGCAAGTGCTCGGCTGCCCGGTCGGCACGGTGAAAACGCATATCCTGCGCGCCAAACAGAAGCTCAAGGCGCGACTGGGTGCATGGAGCCCGCAAGCATGAATACGCACGACATCGACACTGCCGACTGGCTCGACGCCGCGCTCAAGGAGGCGGGACATGAGCATCGCGCAGCGTATGTCGCCGACGACGGCTTCACGGCGCGGGTAATCGGCCGCCTGCCTGCAGCGCCGACGCTGCCTGCGTGGCGGCGGCCGGTGATCATTTTGCTGTGGCTGCTGGCGGGCGCCGGCGCGTTGGTCGCTCTGCCGGGCGCCTTCGACGACGCATTCCGCGGCGCTGTGGCGTTGCTGGTCGGGCGTCCGCTGCGCTTGACCGACATCGCCTTGCTGCTCGCTCTGTGCGGCGCCGCGGCATGGACATCGCTGGTGTACGCGGCTCGAGCCAACTGAGTCCAACCCAGGCGAGCCAAGACCGACCGAGGCAGCTCCAGCGTCGAACTTCCACGCGCGACAGGTCGCGCGGCTGCAAAAAAATGGCCGCCTTTCGAGGCGGCCATTTTGTTTCCCGACCGAGAGCTGGCGAGTGCCGGCGTGCTATTGCAGCAGGAAGTTGACCTCGACTTCGGCTTCGTACTTCTCGCCCTCGGGCTTGAACCTCCACATCGAAAGCGCACGAATGACCTCGCGATCGAATACACGAGGAGGATTCGCGCTGACGATCTTGACGTCGGTGACCTGGCCCTTCTCGTCCACTTGCATGCGCGCGACGACCTTGCCGCTCTCGACGCCATCGCGGCGCGCTCTTTCCGGAAAGACCGGATCCACTTTGTCGATCGGTACGAGACCCCGGCGTACGGCGGGTTTGGGCGGCGGCGGCGCGGGCGGCGGCGGCGGCGCGATCACGTGCGGCTCCGGCGGCGGCGTGATCGACGGCGCGGCAATCACCGGTTCGGAAGGCGTTACCGGCGGAGGAATGTCGGGGGGCGGAACGTACGGCTGCTCGGGGGGCGGCGGCGCCTTGGGTATTTCGATCTTCTTTGGTGGCGGCGGGGGTGGTGGCGGTGGCAGCTTTATTTCCTCGATGATCGTTGCCGTCAGCGGCTTCTTGATCACCTCCACAGCCTTGCGCGCGAGGCCCGTCACCAGTGCATAGATCACCACCACGTGCACCAGGATGACGATGCTGATCCCGATCAAATGCCGGGTCGGGTCCCGCTGTTGTCGTGCGAAATCCATCTGGCTATGACTCCAACTGACTGCCGCAGTTCGCGACGCGGCTACTCGATGAACTGCTCGCTGCCTACGATGCCGATCTTGGTCAGCCCCAATCGCTGCGCCGACGCCATGACGAGAGCGGCGACCGAATATTTCGAGTCCTTGTCGGGCCTCAGATGGACTTCCGGCTGGACCTGTTGCGAGGCCGCAGCCGTGATCTTCTGCTCGAGCGCCGCGCGATCGGCCACGACTTCGCCATTCCAGTAGATGGCGCCGCGGTCGTCGATGTCGATCTTGACGACTTCAGGCAACACCAGCGGCGGCGGCGGATTGCCGATCGGCATGTTGAGGTTGACCGAATGCAGCTGAATCGGGATCGTGATGATCAACATGACCAGCAGCACCAGCATGACGTCGATCAGCGGCGTCGTGTTGATGTCAAGCATGACGTCGCCATCGCCGCCGCCCTGGCCGCCGCTGGTACCAACATTCATTGCCATTTCGCGCTCCTCAAGACTTGCATGAGCTCAGCCGCTGCTGCGCGGCGGCGGCTCGGTGATGAACCCCACCTTTGATATGCCCGCCCGCTGGCAGGCGTAGATGATGCGGCCGACCGCCTCGTACTTGGCCCCTCCGTCGCCACGGATCTGCACCTCCGGCTGCGGCGTGAGCACCGAAACCTTCTTCAGCCGCTCGATCAGCGCTGCCGTCGTCGGTATGCGCAGGTCGTTCCAGTAGATGCGATCCTGAAGATCGACCGAGAGCACGATGTTCTCGGGCTTGGTCTCGCGGACCTCGTTGCGTTCTTTCGGCAGCTGCACCGGAATCGAAGTCGTGACGACCGGGATGGTGATCAGGAAGATAATCAGCAGCACCAGCATGACGTCGACCAGCGGCGTCGTGTTGATCGTCGAGACGATCTCGTCCTCGTCGCCGCTGGACGAACCGACGTTCATCGCCATGGCGTCAGGCTCTCGCCGGGGCCGGGGCAGCCGTCTTCGGGGCGCTCAGCAGCACGGCATGAAGATCGGCGCCGAAGCTGCGCACCATGTCCATCGCCGCCTTGTTACGCCGGATCAGCCAGTTGTAGCCCAGAACCGCCGGCACTGCGACAGCCAGACCGAACGCGGTCATGATCAGCGCTTCGCCCACGGGACCTGCGACCTTGTCGATCGACGCCTGTCCGGCAATGCCGATCGCCGTCAGCGCGTGGTAGATGCCCCACACCGTTCCGAACAGTCCGACAAAGGGCGCGGTCGAGCCAACCGTAGCCAGAAAGGCCAGACCGTCCTGGGTGCGGGCCTGGATGTTGTCGATCGCGCGCTGGATCGACATCGTGATCCAGGTGTTGAGATCGACATTGCCCAGCAGGCCGACGTGCTTGCTCGTCGCCTCGAGCCCCGATTCCGCGATGAACCGGTACGGGCTGCCTTCCTTGAGCTTTTCGGCGCCCTGGCGAACCGACGGCGCATTCCAGAACGACCGGTCGGCCGCGCGCGCCTGGCGGTTCATCCGCCACTGCTCGTAGACCTTGGTCACGATGATGTACCAGCTACCCATCGACATCAGCGCCAGTATCGCCAGGGTCACCTTGGCGACGATGTCGCCGCCCTTCCACAGCGCCTCGAGGCCGTACGGATTGTCGACCAGCTCGGTGGTCTTGGTGCCCGTGGCTGCGGCCGGCGCGGCTGGCGCCGCCGGCTGCGCCGGCGGTGTCGCGTCCTGACTGGTTGCGGGCGTTGCGGGCTGCCCTTGCGCCTGCGCCGCGAACGGTACCACCGCGGGGGCCGCCGCAAGCAGCAGGGCCGCGGCAAGCATGGCCAGGCGGGTCATCTTCAGCATGTTATCTCCAGGAATTGTTGTATTCAGTCGAAAAGTTGGCGCTTGGCCCGGCTCAGCGAGCGTGCTCGGCATCAAAGGGCCTCGACATGTCTGACTCGGGAATCCGTTGTACGGTGCACCCCGGGCCGGGCGTGTAAACGCCAAAACGCGTTGGCCCCGCCGCGGGGCAGGGCCAAGCTTTCGTCAGAAAGTCGCGGGATTCTACACAAAAGCGTCAAAAAGTACCACCCGAAAATGGACCTCGCCGCCCTCGGAGGCGTGCCAGTTTGGAAGGCGGGGGTCTCGGCCCGAGCGCCCGGCGGCATCGGCTTGGCTCGTGGCGTCGCCGCGACCGACGGCCCGCCGGACATTCGCAAAGCGCATGAGAACGATGCGTGCATTTCGTTTGCCGCTCGGCGCCCCGGTTTTGATAATGAGCCCGTGAGAGAGACCGCCAGGAGCGCGCCGAAGCTGCGCCCCGCGAGGCCCCGATCTCCGCCGGCCGCACCGGTTTCGGCCGGGATCCGCGGGGGTCAAGCTGCAGTTCGTCGCGCGCCGCGTGCGCTGATACCCGGAATTCGGTGGGTTCGTCGCTTGCGTCTTGAGGCGGTCACTTCATCTGCCTAGGATTCGCCTAAAGCACGAGCAAGAAGGCGTTTCGAAATCTGAATCCGCACCTCCGGGTTGCGGCATCCAAAGCAGGCAGCAACAAAACGAAACAGGAGTCAGACCATGAACGACTACAAGCCATCATCCCGTCCCGCCGCGTTCGGTGCAGTTGCTGTCGCTCTGACGGCCATGACCATTGGTCTAGCCGTAGTCCTGCCCGCGAAAATGGGTGCGAGCAACCAGGACATCCGCACGGTGGCCGCGCCGCAGACCGCCGCCGTGCCGGCGGCTGACCCGGATTCGGGTCCGATCCGGATCGATGTGATCGCCCGGCGCGATTCCACCTGGATGCCGGTCCACACGTCGGCGAAATCTAAGGCGAAGGGACCCGGAAGGCTGGGCGCTCACGCGGTCGCCGCGCCGGAGCCCGTGAGCCGTGCCGACGCCAGATTGCAACCCGCGATCTGCCCCTATTTGATCAGCGGGACCGACGCCGCGACGTCGTAAGCCTGGGCCGCGCGGATCTTGGATTCGAGCTGCAGATAGCGCGCCGCTTTTTTCGGCGGCAGGATCCGCGACGGCACAG
>DATBBM010000025.1:0-31616 GCA_036270955.1 Casimicrobiaceae bacterium | reverse complement strand
GGCCGAGCGTCGTCGCTCTGCCCGGCAACAACAAGAGCTTCGATCAGTTCCAGGCCGATGCCTTCGCCTGCCAGCAATTTGCTCAGCAGATGGTTGGCGGCTCGGCTGACCAGGCGAACAACTATGCGGCGCAGAATGCGGTCGCTGGCACGGCGGTCGGCGCTGCCGCAGGCGCGATCATCGGATCGGCAACCGGGAACGCGGGAGCTGGCGCGGCAATCGGCGCGGGGACCGGGCTTCTGTTCGGCAGCGCGGCCGGCAGCAACGCCTACTATGGCGGCTACTACGAGGTCCAGCGGCGGTACGACGGAGCCTACATGCAATGCATGTACGCGAAGGGCAATCAGGTTCCGGTCCGTGGCGCGGCGCCCTATCGCGCTCCGCCGCCTGCGTATTACGGGCCGCCGGCAGGCTGAGCGGCTGCCAATCGCGGTAAAAACGAACGGGCCCGATACGTCGGGCCCGTTTTGTTTTTGCGAACGTCGGGGCGCCTCGCCGCAATTCCATCTGGCGCCGTAAGGCATAATCCTCTGCCCGCGATGCGGCGACCGCGCCGCCTGGAGGACGTGTGGTAGCAGGCGCAATAAGGCGAATGCGATGGGCGCTCGCGATACTCGCGCTGGCCTCGGCTTGCGCGGCAATCGCAGCGGACCCGAACAAGGTGCTCCGCGTCGCATTGCCCGACATCGATACGCTCGATCCGCAGCAGGCGACGACGATTCCGGCGCAGCGGGTGATCCTCGCGATCTTCGAGGGGCTCTACGCCTGGGACTATCTGAATACGCCGGCGGGGCTGATGCCGGTGACGGCGACTGCGCTCCCGGAAATCTCCGACGGAGGCAAGACCTGGCGGATCAATCTCAAGCCGGGAATTCATTTCACCGACGACCCGGCGTTCCGCGGCAAGCCGCGCGAGCTCGTCGCCGACGACTACATCTACTCGCTGAAGCGCCGGCTCGATCCCAACCTGAGTCGCGGCGGCGACACGGTGATGACCGATCTGATCATCGGCGCACGGGCAGTCGTCGATGCCGCCAAGACGCCGGGCGCGAAATTCGACTACGACCGTCCGATCGAGGGACTGCGCGCGCTGGGCCGCTACACGATCGAGATCAGGCTCAACGCGATCAACTATCCGTCGGTTCAGATTTTCCTGACGACGTGGGCCGTCGCGCGCGAGGTGCTCGAGGCCGCGGGCGGCGACATCCGCACGAGAGCGGTGGGCACCGGCCCGTACCGGCTGCGCGAATGGAAGCGCGGATCGAAAATCGTGCTGGAAGCCAATCCGAACTATCGTGCGCTTCGATTTCCCGCTAGCAGCAACCCGGTGGACGCGGAGCTGATGCGCAGCATGCGAGGCAGGGTGCTTCCGCAGATCGGCGTTATCGACATCAGCATTATCGAGGAAGATACGACGCTGTTGCTCGAATTCGAGCGCGGTGCGCTCGACTATGTCGAGCTCCGTGCCGAGATCGCCAACCGTCTGCTCAGCAACGACAAGCTGAAGCCAGAATACGCGGCCCGCGGCATCGTCCGTCATGCGCGGCTCGAGCCTTTTCTGTTCTTTGTCGATTTCAACATGATCGATCCGGTCGTCGGCGGCATGGAAAAGGACAAGATCGCGCTGCGGCGGGCGATCGCGATGGGGCTGAACACGCAGAACCTGGTCGACGTGGTGTACGCCGGACAGGGGCAACCGGCGAACCAGATGATTCCTCCGGGAGTCAGCGGCCACGACCCGGGCGCGCCGCTGAAGTCGCTGTACGATCCCGCGGCGGCGCAGGCGCTTCTCGACCGTTTTGGATACAAGAACCGCGACGCGGACGGATACCGCCAGATGCCGGACGGCAAGCCGCTGACCGTCATTCTGTCGCTTCGAGCCGCGACGATTTCGCGTGAAACCCAGACCTTGTGGAAAAGGGACATGGACGCGATCGGCATCCGGATCGATTTTCGCGTCGCGCCTTTCCAGGATTTCGTCAAGGATCTGATCGCCGGCAAATACCAGATGTCGGCCGCCGGCTTCGGCGGTGTCCCGACCGGCGACGGCATCCTCGAGCTCCTCGACAGCAGGCAGCCGCCGTTCGCCAACCAGTCGCGCTTCAAGTTGCCGGAATACGATCAATGGGTCGATCGATTCCTGCAGACGCCGAACCCGTCGGAGCAGGTCGCCGCCGCGCGCCGCATGAACGAGATGGCCCGCGCCTACATGCCGCTGCTTCCGATGATATTTCGCCGCGAGAACGATTTCGTCCAGCCTTGGCTGCTGGGTTTCAGGCCGCAGGTGTTCGGCACCTACTGGCAATTCATGGATATCGACCTCGAACGCCGGAAGCGCGCCGGTTAGCGCTTACAGTCCAACCGAAGAAATCGACCTGGTTGCGCCTTGCGCGCCGAAAGGAATTCGATGGATGACAAACCGCGGCTGGTCGCGCCGGACGGCAGCTGCGACTGTCACATGCACGTGTACGACCGCCGGTATAAGGCCGCGCCGACGTCGCTCTTTCCGCCGCCCGACGCGCCGGCGGATGCCTATAGCGCTGTGCAAAGGAAGCTCGGGCTCACGCGCGAAGTCGTCGTTCAGCCGAACGCCTACGCGTTCGACAACGCGTGCACCGAAGACGCGATCGTCCGCTTCGGCGCGAACGCGCGAGGCGTGGCGACGATACGGCCAGACATCGCCGACGCCGAAATCGAGCGCTTGACGCGCGCCGGGTTTCGCGGCGCGCGCTGCTTCATGCTCAAGGGCGGCCTTTTGTCCTGGGACGATGTCGATGCGATTGCCTTACGCGTTGCGCCGTTCGGCTGGCATGTGCAGCTGCAGCTCGACGGCCGCGAATTGCCGCTGTACGCGGCACGAATCGGGCGCCTGCCGGCCGAGGCAGTCATCGACCACAACGGCAAATTCCTCGAGCCGGTGCCGCCTTCGCATCCGGCGTTTCGCGCGCTGCTCGCACTGCTCGACGGCGGGCGTTGCTGGGTCAAGCTATCCGCGCCGTACGAGACCTCGAAATCGGGCCCGCCGGCCTACGACGATGTCAGCGCGCTGGCACGGGAACTGGTCGCGGCGCATGCCGAGCTCTGCGTCTGGGCGAGCAACTGGCCGCATCCGAACATCCATCCGTCGCCGTCGAATGCCGCGATGCTCGACCTGTTGCTCGATTGGGCGCCGGACGAAGCGACGCGGCGCCGGATCCTTGTCGACAATCCGGCGCGCCTGTACGGTTTCTGATTGCGCATGTGCCCCCGGTGGCGTCGGCCGGCGAGTTCCGGTAGATTTCGCGATTCACTCGAGACGGATAACCGAGGAGCACGCGCGATGCGAATTCTTGCCAGGCTGCTCGCCGGCGCTTTGCTGCTTTTCACCGCTGCGGCCGCGTCGGGAGAGGACTATCCGACCCGGCCGGTCAGGATCATCGTGCCCTTCGCGGCCGGCGGTCCGGCCGACATCTACGCTCGCTTCATCGGCCAGCGGCTGGAAACAGCGCTCGGTCAGCCGTTCGTCATCGACGACCGTCCCGGCGCGGGGTCGGTGATCGGCACCGATGCCGCGGCCAAGAGCGCGCCGGACGGCTATACGCTGCTGCTGATGTCGAACACGCAGACGGTCAACGAGTCGCTGCTGCCGAACAAGCCTTACGCGCTGATGCGCGATTTCGTGCCGATCGCGCCGGTCAACTATTCCGATCTGGTGCTGGTCGTGCATCCGGGCGTGCCGGCGAAGACTCTCGCCGAGCTGATCGCACTCGCCAAAGCGAAACCGGGCAAGCTGAACTACGCATCGTCCGGTCCGGGCACGCCTTACCACATGGCGGGCGAGCTGTTCAAGGCGATGGCCGGCGTCGACATCGTGCACATCCCGTACAAGGGCAGCTCGCAGGCGCGCACCGATACGCTCGGCGGGCAAGTCGACATGATGTTCGACGCGGTCACAACGATGAGCGAGTTCGCGCGCGCCGGCAAGGTTCGTGCGCTGGCGACCAGCGGCAAGGTGCGTTCGTCGGTGCTTCCCGACGTACCGACGTTGGACGAGGCCGGGGTTCCCGGGTACGAAGCTGTCCTTTGGCTCGGCATCATCGCGCCGAAAAACACGCCGCCGGAAATCGTGCGACGGCTCAACGCCGAGGTCACCAAGATCGTGGCCAATCCCGGTGTTCGCGCGGAATGGGCGAAGCAGGGCGCGGTCGCGATGACGATGACGCCGGACGAGTTCGGCCGGTATCTAACCGACGACATCGCCAAATGGGAACGGATCGTCAGGATTTCCGGCGCGCAGCCCGACAAGTGATGCGCGCGGGCCGATCGCGCGCCTGCCGGCGAAGAAACCAAATCCGATGCAGAAGCTGCACGTCCTCAGCGCAGGCGCCGCACAAAGCCTGATCGAAAAGCTTCAGCAGGAATTCGCCGCCAGCGACGGCATCGAGATTCGCGCCAGCTATCACCCGGTCGGCGCGACGATGGACAAGCTTCTCGCCGGCGAGCCTTGCGACGTCGTGGTGCTGACTGCGGCGCTGCTGGGGGAACTGGCGCAAGGCGGCGATGTCCGCCCGGAATCGATCGCGCCGCTCGGGCGCGTGCGAACGGCGATTGCCGTGCGTGAAGGGGACGCGGCGCCCGACGTGTCGACGGCGGCCGCGCTGCGCCAACTCTTCCTCGCAGCGGACGCCATCCATCTGCCCGACGTCGAGCGTTCGACCGCCGGCGCGCATTGCGCGGCGATGCTGCGCAGCATGGGTATCGGGGCCGAGACGGCACCAAATCTCAGACAAGGCGCGAACGGCGTGGCCGCGATGCGCGAGCTCGCGCAAAGCCGAGCCGTCCGTCCGGTCGGCTGCACGCAGGTCACCGAAATCGCATGCACACCGGGGGTCACGCTGGTCGGCCCGCTGCCGGGAGAGTTCGATCTCGCCACGTTGTACTGCGTCGCCGTCGCGGCGCGCGCGCAGCAGCCGGAGTCCGCGGCGCGCTTTGCGGCCCTGCTAACGGGACCGGCAACGTCCGAGCTCCGCGGGCGCTGCGGCTTCGACAGCTGAGCCGACACGCGGACGGCGACGCTGGGCGGCGCCGCATCGCTTACACTGTCGTCGCTTGCGTCAATGCGTCGCCTCGATGTCCGTCGCACCGCACCGCCTGATTGCCCATCTCGACATGGATGCGTTCTACGCGTCGGTCGAGTTGCTGCGCTATCCGGAGCTTCGCGGACGGCCGGTCGTCATCGGAGGGGGCCGCCGGCACCAGCCGGAAGAGACGATCGATCCGTCTACGGGACGAGTCGAGCGCCGGTTCGTAACTTTGCGCGGCTACGCCGGCCGCGGCGTGATCACGACCGCCACCTACGAGGCGCGCGCATTCGGCCTGCACTCGGCGCTCGGATTGATGAAAGCGGCAAAACTCGCTCCGGACACCATTCTGCTACCGGTCGACTTCGACGCGTATCGCCGGTATTCCAGGTTGTTCAAGGCTGCCGTCGGCGCGATCGCGCCGGAAATCGAGGATCGCGGCATCGACGAGATCTTCGTCGATTTGACCGGTATCGTCCTTCCCGGCGCAAGCGGCGCGGACGACCTTTGGCAGCGCGCACGCGACACAGGGATCGCACTCAAGCAGGCGGTGCGCAGCGCGACCGGGCTGTCCTGCTCGATCGGGATCGCGCCCAACAAGCTGCTGGCCAAGATCGCCTCCGAGCTCGATAAACCCGACGGTCTGACCTTGCTGCCGACGGACGAGATCGCCGCACGCGTCTGGCCGCTCCCGGCGCGCAAGATCAACGGCATCGGCCCCAAATCCAGTGCTCGGCTGCAAGTCTTGGGCATACGCACGATAGGAGAGCTCGCGGCCGCCGACCCCGCGCTGCTGGTCGAGCATTTTGGCGCGCATCACGGCGCGTGGATGCACGAGGCCGCGCACGGCCGCGACGAGCGCCCGGTGGTGACCTACAGCGAGCCGCAATCGATCAGCCGCGAGACGACATTCGATCGCGACCTGCATCCGACGCGCGACCGCGACGAGCTTTCCGTCATTTTCGATGAGCTCTGCGCCGGGGTCAGCGACGATCTCAAGCGCAAGGCTTATGTCGGCAGGACGATCGGTTTGAAACTGCGCTACGACAATTTCAAGACGCTGACGCGCGATCAGACGATTCCCGAGGCGACGCAGGACGCGCGCACGATCCGGCGCGCCGCCGGAGAATGCCTGAAGCGCGTGCCTCTCGACCGCCGAATTCGGCTGCTCGGCGTCAGGGTCGGCGCGCTCTGCCGCGCCGACCAGGCGGCGGGCACGGTGACGGTCGCCGCCGAAGAGCCGACGCGAAACCTTTTCGAGTAGCGTCAGCAGATCAAGCGCGGGACGCCGCGTTGGTCTCGATCCATTTTTCGAACAGCTGCAGGAATTTCTTCAGGAACTCGCGCGTATCGTCGTTGGTCAGCGCGCCCTTGTCGTCGAACAGCTTGGCGGCGCCCCCGATGTAGGCCTCGTGCGGCAGCGCCGGCACGTTGAGAAAGACCAGCGACTGGCGCAGCTGATGATTGGCGCCGAATGCGCCGATCGCGCCGGGCGAGACGCTGACCACGGCGCCCGGCTTGCCGTTCCACGCGCTTTTGCCGTATGGGCGCGAGCCGACGTCGATCGCGTTCTTCAATACGCCCGGCAAGCCGCGGTTGTATTCGGGCGTCACGAACAGCAGCGCATCGGCTCGCGCAACGCGCTCCTTGAACGCGCTGACCTCGGAGGTCGGACTGGCCTCGAGATCCTGGTTGAACAGCGGCAGCTGGCCGATCTCGACGATTTCGAGCTTCAGCGTAGCAGGCGCCATCGCGGCAATCGCCTTGGCCATTTTCCGGCTGAACGATTCCTTGCGCAGGCTGCCGACGATTACGGCGACGTCGCGGGGGGAGCTCATGGCGTTCCTTTCAGGGGATGGTGCAACCGATCCGCAACGATCATCGGCCGATGCGGATCTATTTCGTGCGGTGCGGCGGAACGACGACGTCGGTGGCGCTGTCGATATCGTTCAGCGCCGTATTGAGCATCGACAGCGCCTGTTCGATTCGTCCCGCCGCCAGCTGGTCCCTGACTTCGACGATCAGCTGACGCAGCTTCTGCTCGTAGGCCTCCGCCTGCTCGAGCTCGGCGACCAGGCGTTCGTTCTCGGTTGATGCGTGGCGATCGGTCTCGGGAGTCATGGCTTGGCGAAAGGCGTGGCGCGCCTGTCCTCGTTCGGACAGGGGATCAAGTAAACGCGGCAACATGCGCCCCGTCAACGTCCGCAGGCTGTGGCGCGTTTTTTCCTGACTCCTTCCCGGAATCGATCGAAGCAGCCGGTACATGTAATGGACTTCGCCTTGCGCAAACCGTTCCTCCGACGACTGGCAATCGCGCTGGCGATGGTCGTCGTACTCACCGCCTGCGGGACCGCGGCCTTCCAGCACGAGGAGTCCCGGCTCACGTTTCGCGTCGTCCGCGAAACGCCGGGCTGGTATACCGGCATGCCGGACGGCGTCCAGGAATTCGACTTGCCGGTGGCAAGCGGCGAAGCCGTCGAGCATATCCACGCCTGGTGGTGGCCCGCCGCCGGAGGCAGACCCGACGCGCCGGCGATCCTGTATCTGCACGGCGCGCGGTGGAGCCTGCCCGGCCAGTTGTTCCGGATCGAGGAGCTGCGCGACTTCGGCTTTTCGGTGCTTGCGATCGACTATCGCGGCTTCGGCAAGAGCGATGGCGACACGCCGACCGAAAAGTCGGTATACGAGGATGCCCACGTCGCCTGGAACTGGCTGGCGGCGCGGCAGCCCGATCCGGCGCGGCGGTTCATCTATGGCCATTCGCTCGGCAGCGCGGTGGCGGTCGACCTCGCCGCCTCGTTGAGCGGCGCCGACGGCGCGGCGACCGAAACGCCGGCTGCCGCCGGACTGATCATCGAATCCTCGTTCACCACGCTCGAGGATATGGCGAAGTCGCTGACCTACCCCTGGTTGCCCGTCGGGCTGCTGCTGTCGCAGAAGTTCGACTCGATGAGCAAGATGGCGAAGGTGAAGGTCCCGGTGCTGATCGTCCATGGCGCGGCCGATCGTTTCGTCCCGGCGCGCTTCAGCGAATCGCTCTACCAGGCCGCGGCGGGTCCGAAGAAGCTGCTGCTGATCGATGGCGCGACGCATAACAACAGCATGCGGACCGGCGCCCTGCAATACCGGCATGCGTTGGCCGAGTTGTTCGGACTGGGTGCCGGGCCGAAGAGGACGCTGACCCAATAAGGGCCGGTTGGCTAGTGAGCCTTGGTAAAGACCTTCAGCAGCGCTGCATCGAACTCGATTTGTACTTGCGGGCCACCGGCCGGGCGCGCATCGAGGCGCCAGCTGCCAGCCACGCGGTGATCGGTGTCGGTGCTGAGCCGTAACGATGAGGGCTCCGCCGTTCCCGAATACTGGACGCGCTGCCCTTGGGCGACGAACCAGTAGTTGATCCGCCCGCCGGCGTCGAGGTCGATCGTCAGGCCTTCGGTCATGTCGCCGTCGCCGCACATCATTGTCGCGCAGCTGCGCAGCCTGGGGGCGAGATCGGACGCGGACAGCACGACACGCCGGACGGTGTAGCCGGTCACCGTGTCGGGACCCTTGACCAGGTACGCATATTTTGGCCACACGCTGATCAGGCCGCCCTTGCTCCGGTAACTGATCGAGCCGGTCGCCGTCCCCGGTTCGGCGCCGGTCGCCGGCGCCAGCGGGATAGCCAGCGCCATGGCGAGGCCGATCCGGGCGAGCCGCCGAAACCGCACTAGGCGCTCGCGCCTTTCGCGGGCCGCATGACGCCGTCGCAGGTAGCGCGCGCCGGGTCCGCCGGCGGCAGCTTGGCGCAAACCGCGTCCATTTGCGTGCGCAGCCGTGCCACCGCCGCTTCGTGCCGGCGCTTGCCGTTCCAGTCGGCGAGCTTGGCCCCCATGCGCTCCAAGCCGCGCCGGTTGCGCTCGTAGAAGGTATCCGGGGTCGGGTCGAGCTCGCCGATCACGCTTCTGGCGGCGTGCTCGATGCGCGCTTCGTCTTGCGGGGTGAGGTCGATCAGCGCCCTGACGTAATGCACGCCCCATTGCAGCCGCGTCGCCGGGCCGTCGGCCGCCGCGTAGGCCTTTTGCTCCCAGTCGAGCGCCGCCGTCTTGTCGCCGCGCTTCTTGGCGTTGGCGGCGAGGTCGAGCATGAAATAGTAGGGTGAATGCGAGCGCTTGAGCTCGGCTTCGAGCAGCGCGTCGGACGCCTGCATCAAGTCGGCGTCGGAAAGCGCATCGGCGGCCGCGCTGATGACGGCCTGCCGCGCATACGGGTCGGCAGTTTCGCGATCGGCGCGCGCCACCTGGTCGCGCACGCTTTGCAGCAGCGGCTCGGGAAGCGTGCCTTTGGGCGTGTCGAGCTTGGCAAGGGCGATGCGCCCGCTGACGGCGGACAGCCGGTCGGCGGTCGATATCGCGGGATCGGCAACGAATCGCTCCAGCACCGCGTTCCACTCGGCCGCGAGCTCGGCGCGCGCCGGGGTTTTGGGTAGCGTGACGTACGCGACGACCTTGTCGGCGTAGTAGGTCAACAGGTCGAAGTTCTCGCGCGCGAGTCGCGCGTCGGCAAGCACGTGGCGCAGGTCTGCCGCAGCGGCCTTGTCCTCGCGGGGCTTGACGTCCTTCGCAGTCGCCGCCGCGACCAGAGCGCGCAGTCGCAGCCGGGCGCCAGTGTCCGGCTGGGTCGCCGGACAGGCCTTGGCCAGCCGCTCCAGCGTCGACGACAATGCTTTGGCCTCGACCAGCGTGTTTTCGTCGGTATCCCACGAATAGTAGGCGAGCATGCGCCAGTCGTCGGCCGACAGCGCCGAGCCCCCGGAGCCCGGCGACAGGGCGGCGGCGAGGGTGTCCTTGACCGGCCGCGCGCCGTTCATACCCATCGCCAGCACCCGCATGTATTGATCGACCTCGACCTCGCCCGGCAGACGCGTGATCTCGCGGCCATCGGGCGTGAACAGAATCATCGTCGGATAGCCGCTGACCTTGAAACGGTCTCCGAGTCTCTGCGCGCTTGCGCTATCGCCGTCGATGTAAACCGGCACGAAAAAGCGGGAACGCTCGATAAAGTCCTGGCGGTTGAAAATCGTCGCCTTGACCTGGTTGCAGGGCGGGCACCAGACCGCTCCCCAATAGAGGAATACCGGCTTGTGCTCCGCCTTCGCCGACGCGAACGCCGCATCGACGTCTTCTTTTTGCCACGCGATCCCGCCGACCTGGTGCAGGCCCTCGGTTGCAGCTGCCGCGGACGCGGCTGCATTGACCGCGGCGACGGGATCCGTCTTGGGCTTGGGCGTGGCGATCGGCGGATCGGGGGCTTTCGAGCACGCCCCCAGCATCGCTAGCGCGGCGGCGGTTGCAGCGATTTGTCTGGCTGTGATCATCATCGGCTTCGACAGTGCAAGTGGACCGATATTATGCCAGCCGACCAAATTCGAGGCGAAGCCGGTTCCGGTGTCCTACAGGCGATTCAGACTCCGGCTGATTCACTTTGCGGCCCCGGAGGCCAAAAATCAGTCGCGTGGCGCTTGGGCCGGGTCGATTCTCTTCGCGGCCACCCGGCCGGAGGAGCGCGCGATGACTACCAGGGGCAGGCTTTCGCGGGTTTCGATAGGGACGACCGGATCATGAATACTTGGGTGCGGGTGAGGCACGAGCTGATAGCGACCATTCTGCTGACCTTGCTTCTGCTGGCGATGGCCCTGCTTTCGGCGCCTGTCGCCAGCGCAGCCGACGAGCCAGGGGTGCAGAGCAACGGTGCGGTGCAGTATCTGTCCGGCGGCGTCGGCAAGGACGAGGCGGACGCCCTGAAACAGCAGTCGGCCGACTATGCCCTGACGTTGGAATTTGCCTCGTCGCGCAGCGCGGAAGGCGACACCAGCGCCGGTGCTTACATCGCCGATGTCAGGGTCGACATCCGCGATGCGCAGGGCCGCCCGATGCTCAATACGATCTCGACGGGACCGCTTCTCCTCGTGCGGCTGCCTCCCGGAGACTATACCGTCGTCGCCGACTGGAACGGCGTGCGCAAGCAGCACAGCATCGATCTTCCCGAAGGCGCCCGCAGGCATGTCGTATTCATGTGGTAACCGGCTTGATGGGCCAGCCGCAGCGAACCACTGACCTTGCCGCGGTATCGGGAGGCCTTCGCGCCACGGCGGCGCTTTCGCCGGCCCAGGGAAGCCAGAGCGAGCTTTTCGAGCTGCCGCCTCGGCTACCCCATGGCCTCATCTACCGACCGCAGTTCCTGACGCGCGCCGAAGAGGCGTCGCTGCTGACGGCGATCGCACCGCTTCCGTTTCGCCAGGCGCGTTTCCAGCAATACGTCGCGCGCCGGCGGGTCGTTCATTTCCACGCCGACGGCGACGTCGATACCACGGACGCATACGACGATGGTGAGTCTTTTTCCTCGGGACCCGTGCCGCCGTTTCTGTCCGCGCTTCAGCAGCGCGTCACCGACGCGTTCGGCATCGCACGGTCGGCGTTCGTGCACACGCTGGTCAGCGAGTACCGGCCAGGCGCGCCGATCGGATGGCACCGTGACAAGCCCAGCTACGGCGTCGTTTTCGGCCTGTCGCTCAAAGGCCGCGGCACGATGCGCTTCCGCCCGCTCGAGTCGCACATCGAGCCCAGGCAGGCGCTGATCCTCGAGCTCGAGCCGCGCTCTCTGTACGTCATGCAGGGGCCGATACGCTGGCTATGGCAGCACAGCATGCTGCCCGCCAGGGAGTTGCGCTACTCGATCACGTTTCGTACGCGCGCCAACGAGGAGCCGACGCTCGCCGGATAGCAGTCGAGGAGAGGTCGGCTCGCCGCCACGAGGCCGGATTGCGCCGCCGCTGCCCAAGTCGCAGAATATCGGGACGATAGCGGGCTGCCGCCGCAGCCCGCGGCGCGCGGAGCGGAGTCATGCGAGCATTCGTCGTCCTGTTCGTGTTGCCGGTTCTGATCGGCATCGTATCGGAGCGCCTGTTTCGCGACACGACGCGGTCCACCCTCGCCGCGACCTTGGCCGCGCCGACGGTCATGTACCTGTGTCTGCACACGTTCGATCCAACCGGAACCTGGAACTGGCTGGCGACGCTGCTGGTGTCGCCGCTGGTGATCGCGCTCGCATTGGCGAGCGTTCTATTCTGCTTTGGACGGCCGCCCAAGCGAGGCAGGCACTCGAGCTGATCTCGTTCCGCGCGCAGCGGAAGTGTCCTACAGGAAAATCAGACGCGGGCTGATTTTCCCCGCCTCGTTTTTCCGAAATACTGGTCCGCATGCGGGGAGCCGAAGCAGCAACTTCGGCCTAGACGAGGTTGTCCGCGGTTTGGTCCCTGCATCATCGACTGGCAGCGACCCTCCAACAAGCATGTGACGTGATTGCAAGGCTCGTCGCCCGCCGGCGGGACGGGAGTGGCGCTGGCAAACCAGCCGGCGGTCGCGGCCGTCCGCTCGGACGGAGAACACGCGAGGGCCAGCGAAGCGAGATCGATGACGAATCACCTTACTCTCTCGACAAACGATTTTGCAGGAGACATCAATGGCTACCAACGACAAGCAAGCAAGCGAGCAAGGGCGCCAGCAATCGGCCGACATGGGGCCGGCGGGCGCAGTGCGCAGCCAACAGGGTTACGAGCCGGGACAGCGCGGGACCGAACGGGATTTAGGCGCGCAGCGCGCCGGCAGCCAGTACGGCGGGTCGCT
Organism: Casimicrobiaceae bacterium; assembly: GCA_036270955.1. Taxonomy (GTDB): domain Bacteria; phylum Pseudomonadota; class Gammaproteobacteria; order Burkholderiales; family Casimicrobiaceae; genus PALSA-1003. The sequence continues at coordinate 18,892 of DATBBM010000025.1, read as the reverse complement.
GCAAGCACGCGGCGGTACGCAGACGACTCCCTGGTCCACTTACGGCGCGTACGGCGGCGGACCGTTGTCGGTCATGCGCCGCATCAGCGATGAAATGGACCGCTTGTTCGAGGGATTCGGTTTCGGGCGAGGCGCGTTCGGGGGCGACCCGGGATGGCAGGGCGCTCCGACGTCAGGCGCGGAACAGGGCGCGGCTCTTTGGTCGCCGCATCTGGAAATGTTCGAGCGCGAGGGCAAGCTGGTCGTGACGGCCGACCTGCCGGGAGTCAAGAAGGAAGACGTCAAGGTGGAAGTCGACCAGGACGCGATAACCATACAGGGCCAGCGCCGGAATGAGCAAACCAGCCGGCAGCAAGGCTACTATCGGAGCGAGCGCAGCTATGGCAGCTTCTACCGGACGATACCGCTGCCCGAGGGCGCCGACGCGTCGACGGCGAGCGCGACCTTCCGCGACGGCGTTCTGGAGATCTCGCTGCAAGCGCCGCAGAAGCGAGCCGCCAGCCGTTCGCTGGAGATCAAGGACGAGCAGGACGCCGGCGCCTCGCGCTCGAGCGGCGGCGAATCGCCGCAGAAGTCGGGCGGGCAGCAGCAGCGCTGAGGGCTGCAGCTCGGGTGCGTTTGTCTTACAACAGATTCAGACAAACACCGATTCTCTGTCGAGGCCGCTCTGGGGCAGAATGGGAGTCATGTAGGGACAACAAGCCGAAACGTCGAGGCCGGATTCGGATTAGATGCAACGGCAGCACTTGTCCCTACTCTCGAGCACTCAAGAGACCAGGCGATGGAAAAATAACAACGATGATTATTCCTCGAGCCCGTTACAGCGGGCGCAGGAAGTGGACGGGCCGGGAGACTGGCCCGTTCTTGTTTTCAGCGGCCGGAAACGGCAGGAGGTACTGATGAAACCGATCGTGACTTCGAGTCTCGCAGCACTAGCCGCAGGATTGATACTCGGCGGCTGCGCAGTGGCGCCGGTCAACGGTCCGTATGCTTACGGCTACGCCCGACCCTACTACTACGACAACGGCCCGTACTATGACAACGGCCCGGTGTACTACAACACCTGGCCGGGCTATTACCCGGGCTACTACCCTGGCTACTACTATTACGGCGCGCCGGCGGTCGTCGGATCGTTCCACTTCGGCGGCGGCGATCAGCACCACTGGAGCGACGGATCGTGGCATCACAACTCGCTCAATAGCGGGGACCAGACGAGGTCTCGCACGTTCCGCGCGCCGCGGACGTCGACGGCGAAGACCACCGCGCCCAGCCGCGCGCGCACGAACCGTATGCTGGCGCATCGCGGGTCCGACAAGTCCTAGTTCGCGCACGCGCGCCTCGCGGTGCGCGGCCGCAAACCCGGGGTCTACCGCCCCGGCTTTTTTTCGCGGGTGACGCGGCCCTATCTTCCGCCGAACCTCCGGAGCGCCAGTCGTGGCAGAATTGCGGCAATGAACGCCACGGCAATAACACTGCGGTTCGCTCGACGCAGCGAAGCGCCGGCGCTTGCGTTGATGTCGCGCGATCTGGTGGAGGCGGGACTCGGCTGGCATTACCGCGCCGACCGGATCCGTCAGCTGATCGACGATGTCGATAGCGTGGCGCTCGCGGCATGCGACGGACAGCGCATCGCAGGGTTCGCGATCATGAGCTTCGGCGACGAGCATGCGCATCTGGTCCTGCTCGCCGTGCGGGCGACGCACCAGCGCCGCGGAATCGCGCGCCGAATGACCGAATGGCTGCTCGAATCCGCGGCGACCGCGGGTATTGCGTCGATCAAGGTCGAGCTGCGCACCGACAATGTTGCCGCCTACGGCTTGTATCGCGGCCTGGGCTTCGTCGAAATGATGCGCGCGCCCGGCTATTACCGAGGTCGCGAAACGGCGATTTTCATGATGCGCATGCTTCGGCCTCCGGGCCTGAAGCTGCACACATGGCGTCCGCCGACGCTCGACCGGCGCTAGACGCGGCTCTCGATCAAGCGGGTCCGCCGGTCGGATCGAACGCGCCCCGGCTTGCATTACCCGTGTCCGCCCCCACGTCGACGTGACGAGCGGGGCCGGTGGCGCTTCGCGCGAAGGGCGGGTTCCGATGTCGGAGATCGTCGTACTGATCATCGTTGCGCTGGGCGGCTGGATCGCGTTCGATGCGCTGCGGGCGCGCGAGACGGCAACCAAGGCGGCGCGCGAAGCGTGCCGGGCACAGGGCCTGCAGTTTCTCGACGACACCGTGCAGGGCGCGCGTACTCGCTTCGGACGAGACGCAGAGGGCCTGCTGCGTCTTCGCAGGACGTTTTCGTTCGAGTTCTCCGACGACGGGGTGCATCGCCGCGCCGGCCATGTCGTTCTGCTCGGCGCCCGGCTCGAATCGCTGCAACTGGATCCCTACCGGATCGCGTGATCTCGGCAGACTAGGTTTGCAGGCCGATGTCGAATACGGCAGCGTAGCCTGCGGCATCCGGTGTGACGTCGAGCAGAAGCTGCCTGCCGCCCTGGCGAAACAGGAAGTCGTCGCCGTTGGCGAGCTTCGGCTGTCCGCGGCTCGCATAGGGCCCCGTCGCGTAGACGCGCTCGCTCAACGCCTCATCGAAGTAAAGCTGCGAGGTGAACTCGGCGCTGCGCGACGAGTCGTCGGTGCGGATCTTGAAGTGCACGTGGACGGCGCGTCCCGGATACCAGCCCGGATAGATGGTCAGAAACCGCGCCGTGCCCGACGCGTCGGTCGTCTGGAAACCGCGCAGGAACGCCTCGCCTGCTTTCGGCGCGCGTGCGTCGCGTGCCGACGAATAATCGCCGGCCGCGTCGCAATGCCAGACGTGGACCTGCGCGCCGGCGAATGGCGCGCAGGCCGAGCCGCCGACCCGGGATACGCGAAAGGCCAGGCGTAGCGGCGCTCCCGGCTTGACGGCGCCGGTGCGCGGGTCGACGCGCAGATCCGATCGCTGCAGGTCCCCATCGACAAAAAATGGGCCTTCGGTCTGCCGCGGACGGACGACGCATGCCGGAACGTCGGCCTCTGCCGCGGCGCCGTGGCGTGCCGCGAGCAGCGCTGCGCCCGACGCGCCGAGCATCGCCAGCGCGCGGCGGCGGCCGAGCAATCGTAACGGGGTCATTGCATCGTCCATCGATACTCGATCACGGTCAGCGTGCTATTTTTTTCTGAGATCCGCGTTGCCGGGCGCAGTGATCTCCGCGCGAATTTCGCGGAGCTTGGCCTTGAGTCGGGCGGAATTCTCGCTGCCCATGCGCATCATGATCTTTTGGCCGGCCGAGCGCGACTCCAGCTCCGGGTCCGAATACACGTACAGAACCTTCGGCTGTGCGAGCGCCGGGGGCACAGTTATATCGGGCGCGGCGAGCAGATCGTCGATGGCCTGCACCAGACGGTCGTTGAAATACCCGTTCGGGTAGCCGAGCGCGCGATAGTCCTGCTGCATCAGCGGATAGAAGTGGACGTAGATCCCGGCCAGCGTCTTCGCGTCGACCGCGTCGACCAGCCGCACATACGGCGCGTAGCGCGCGGCATTGTCGGCGCCGATGGCCAGCGCTTCGTCGCTGCCGGTGGTGACGAACCCTCCGCCCGGCGGCTTGACCGGCAGGTAGCGCAGCGGCAGCGTCTTGCGCGGCAGGTTGTCCACCGTCGTGACGAAACGGTGCACGATCGCATCTTCGTAAAATATCCGTCCCAGCGCCGCCGAGCCGAACAGATCGGCCAGCGTATTCTGCATCGTGGTGTCGCTGACCATCAGCGCCGGCAGCGGCTTCTGCTCGATCGAGGGCGGCGCGGCGGCTCGCGCCTGTTCGATCGGGTGGTTGATCGCGGGCGCAGCGTCGGCCGCAGCCGGCGCCACCTGCGCCGGTACGTCGGAGACCGGCGGGATCGCTTCGTTCGACTGGTTCCTCTGCCAGAGGAAATAGGCGAGCGCTGCCAGCACAACGAGCGCGAGCACGACCCAGACCAGGCGCGTTGTGCCGTCCCGGCGAGGCGCGCGGATTGGCCGCGAATCGGCGTCGGCAGCGAGCGCCGGCCGATAGCCGGTCGGATGGTCGGCCGGATCGAGCCGATGCGCTTCGTCCGCCGCAGATCGAGACGCCATGATCGTTCTCCCGTTGTGGACGCATGCCCGGTGCCGCGCACCGGCGGGCCCCAACGCCCATTGCGTTGGTACGCGAGGCCGGAGGGAAGTTTCGCTGTGATGCCGACGGTGTCGTGCCCGCCCGACATTGCCGCGCCAAGCACCGGCGATCAAACTGCAGGGAGCTTGTGCGAAAACGCCGGTCGCGGTCAAGTTGCGTCTGGACGCCACGGCGACGGCCGACCCGCGCTACCATCGCGTCTTCGGGCAACGCTCGCCCCATCGCCTGAGGTTCGACCGTGACCGCAGAATCAAGATACGCGCGCTTCGGCAGCGGCAAATCGGTACCCCGCGTCGAAGACCAAGCGCTGCTGACCGGCGCCGGCCGCTTCGCCGACGATTTCTCGCTTCCCGGCCAGGCGTACGTCTGCTTCCTGCGGTCGCCGCACGCACATGCGCGCATCAACGCGATCGACAGTCGTGCCGCTGCCGTCATGCCGGGCGTGATCGCGATCGTGACCGGCGAAGACCTGGTGCGCGACAAGGTGGCGCCGTTGCCGCTGTCGGCCGACTTCAAGCGCGCCGACGGCTCGCCGACGGCGTCGCCGCCGCGACATGCGCTGGCCGTCGGAACCGTGCGTTTTGTCGGCGAGGCGGTCGCCGCGGCGATCGCGCAAAGTGCGCAGCAGGCGCGCGATGCGGTCGAGGCGATCGACGTCCGCTACGAGCCGCTGCCCGCGGTGACCGACGCAGCCGCGGCGGTTTCCGCCGGGGCGCCGCAGATCTGGCCCTCCGCTTCCGGCAATGTCGCGTGCGAAGCGCGGCACGGCGATTCGGCGGCGACTGCCGCCGCCTTTGCCCGGGCAGCGCACCGCGTGTCGCTGGATCTTGTCAATCAGCGCGTCGTCGCCTGCCCGATCGAGCCGCGCGCGGTGCTCGCGAGCTACGATGCGACGGCCGGGCGAATCACGCTGCGCGTCGGTTGCCAGACGCCCACTGGACTGCGCGACGACCTTTGTCAGGTGGTGCTCGGCATTCCTACCGACAAGGTGCGGGTGGTGGTCGGCGACGTCGGCGGCGGCTTCGGCATGAAGACCGGCCTCTATCCGGAAGATGTCGTGCTTGCCTGGGGCACCCGCAAATACGGGATCCCGCTCAAATGGCGGGCCGAGCGCATCGAGGAATTCCTGGCCGCGACGCACGGCCGCGACATCAGCAGCAAGGCGGAGCTCGCGCTGGACGCCGACGGCAGGGTGCTCGCGCTGCGCATCGATTCCTTGGCCAACGTCGGCGCCTGCGGGACGCCTGCCGGCGTCGTCATCCAGCTGATGATAGGCCCGTGGGTCTCGACCAGCATTTACGACATCGCGCCAATCGACATCCGCATCCGCGCAGTGCTGACGAATACCGCACCGACCGGCGCCTATCGCGGCGCCGGACGTCCGGAGGCGATCTACATCATCGAGCGCCTGATGGACGCGGCGGCACGCCAGACCGGCATAAGTCCGGTCGAGCTCCGCCGGCGCAACATGATTCGCCCCGAGCAGATGCCGTACCGAAACGCGATGGGCAAGACGTACGACAGCGGGCAGTTCGAGCTGGTGCTCGACAAGGCGACCGCGCTCGCCGGGTGGAAGGATTTCGACGCCCGGGCCGCCGATTCGCATCGGCGCGGCCGCTTGCGCGGGCGGGGCATGGCGGCCTTTCTCGAATGGACCGGCGTCGACATATTCGAGGAACGCGTGACGGTCACCGTCGAAGGCTCGGCCGACGGCCAGGGCACGATAGAGATCTTCTCGGCGACGCAGGCGATGGGACAGGGGCTCGCGACGACTTACGCACAGCTCGCCGTCGACGTGTTCGGCGTGCCTATCGATTCGATTCGCATCGTGCAGGGCGATACCGACCGCGGCACCGGCTTCGGCAGCGCGGGATCGCGTTCGCTGTTCGTCGGCGGTTCGGCGGTGAAGGTCGGCGCCGAGCGCACGGTGGTCACCGCGCAGGCGCTGGCGGCGAAGGAGCTCGAAGCCGCGGCCGGCGATATCGAATATCGCGACGGCGTGTTCAGCATCGCCGGCACCGACCGGCGGATCGGCCTGTTCGAGCTTGCGCGCCGGCAGCAGCAGCACAAGATCGTTCTCGACTCGGTAAGCTCGGTGGCGGACGCCACCTGGCCCAATGGCTGTCACATCTGCGAAGTCGAGGTCGATCCGGAAACCGGCACCGTCGCCGTCGTCGCCTACTGGTCGGTCAACGACGTCGGCCGCGTCGTCAATCCGATGATCGTCGTCGGACAGCTCGAGGGCGGCGCGACGCAAGGCATCGGCCAGGCGCTGTGCGAGGAATTCGTCTACGACCGCGAGTCGGGGCAGGCGCTTTCGGCGACCTTGCTCGACTACGCGCTGCCGCGCGCAAGGATGATCGAGCACTTCGAGATGACGATGGATGAATCGACGCCTTGTCGCAATAACGCGATGGGAGTCAAGGGCGTCGGCGAGCTCGGCACGATAGGAGCGACGCCCGCGGTCGTCAATGCGGTGATCGACGCGCTGACGCGCGCCGGCGCGGGAGCGCGCGCTGAAGCCTTGCAGATGCCGCTGACGCCGGAGCGGGTCTGGCGCGCGCTCGACAACCGCGACCGCTAGACCGGCTGCAGCACGACCCGTGCGCGCTGCTCGCGCATCGTCCTGACCAGCAGCGCGAGCAGAGCGTGTACGGCGCGCGTCGCCGGTATCGGTGTCGCGGTCAGCGTGCCGAGCTCGATGACCGACCCGATCAGCGCGTCGACTTCGACGTCGCGTCCTGCTTCGATGTCCTGCAAGGTCGACGTCTTGTGCTTGCCCACTTTGGCCGCGCCTTCGATCCTTTTTTCCAGCGGGACTCGGAAAGTGACGCCCAGCTTGGCTGCGATCGCCTGTGCTTCGCGCATCATGTCGGCCGCGAGCTCCCGCGTCGAAGGCTCCTGGCAAATGTCGACCAGCGTCGCATGCGTCAGCGCGCTGATTGGATTGAAGCTCATATTGCCCCAGAGCTTCAGCCAGATCTCGGAACGGATGTCGGCGAGGATCGGCGCCTTGAGCCCGGCGGCGACCAGCGTTTCGGAAAGGTTCTTCACGCGCGCGCTTTCGCTGCCGTCGAGCTCGCCGACCGGGAAGCGGTCGCCTTCCAGATGTCGTATGACCCCCGGGGCGGCGATCTCACCGGCCGGATACACGACGCAACCGATTACGCGGCGTGCCTCGATACTGCGCTCGATCGTTCCGTTCGGGTCCGCCGTCTCGAGCCGATATCCGGCGTGCGGGCCGCGAAAATTCTGGAAATACCACCACGGCAGGCCGTTCTGCAGCGGCACGACCGGGGTCTCGTCGCCGAAGAGCGGCTGCATTTGCGGCGCGACCGCTTCGAGGACATAGGCCTTCAGCGCCAGGAACACCAGGTCCTGCGCGCCGGCCTCCGCGCATCTCGCCACCGCGCGCAGCCCGCGCGCGACCTCTTCGCTGCCGTCATGATGGAGGAGCTTGAGCCCGTTGGCGCGAATGGCGTCCAGATGCTCGCCCTGATCGACTATCGTGACCGTCTGCCCGGACAGCGCAAGCCTGACGGCGAGCATGCCGCCGATCGCACCCGCGCCGATCACCGCGATTCGCATGGGATCCTCCTCTGCTGCGAGCTTGCATCGGCGCGTCGTGTCGAAGTGCCCGCCCGGCGCGGGCGAGGCTCACTCGACGCTCGCGCCGCTTTTATTCGAAACGATTGGTCAGCGTGCCGATGCCGTCGATGACAATGCTCACCGTGCTTCCCGGCTTCATCGATCCGACGCCGACCGACGTGCCGCAGGCAATGACATCGCCCGGCTCCAGCGTCATGTCTTGCGAGATGAGGCTCGCAAGCTTCGCCGGCGGAAAAATGATATCGGCGACCGGATAGTTCTGTCTCTCCTGATCGTTGAGGACGGTCTTGACGACCAGCGTCGACGGGTCGAAGCCGGTCGCGATCGCAGGCCCGAATACGCCGAAGGTATCGAAGCTCTTGGCGCGCGTCCATTGTGCGAACCCCGGGTCCCTGGCGATGATCTCGATCGCGGTGACGTCGTTGATGCAGGTGTAGCCGAAAATACCGGCCTCCGCGTCGGCTTCGCTCGCGTGCGAAAGCCGCCTGCCGATGACGACGCCGAGCTCGCCCTCGTAGATGACCTTCCCGCTGTACGACTTGGGCGCGCGTATCGTCTCGCCGCCGGCGAGAAACGAGCTGCCCGCCTTCAGGAAATAGAGCGGCTCGTCGGGAACCGCATGTCCGAGCTTGGCGACCAGCGCGCGGTAGTTGTCGACCAGGGCGACCATCTTGCCCGGCGTCACCGGCGTCAGCAGCTTCGCATCGGCGAGTGGGATCGACTCGCCGGTTGCCGTCGCGCCGGTGAACATATTGCCCGAGTGAACGCGGAGCGCATCGCCCTCGATCGTGCCGAAGCAATCGCGGCCGCTGTGGTTGACGCGCGCCCAGCGTGGCATGGTTTTCCTTTCGAGCGAGGCTTTCCGGCGTTACGGGGTCGCCGCGGCTTTGAGCGGTTCGACGTCGGTCGCGTCGGCCAGCGTCCGGCAGACATCGACCACGCGTGCCGCGCGATCGGCGCCCAGCACCGGGTCGACCAGGCCGTGGAACTTGCGCTCGAGGTCGGAATCGCTCAACGGCCGTTGCAGGCTGCCGATCGCGTAGTCGACTTTCAGATGCAGCGAGCGTCCGTCGATGCAGCGGATCGTCACGTCGGCCGCCGACTCGTCGATCGCAGCGTCGACCTTGGCGTGGACTCGATCGCGCAGGGCGATGACATCGGGGCGACGGGCGACGCCGTCCGAGAATTCGGCTTCGCCCGCCTGGCCGAACAGCATCGCCGCCGCGCAGGCGTGATAGACGCTGAACTTGGCTTCAAGGCCGCTCTTCGGCGTGCGCTTGCCGGTCAGCTCGAGCACCAGCGGATGAACCAGCAAGTCGATGCGCTCGATGTCGTCGGCGCGCAGCTGATGTGCATCGCGCAGCTGGCGGCAGCCGTCGATGGACGGATGGATGACGATGCCGCAGGCAAAGGGCTTGTAGGTGTTGAAAGAAATTTCGAACCGCTTGCCGAGATCGTCCGAAATTTCCTTCCAGTCGCATTTGCTCGAATAGGTCTGCAGCAGCCCGCGTGGCGCTTCGAGCGCTCGCATCGAGGCGGTGTAACCGTGGCGCGCCATGAGCGCCGAAGTGAGCCCCGCGCGCGCGGCGCCGCCGATATGGAACGCCTTGGTCATCGAGCCGAACTGTTCGCGCACGCCGATCGGCTGAGAGCCGGCGATGCCCAGCGCCATCGCCGTCTTGCCGGCGTCGAGCTTGAGGATCCGGGCACAGGCGGCAGCGGCGCCGAGCATGCCGGTCGATCCGGTGATGTGCCAGCCGCGATCGTAGTGGTCCGGGTAGATCGCATTGCCGACACGGCACTCGACATCGATGCCGAGGATGACGGCGTCGACCAGCTCGCGACCGGTCGCGCGATGGCGTTCGGCCAGCGCCAGTGCGGCGGAGGCCACCGGGCCGGCCGGGTGAATGATCGTCTTCAGATGCGTGTCGTCGAAGTCGAACGTGTGCGAAGTGATTCCATTGAGCAATGCTGCGCTGGCCACGTCGACGCGCTCGCTTCGTCCGAGGATCATCGCCTGCGCGGCCGGCTCGAGCTCGGCCACGGCGCCCAGCGCTGCTTCGACGGTCGGATGTCGCGATGCGCCGATCGCGCAGCCTACCCAGTTCAGCAAGCTGCGGTGCGCCTCGCGCTCCACGCTGTCTTCCCAGCCGCGCGACGGATGCGTGGCGACGAAATCGGCCAGGATGCGGGTAATCGGAGGAGCGTCGAGATCTGCCGCAATGTGTGCGTCGTTGGCCATCATTCGCCGATCTGGATGCCGCGGTCCTTTGCGAGCTTCGACCATTTGGCGATGTCGTCGCGCATGTACTGGCCGAATTGCTCCGGCGTCATCGGCATGGGCTGCAGCGCTTCGCCCGACAGCCGCTCGGCCAGATCGGGACTCTGCAGGAGCTTGTCGATCTCTTCGTTCAGGCGCTTGACAATCGGTCCCGGCAGGTTGGCCGGCCCCACGACGCCGTACCACTGCACGCCGTCGAACCCTTTGAATCCCGACTCCTCGAATGTAGGCACGTCGGGCAGCAGCGGATGGCGCTTGGTGCCAGTGACCGCGAGCGGCTTCATCTTGCCGGCCTTGATATGCGGCAGCGCCGCGGCAAGGCCGGGAAACAGCGCCTGCGTCTGGCCGCCGAGGATGTCGGTGATCGCCGGTCCGATGCCGCGATACGGCACATGCACGATGTCGAGATTGGCGGCGACCTTCAGCTGCTCCATCGCCAGATGCGTCAGTGTTCCGGGCCCGGATGAACCGTACGAAAGCTTGCCCGGGTTGGCTTTCACGTAAGCGACGAATTCCTGCAGCGTGCTCGCCGGCACCGAAGGCGGCACGATCAGGATATTCGGCGTGCCGGCAATCATGGCGATCGGGGTGAAATCCTTGACTGCGTCGTACGGCAGCTTGCGGACGGCCGGATTGGTGCCGTGGGTGCCGACATATCCGATCATCAGGGTGTAGCCATCGGGTGCGGCGCGCGCGGTCGCCAGCGATCCGACGACGCCCCCGCCGCCGCTCTGGTTGTCGACGACGATAGGCACGCCAAGCGCCAGGCCGAGCCGATCGGCAACGGTACGCGCGACCAGGTCGACGCCACCGCCCGGCTGCACCGGCGCGATGATCTTGATCGTCCGGTTCGGATAGTCGGTAGCCTTGCTCTGGGCGAGAGCGGTCGCGCCCGGCAGCGCGATTGCGATCGCGGCGAAAAGCCGGATCAGGCCGAGTTTTTGTGCATCGAGCATCGGGACTCCTGGAGAACGACGCCCGGCGATTGTACTGCGCCACGCCGTCCGCGCGCTGCTTCCGCCGGGAGCGGCCGTCTACCGGGCTTCAGTCGGTGGCGAGGAAAAAATCGGCGATGCGCGCGATCTGGCCGTCCATCATCTCGCGGCCCCTGACCGTCGTGCAGCCACAGCGTTCGGCCAGCGCGAGCAGCGGCGTCGTCTCCGGCTTGACGATTGCATCGAAGACCGTCATTGCACCAGGCAGCGACGCGATGGCGATTGGCAGTCGCGCGTCGGCGAGCATCCCTGACGGTGTCGCGTTCAGCAGGATGTCGATCCCGTCGAGCCGCGGCGCCCCGGCGCTTACGGCGACGCCGGGAAACGCACGACCTATCGTCGCGGCCAGCGCCTCGGCGCGCGTTGTGTCGACGTCGTACAGCCGGAGCGACGCCGGTCGTTCGGCAGCAAGCGCGACTCCGATCGCCGATCCTGCGCCGCCGGCGCCGAGCAAAAGCGCGTGCCTGCCGATCAGAGGGATGCCGCGCCGGCGAAGCGCCTCTACGCATCCGATCCCGTCGAATATGTCGCCATGCCAGCCACCGGCACGACGGCCGAGTGCGTTGATCGCGCCGACGATGCGCGCCTGTTCGCCCAGGCGACCGGCGAGCTCACAGGCGCGCATCTTGTACGGAATCGTGAATATGACTCCGTCCAGATTGCGCAGGCGAAGCAGCTGCGGCAACAGGGCGTCGAAGTCTTCAGGCAGAACATGCAGCGGCACCAGTATGGCGTCGAGCCCGCGGCGGCGGAATTCTGCGGTGAACATCTCGGGCGAGCGCACCTGCTCGATCGGGTGCCCGACGATGCCGAACAGCCGCGTCCGGCCCGAGACGTAGTCGACTTGGTCGGCAAAAGTTTGGCCGGAATCGCTCACGGATGATCTCCTCTGCAGGCTCGAGATACTAGCGCGGAAAGCCGTTACAATTGGCCGATTCGAAAGTCTGCGGAATGCCCTTGTCTCCGAAGTCTGCCGCCGTTCGCCTGCGCAACAGGGCGTCATTCGCCCGTATCAGGACCGATCGCGCGTCGATGCCGACGCCGGCGGCGAGGCACGCGGATGTCCGCTGAGGCGACATTGGGCGCTTCCCGGCCGCGGCAGATGCCGCCGCGCGATGTGCTCTCCGCGCTGCGCCGCGGCATCGAGAAGGAGAGCCTGCGCGTGCGGCCGGACGGCATGCTCGCGACGACGCCGCATCCGGCGCGACTCGGCTCAGCGCTGACGCATCCGTCGGTGACGACCGATTTCAGCGAGTCCCAGGTCGAGCTGATCACCGGCGTGCATACCGACGCACAATCCTGCCTCGACGAGCTGACCGAGATACACCAGATCGTTTATCGCGCGATCGGCGACGAGCTTCTCTGGGGTGCGAGCATGCCTTGCCGCCTGCCCGCGGACGAGGCGATTCCGCTCGGCCGCTACGGCACGTCGAACGTCGGCCGCGCGAAGACCGTCTATCGGATGGGTTTGTCGCACCGGTACGGCCGGCGAATGCAGACGATCTCCGGCATCCACTATAATTTTTCGCTCCCCGACGCGCGCAGCAACGACGACTATTTCGGACTGATCCGAAACTTTCGCCGCAACGCCTGGCTGCTGCTCTATCTGTTCGGCGCTTCGCCTGCCGTCTGCTCGAGCTTCGTTGCCGGCCGGACGCACGAACTGCAACCGCTGTCCGGGGATACGCTCTACCTGCCTTACGCAACGTCGCTGCGCATGGGACGATTGGGTTACCAGAGCGACGCGCAGGGGTCGCTGGCGGTCAGCTACAACAACCTGAAGAGCTACGCGGCCTCGCTGCAGGAAGCGCTGACCAAGCCCTATCCGGCTTACGAGGCGATAGGCATACGCGACGGCGACGAGTACCGCCAGCTTGGCACGACGCTGCTGCAGATCGAAAATGAATTTTACGGGACCATCCGGCCGAAGCGCGTGATCAACCCGGGCGAGCGGCCGCTGCATGCGCTGCGCGATCGCGGGGTCGAATACGTGGAAGTCCGGCTTATGGATCTCGATCCCTTCCACGCGATCGGCATCACGGCGAGCACCGTGCGCATGCTCGATGTGTTCCTCCTGCATTGCGCGCTCACCCCCAGCCCCCCCGATACGCCGCAGGAGCTCGCAGCGGTCGTCGGCAACAAGCAACGCGTCGCGTCACGCGGCCGCGAGCCCGGGTTGCGGCTGACCCGCGGTTCCGCGGAGACGACGCTGTCCGACTGGGGCGCCGAGATCCTGGCCGAGTGCGCGCCGTTCGCGGCGGCGCTGGACGAAGCCAATGGAGGCATCGCGCATCGCGAAGCGCTCGGGCTGGCCGTCGCAGCGCTGCACGACCCCGCGGCGACCCCGTCGGCACGCGTCCTGCAGGCGATGGCGCGAGATCACGGCAATTCGTACGTCCATTTCGTGCTGGCGCAGTCGCGCGCGCATCGCGAGGCGATCCTGAAGTTGCCGCTGGCCGACGAGGTTTCGGCGCGATACGCGCGGCTTGCCGAGGAGTCGGTGGCGGAGCAGCGGCAGATCGAGGCGTCGGAAACGATCCCCTTCGAAGCCTACCGCCAGCTCTATCTGGCGCCGCTGCGCCTGAACGAATGATGCCACTCGCGCCCGCCGCGGTCGTCACCGAGCTCGCGCCGGCCGGCAGTCTGCGCGCCGCGTTCAATTACGGCAATCCGGTGCTTGCGACGTGGAACGCGGCGACCGGCGAGGCGGCCGGAATTTCGGCCGATCTCGCGCGCGAGCTGGCGCGCTGCCTGGGCGTACCGGTCGACTTCGTCCCCTACGACGCGGCCGGCAAGGTCGTCGCCGCGCTCGCATCGCAGGCGTGGGATATCTGTTTCCTGGCGATCGACCCCTTGCGTGCCGCCGACATCAGCTTTACCGCCCCGTACGTCGTCATCGAAGGCGTCTACATGGTGGCCGACCGCTCGCCGATCGGCGCCAACGCCGACATCGACCGCTCCGGCACGCGCGTTGGCGTCATCGTAGGCAGCGCCTACGATCTCTTCCTGTCGCGCGAGCTCAAGCAGGCAGCGCTCGTTCGCGCCAGCTCGTTCGACGCGGTTCTGGCGCTGTGGACGCAAGGCGAGCTCGACTGCATTGCGGGCGTCAAGCCGCAGCTCGAAGGCGCGGCGCGCAGCATGCCCGGCCTGCGCATCCTTCCGGGCAGGTTCATGGCGATCAACCAGGCCATGGGAACCCCGCGCGGCCGCGAGGCCGGCGCGAAATACCTGCGCGATTTCGTCGAGGAGATGAAGCGCTCGGGCTTCATCGCCCGGTCGTTCGCGCGGCATCGGATCGAAGGCGCGTCGATGGCGCCGGCCGCCGCTGCCGCCTGACGGTCCGGCATCGCGCGGCGATCGCGTCAGGCGCGAAAGTGCAGGCGGCGATCTACGGCCAGCAGAATCCCGTTCACGGCCGCCGCGAAGACGACCAGCAGAAACGTCACCGACATGATCACATCGACGTTATATAGGCCGATCGCATTCATCAGCAGATAGCCCAATCCGTGCTGCGCCGCGAACATCTCGCCCAGCACCGTCCCGATCAGCGTCAATGAGAATCCGACGCGCAATCCGGTGAAAATCTCGGGCACCGCCGCGGGGAACAGGATCGACCGCACCATTGCCGGCGGGCTGAGCTTCAGCACTCGGCCGGTCTTGACGAGAATAGGCTTGGTGCTGCGCACCGCGTTGAGCGTGAAAAGCGCGACCGGGACAATCCCGTGGATCGCGCCGAACGCGATCTTGGCCGACATGCCCAGTCCGAAAACGAGCAGTATGATCGGATAGAGCGTGATCTTGGGTATCGAATAGAGCGCGACCAGCATCGGCTCCATCGCTTCCGCCGACAGTCGATGAAGGCCAAGCGCAAATCCGATAAAAAGGCCCAGCACCATGGCTATCGCGAGCGCGACGGCGAACGCCTGCAGCGTGTTCGGAAGATGGGTCCAGAACAACTCGCTCTGCACGAACGTTACCGTGTATCGCATCGTCTGCCACGGCGATCGCATCGCGACGTCGCCGATGATCCAGTACATCAGCTGCCAGAAGACCAGCAACCCGGCTACCAGGACGATTGTATTTCGGAGCGTCTTCGGGACACCGCTCATCAACGCTGGCCTCTTCTGGCGAGCAGCACCTTTTCCCAATGCGTAAGGAGGCCGTTCATGACGATCGACAAGAGGAGGATCAGCAGGATAAGCGGATACATCGTGGCGTTGTCGAAATTGGTATACGCGTAGCCGATCTCGTATCCCATTCCGCTGCGGGCCATGATGAACTCGGACCCGATCACGCCGATGAAGGCGTACGCGAGCGCAAGCTTCGCGGCGGTCAGCAGGTAGGGCGCGCAGAACGGAAGGGTCACGTGCACCGCCGTCTCGAACGCCCCCATGCGGCAGACCGACGCGGTCTTCCTGAGCACGCGCGGTACCCGGTCGAGGCCGTTGAGCGTCGTGACGATGACGGCGACGACGCCGAGCAGGAATCCGATCAGCACCTGGGGCCCGTCGCCCAGGCCGAAGATGACGATGAACAGCGGATAAAACGCGAAAACCGGGATCGCGTAATAGGTAGCGAATAGCGGATCGAGCGTCTCGCGCACCGCCTTGTAGCCATGCAATATCGTGCCGGTGACGATCCCTATCGAGTACGCCAGTGCGAACGCCAGCAGGACATTGGCCAGGCTCTTGCCGATTTCCCGGTACAGCTTTCCGGCGACCAGCAGCTTGACGAAATCGATTGCGATCCGGTGCGGCGGCGGCATCGTGATCTTGTCGATGACGCCAGCCAGGCAGAGCGCTTCCAGCAGCAACAAAAGACCGGCGATGACGGCGATCTGGTAGATCCTGACGCGTCTCATGCCGCGGCGCCCATTCGCCCCATCGTCTTCATCGATTCCTCGCGCAGCGTCTTCCACAGGCGGCTCGTTATCGCCCCGAAGTTCTCCCGCTCGACGATGCGGCTATCGCGGTCGCGTGGCCAGTTGGTCTCGACCAGGTCGATCACGGTACCGGGGCGGGCCGACATCACTGCGATCCGGTCTGCGAGCATTGCGGCCTCGTCGAGCGCGTGCGTAATCAGGAATACGGTGGCGCCGGTCTCGCGCCACAACCGCAGCACCTCGTCGCCCATCAACAGGCGGGTCTGCTGATCGAGCGCACCGAACGGCTCGTCCAGAAGAAGCAGGCGCGGCTTCGCTACCAGCGTGCGGGCGATGCAGACGCGCTGGCGCATGCCGCCCGAAAGCTGCGCCGGATAGCTGCGGGCGAACTCGCCGAGGCCCATCATCGCGATCGCGTCGTGCACGCGGCGGGCGTTTTCGTCCCGCGCCAGCGCGACCTTGCGCAGGCCGAATTCGACGTTCTCGCGCACGCTGAGCCAGGGAAAGCAGGCGTCCTCCTGGAACACGACCCCGACGCCGTCGGGAATTTCGTTCTCGATCGCGCGTCCTTCGAACTCGATCCTGCCTTCGGTGGCCGGGGTCAGCCCGGCGATGAGCTCGAGCAGCGTCGACTTGCCACAGCCGGAGGGACCGACTACGGCGAAGAACTCGCCCTCGCGGATGGAAAGATCGATCGGCCCGAGCGCATGCACCGGCTGCCCGCCGGCACTGGCTGGAAAGCGCTTGGTGACGCCTTTCAGCGCAACATGGGCCGAGGCCATTCCGCGCGCGCCGCGCTATTCGACGGACTTCTTCAGGTCGTCGGGCAGGAACTCCGTGGTGATCATCTTGGTCACGTCGATGTCGCCCTCGAGCGCGCCGACGCTCTTCTGCACCTCGATGATCCGTTTCATGCCCGACAGGTGGAAGCGGCCGTCGCCCCAGTACGGCACCCCCTGGGTCATGCTCGTGGTCAGATTGCGCACCGCGCTGCGCGCCACTTCCGGCGTGATGTTGAACGGCTTGGCGACGATGTCGCCGGCCTCGTCGGGGTGCGCAATCATGAACTCGACGGCGCGCCGGCGTGCGCGGATCACCGCGCGAATGAAATCGCCGCGATTCTTGATCGCATCGGCGGTCGCCATGCCGACGACGTTGTCGAGCGGCGGCAGCGCCTCGGCCCCGGTGATCAGCACGCGGAACTTGTCTTTCGACTTCGACCACAGCGGCTCGGTCACCGGCGCGCAGTCGATCTGGCCAAGCTCGAGCGCCGCCACCATCGGCCCGAAGCCGCCGGTCTTGACGAGTTCCGCGTCCTCGGGCTTGAGTCCCGCCTTCTGCAGCATCAGGATATCGAGCGCCTGGCTGGTCGACCGCGGATTGGTGTAGCCGATCTTCTTGCCCTTCAGATCCTGGATCGTCTTGATCGGCGAGTCCTTCTTCACCAGCCACGCGAACTCCGCGATCGTCAGCACGTTGTCGCTGACGATCTTGATGTCGGCACCCTGCTGGATAGCCACCGCGATCGCGCCGGGGTTGGCTTCGCCGTACGCGACTCCGGCCATCGCGTTTCGAACCGACGTTCCGCCACCTTCCGAGGCGATGATGCCGGTGACGTTGGCGCCTTCCTGCTGGAAGTAGCCTTTCTCCAGAGCGACGGCGAACGGCATGCCGTTGGCCGAGCTGCCGTAGTTTCCGACGGCGATGTTCTCTGCCATTGCCGCGGCGGCCAACAGCATCCCGAGCACGGGCGTGATCGCCAGGACAGGCAGCTTGATTCGACGAGCGGGCATTTCATCCTCCTATGGATTTGAGTCGTTCCGCGATTCTTGTCAGGCGAGGCCGGCGGGAGCCGCGGCCTCGCCTGTCACGATCATGGTATCGGTGGCGTACGAAGCGTCAGATTCACATTCTTCAGCTGGGTGCAGGCGAGAAGCTCCTCGATCGATTCCTCGCGTCCCAGGCCCGACTGCTTGACTCCGCCGAACGGAACGCCGACATGATGCGTGCTGGCGCCGTTGATCCAGACATAACCGGCTTCGACCCTCGAAGCGAGCCGATGTGCGCGGTCGAGGTCGTGGGTCCAGATCGACGCGGTCAGGCCGACGTCCAGTGCATTGACCCGCGAAATCAGATCGGTCTCGTCGGACCAGCGCAGGATGCTGACCACCGGTCCGAAGATCTCCTCGCGAGCGATGCGCATGTCGTCGGTCACATCCGCGAACACCGTCGGCTCGACGAAGAATCCGCGGGCGAGCTTCGGATCGGCCGGCCGCTTGCCGCCGTACGCGAGTCGCGCGCCGCCCTCCAGGCCGAGCTTGATGTAGCTGATCGTCTTGTCGAACTGCGCCTGGCTCGCCAGGCACGACATCTCGGTGTCGCGCTCGGTCGGCAGACCGATCCTGATCGCCGCGACGCGCTTGACGATCTCGGGCAAGGTCGCGTCGTGAATGTCGGCGTGCAGATAGACGCGGCTGGTCGAATTGCACGACTGGCCGGTGACGTAGCGGAAGTTCATGCCGCGAACCACGCCTTCGGCGACGTCGGCAGGCCTGGCGTCGGCACAGGCGATCAGCGCGTTCTTGCCGCCGAGCTCCAGGGTCAGCGCCTTCAGCGTCGCGCTCGCGCCCTGCATTACCGCGCGGCCGCCGCCGACGCTGCCGATGAAGCCGATCTTGGCCACGCGCGGATGTGCGACCAGCGCGGCGCCGGCGTCGCGTCCGCCGGTAACGACGCTGAACACCCCCGGCGGAAACACGTCCGACCAGAGCTCGGCGAGACGAAGCGCAGACAGCGGCGTCTGCTCGGCCGGCTTGACGATCAGCACATTGCCTGCAGCGAGCGGCGCGCCGCACTTGCCGGCGACGAACAGCAGCGGATGATTGAACGCGCCGATTCGCGCGATGACGCCGAGCGGCTCGCGAACCGTGTAATTGAGGACGTTCGGCCCGATCGGGATCGTCGCGCCTTTCATTTCGGTGACGAGACC
>DATBBM010000024.1:0-53801 GCA_036270955.1 Casimicrobiaceae bacterium | reverse complement strand
CGAGACGAAGCGCAGACAGCGGCGTCTGCTCGGCCGGCTTGACGATAAGCACATTGCCCGCGGCGAGCGGCGCGCCGCACTTGCCTGCGACGAACAGCAGCGGATGGTTGAACGCACCGATGCGCGCGACCACGCCGAGCGGCTCGCGCACCGTGTAGTTCAGCGTCCCGGGCCCGATCGGTATCGTGCTGCCTTTGATTTCGGTGACCAGTCCGGCGAAGTAGTCCATGTAATCGGCACTTATGCCCACGTCGAACAGCATCGCCGTCAGCGGGTTGCCACCGTCGATGGCGTCGATCCAGGCGAGCTCCTCGGCGTTCTCGCGCAGAATCGCGGCCGCCTTGCGTATCGCCGCCGCGCGCTGCTGCGCCGGCACGTCGCGCCAGGAAGCGAACGCCTGGCGCGCCGCGACGACGGCGCGATCGACGTCCTCGGCTGAGGCATCCACCGCGGTGCCGAGCGATTCGCCCGTTCCTGGGCTCGAGAGCGCGGTTTCCCGCCCACCGGATGTCGCGTGCCACGCACCGCCGTAATAGACGCCGCGATGGCGCGGCAGCCGCGGGTCGAGCCGACTATCGGCATGCTGGAGCATTCGACTGGCCGTCACTTCTGGGCCGGCAGGTGCTTGAGCAGCGACGACGACACCGCGCGCGAATACTCGGGTGCGACGCGCGCGTCGATCACCACCAGGGCGCCGGCGCGCACGGCATCTGCGCCTTCGGCAATCGCCGCGGCAAGCGCGTCGCTGGTCCGTATCGGACCGTAGGCGGTCGCACCCTGGCCGCGGGCGAGGGTCGCGAGGTCGATCGCAGGATCGCTCATGCGCATCCCGATCCAGCGGTTCTCGACCGGTCGTCCGCGCAGGCGCGCCATGCGCTCCTGGTGCAGTTCGTCGTTGAAGAACGATTCGTTGTTGGCGACGATGATCAGCGCTGCGACGCGATAGTGAACGCCGGTCCACAGCGCGGTGAGCCCCATCAGATAGTCGCCGTCACCGAGCACCGCGACCGGCAGCCGGTCGCCGCCCCGCAGCGCCAAAGCGGCGCCCACTGTCATCCCGGGCCCCGAGCCGATGCCGCCGCCGCCGTCGAAGCCGATGTAATCCTGTGGCTGCGTGAAGCGGCAGTATTCGCCGGGCCAACCCAACGGCAACCGGATGTACGAGGGATTGTGCGGTGCGAGCGTTTCGGTCGTCACCCGCGCCAATTCCTCGAGCGGCATGCAATCGGCGGTCGCCTTGCGCACTTCGCCGTCTGCCCTCGCTGGTGCGGCGGCTTTGACGAACCACGGCCTGGGCTGCGTCGTCGTTCGCGGCCCGAGCGCGCCGACCAGCGCCGCGACCAGCGCGTCGGGCGGCGCCAGGATCGACAGATCGGTCGGAGGCAGCGCCTGATAATCCATGTTCGAGCCGTTGTGCACGTACTGATCGAGCGAGCAGTGGATCACCTGGCCGAACGGCAGCTCGCCGCCGCATGCCTGAGACAAGGTGCCGCCGAGATCGATCCAGTCGAGTGAAAGGATCACGTCGGACTCGCGGATGGCGCGTGCCGCCTCGTCGGCCACGTAGAGGCTCGGCGGAAACGGATGCAGCGGGTGCTGCGTCGGAAATGAGGCGCCGGTCTTGATGTCGGTAAGCACCACCGCTGAAAGACGCTCGGCCAGAGCTATGCGCAGAGCAAACGCCTTCGGGTCGTTTGACATGCGGCCGAGCATCATCAGCGGCCGCTTGCCGCTTTCGAGCAGGCTCGCCGCCTCGCGCACTGCATCGTGTGGCGGCGCGCCGGCTTGCGGTTCCGGGTAGCGGTCGAGCGCGGGCAGCGGGACGCGGGCGGCCAGAGCCTCTTCCTGCAGCGCTGCGTCGAGCGAGACGTAAACGGGGCCCTGCGGCAAGGTCAGTGCGATGCGATGCGCGCGCAGGATAGCTTCGAGCGCAGCGGCCACCGATCCCGGCTGGTCGTCCCACTTGACATAGCCGCGCACCAGCGCGCCCAGGTCGCGCATCGTGTGGATCCAGTCGACCCATGGCCGGCGCTTGACCGCGTCGATCGGGCCGACGCCACCCAGCAGCAGGATCGGAATCCGGTCGCACCATGCGTTGAAGATCGCCATCGTCGCGTGCATCAGTCCGACGTTCGCATGCAACGCGACCGCGAGCGGGCGGCCGGCGACGCGCGCATAACCGTGGGCGAGCGCGACCGCGTGCTCCTCGTGCAGGCAAAGCAGCATTTCCGGGCGCGTATTGCCGAGGTGATTGACCAGGCTGTCGTGCAGGCCGCGAAAGCTCGCGCCGGGTGTCAGCGCGATATACGGGATGTCGAGCGCGCGGAGCAGGTCCGCGATGGCGTCGCTGCCCCAACCCGCGCCCGTCTGCGTTTTCGGCGCAACGCGTGCCGCGTCATTCATGCGCGGTGCGCGGGTGCCCGCGCCCGCTGAGGCGCTTTCGCCTGGCTGCGTTCATAGCCGGCAGACTGTAGCGCATGACGGAGGAGGCGGCAACGCCGGACTTACGATTTCGGGCTTTCCCTTTGCGGCTTCATCGCGCTGTCGATGTGATCACGGCGTTTCCCCGGGCGAAGTCTTGTCGCGGCCCGCGAGCCAGTTGCCGAAGGCGATCAGGCAATAGATCCCAAACCCGAACGCGACCCAGAGGAGGACCCAGATCGAGTAGCTGTTGATGATCGAGCCCGACGCTTTCCACGCGGCAACCATTACCGCGACCTCGCCGGCCAGAGGGAAGATGAACGCGGCGATGGCCGCGACGTATCTCCTCAGGCCGTTGCCGGCGAGGTCGAAGGCGATGATCGCGGTGAAAAAATGAAGAATGGTCCCGCTGACCCATACCAGCGTCACCGCGGACCAGCCCGCCGATGCCATCACGGCACCGATTCGTTCTCGCGCACCCATGGATCCCGGTGGATGGTTGTCTGGACGAATGTTCGCTTGGGGGCAATCCCGCGAGCGACCGCCAAGAGTAGAACACAAGACTGCGGATGGCCAGCACGTCGATCGAAACGGGTGCGGCGGCATGCGCAGGCCCGGAAGCTCAGGCGCGTCGAAAATTCACATTCTCTTTACATCGTAGACGGGGCGGGCGGATAGTAGCTGGAAGTTGCGGTCTGTCACGACGGTAGCGATGCCTAAACGAAAAAACGCGGCGCAACGCAAGCCCGAGCGGCTGCGCCATCTGCAATTCGAGGGCATCAGCATCCGGCCCGGCGAGCCGGTCGTCGACGCGAGGCAAGCGGTCGCAGCCGTTCGCAGGATCCTCAAAGCGGAGCATCTCCACTGGCGGGTCCGGTCCTACGGCAAGCGGGCGCGCAATGTGCTCATCTTGCCGCCGCCCGGCTCGCCGAATCCCTCGCCTGCCCAGGCCTGGGAGCTCACCTACCGGCTGCGCGCACAGCGAGACGTCATGCACGCCGAGCCCGCGTTCGTCCTGCCGGCCATCGGTCCGTATCGCGCGCTTGCAAGGCGCAGCGCAGCCGGCGGCACGTCTGCCGACCTGCCGGGCAGCGATGACAACGACTGGGCGCTCAAGCTTTGCCATGTATTCGAGGCCTGGAATATCCCGACCGCCAACGAACCGCAGGGCAGAGGCTCGATCGTCGCGCATCCGGACACCGGCTACACGCGGCATCCCGAGCTCATTCGCTCCGATATCCTTTACTCCAAAGGCTACGACTTCGTCGCCGATACGCCCGACGCGCTCGACCCGCTTAATCCGCCCAACGCGGGGCACGGTACCAGCACCGGCAGCGTGATCCTGAGCGACGTCGGACCCGCCGGCGCGATCCACGTCACCGGCGTTGCACCGCAGGCGTCGCTGATCCCGTTGCGGGTGAGCAGCAGCGTGGTCCATTTTTCGTGGACCCGTCTTTGCGCCGCGCTCTATCGCGCCATCGACGATGACGCGCATGTCGTCTCGATGAGCCTCGGCGGCCCGTGGGGCGGATTCGCGCTGCACGACGCCGTCCGCGACGCCGTCGATGCCGGTCTGCTGCTGGTGGCGGCCGCCGGCAACGGGTGGCCGTTCGTCGTCTATCCGGCGCGCTACGACGAAGTCATCGCCGTGGCGGCATGCAATGTCGACAAGCGGCGGTGGGCAGATTCGGCGAGCGGCGATGCGGTCGACATCACCGCGCCGGGCGAATCGGTCTGGCGCGCGCGGACGAAGCGCGACGGGACGTTCGACGTCGACCGCAGCTCGGGGACGTCTTACGCCGCCGCGCACGTCGCTGGAATTGGAGCGTTGTGGCTCGCCCACCACGGGCGCGCAAGCCTGGTGATGAAATACGGCGGCGCGCGAATCGCTTCGGTTTTCAAGGAAATGCTGACCACCGCCGGCCATGCAGGCACGCCGTCGCCGTGGCCGACGAATGCGCTGGGCGCGGGGATCGCAAACGCGCAGTCGCTGCTCGAGGCAGCGCTGCCCGCCACCGTCCACGCCGCCGGCATGGCGCTGCGCGCCGCGGGCACTGCGCCTGCAGAAAACGATTTCGATCGAATCGCATCGTATTTTCCGCGCGCGGAACCGGCGCGTGTCCGCGCCTGGCTGCTCGGGATGTTCGGCGTAAAGGAACGCGATCTCGCCATCAGGCTCGCCGCCTTCGCCGACGAAATCGCATTCCATCTCGCCGCGGATCCCAGCGCTTATGCTGAGATGCACGCCGCGCTGGCGGGACGCCGCGGCGCGGTTGCGGTTCGCCCGGCGAGGCTTCTGCGGCGAGCCTCTCCGGCGCTGAAGCGACAACTCGCATGAGCGAACATCTTCTATCAGGAGTTTAGCCGTGACCATTCTCTTCATCCCGAATGACCCGGAGGCGAAAAAATCGCCGCCGCCACGCAAGATCGCGCCGGCGGCCGCACGCAGGGCGGGCAAGACCACCTTCGATTTCGGGACGCTGCCGCAGCTCAAAGTGTGGCCCGCGGACAGCCCGGAGTTCCTGGTGTGGCAGTGCCGCGAGGCGGTAATGCGTGCGCTTGCCATGTGGGAAAAGATCGCGGGGCCGCTCAAGCATTGGCAGGGCAGCACGCAACGGAAGAAGTTGAAGGTCAACATCGACGAGGGCTCGGATCTCAATGCCTATTACGACAGGAAGTCGCTCGGGTACTATCACTTCAGGAGCAAGAAGACCAGGGTCCTGCGGCGATTCGCCGCGAGCACCGATGTCGTCTCGCACGAGTGCGGACATGCGCTGCTCGACGCGGTCCGGCCCGAGCTCTGGGACAGCAACTTTCCCGAGCCCAATGCATTTCACGAGGCGTTCGGCGACTGCGTCGCGCTGCTGACCGCGCTCGCCGATCTCGAAACGCGCAAGGCGCTGCTCAGGCAGGCGCCGAAGCTCGCCAGCGCCAACTTTGTCGAGACGCTGATCGAGTCGCTGGCGAACGGGTTGCGCGATTTCGACGCCACGCATAACGGCGCCAAGCCCCGGCACGCCCGAAACACCTACCGATGGGTCATCCCCAGCACGCTGCCCGACGACGGCGGACCGGGCGTGCTGATCAACGAGATCCACAGCTTCGGCCAGGTCTTCGTCGGATGTTTTTACGACGTTATTCGCAATATCTTTGCGGACTCGCCGAAGAAGGACGCCAAAGCACTGGCGGTCGCTGCGAGCAAGGCCGGGAAGCTACTGGTGCGCGCGGCGGTCAAGGCGCAGCACACGCCGCGCTTCTACCAGGCGGTGGGTCGCGCGATGTCGCTCGAAGACGAGCATCTCCATGCGGGCAAGCATCGCGAAGCCATCCGTGACGCATTCAAGAAACATGGGATTCTGCTGGGCAGCGACGCCGTTCTCGCGCCCCGATCGGCGCTGCGAGGCAAGCCCGCGGCCAGGAAAGGCAAGGCTGCGGCACCCGTGGCCAAGGCGACGATGGACGATCTCAAGAAGCGACTCGGGGTTCCGCCGCGGACCGCGTTGCGCATGCGCACGTTCGACCTAGGCGGCCAGCGCGTGGCCGAAGCGACCCACCAGCGCGAAGTCTCGCTCAAGGGTCTCAGTCCGAAGCTCGCCGGGGTCGTGGCGCTGGGGACGGAGCCGGCGCTGATCGGACAGACCAATCGCCATGCTGCCGTGTTCGGCGCCCTGCCGGACAAGCAGGCAACCGAGGACGAGGTACGAGCCTTCGTCGGAAGCCTGGTGCGGCGCGGCGCAATCGCTTACGACGCCAAATCGGCGGCGAAACCCGGCCGGCGCGGAGCGATCGCAAGCCCGCACGGCGTGGCGACGCACGCGGTCGTGCGTGTCGATGGTCAGCTGGTGTTGCGGCGACTGCGTTTTGCCTGCGGCTGCAGGCACGGGCATCAAGACGTCAGACGGCGGAAAACCGTTTTCGCTTGACGCGCTTCGCTCCGGACGGCGCGATCGTGAGCCGGTGCGTCGCTCCCGCCGGCAGCGATCCCTTCCCGACGACGGCCTGGCCGTGCTTTTCCAGGCTGCGGATGAACGAAGCCTCTTCCTGTTGCGGTGTTGGAGCGGGTGACTTGAGTGCTTTGCGCTGGCGCGACGTCATGCGACTAGGATACGCCCGCCGCGCGTGAATTCCAACGCGCCGGTCGTTCCGTTCGTCTTAGAACCCTACGCGAGCCTTCCGACCACAGAGTTTTTTCGCGTCGATGTCTTCGGGTACCAGGTAGTCGCGATTGGCGAGGCGGGCCGTGCCGAATGCGTCGAGCAGCAGCTTGCGCATGTCGCGCGCCGGCACCGCGGCCAGCCGCTCGAGCACCGACTCGGTCGGTTCGGGCGGGAACGGCCAACGATGCGCGTCCAGAATTTCATGATAGACGGCCAGCGCGATCGTGCGGGCGCCCGCCGCATCGGGCCTGTCGATCGCGTACACGTTCATCCGGTTGAGGATGGGCTCCGGAATCATCGACTCGTCGTTCGCGGTGGCGATCCAGAGGATGTGCGAGGCGTCCATGTCGACGTCGATGAACTCGTCCTTGAAATGCGCCGCGGTGTCGCGCTCGAGCAGCGTATACAGCGCGCCCATCGGGTCGTAGCGTGAGTCGCCGCCGGCCTTGTCGATTTCGTCGAGGACGACCACCGGATTGGCAAATTCGCCATCGATCAGGGTGTGCGCGACCTTGCCGGGCCGGGCGTTGTTCCATTGTGCCGACGCGCCGGTGAGGATCCAGCCCGCAGTCAGCGAGCTCATTGAGACGAACTCGAATCCGGTGCCCAGCGCCTGCGCCAGCTTTTTCGCGAAATAGGTCTTGCCTAGCCCCGGCTCGCCCAGCAACAGCAGTGGGGTGAACTGCACCGCTTCGTTGCCGGCGATGGCCAGCGCCAGATATTTGCGCAGATCGTCGACGACGTTGGTGAAATTCGGCGAGGTCTCGTGCAACTCGTCCACCGCCGCCGCCGTCGACGGCTTGATGATGTACCGCGAGCCGCCGAGCTCGCGCATGCGGTCGTACCAGCTCTTCAGTCCCTCATTGCGCCGGGCCGCGCCGTCCTCGGCCGCCCGGTCGACTTCGGCGACCGAGTAGATCGATTGCAGGTCCGCGAGCGCGATGACGGAATCCATGGTGGTTATCCAACCTCCGTGATTAGCCACATGCACTAACTGTGCCACCGATAACGGCCGCTCACCGGTTTCTGCAGCATCCTCCGGCGAGTCTTGGCCGCTCGGGGGACTCTACTCTCAAGCGGCCGCGCGGATCAACCGATCGATATTGCGCTGCAATGCGCGCCGGCCCAGCCGACGGGCCGAAATCGTGCAAAACGCGGCGGGCGCACGCCGATAGGGCAGCTGAGCGACGCGGAAGGGACGCCGGCCGCGCGCCGCCCGGCGCAAGCCCAACCGACTATTTGCGCTTCCGGTAGGTGCCGAGCAGAACCGCTTGGGCGAGGATGTGTCCCTTCATCGCTTTTTCCAGCGCCGCCTTGTCGGGGCGCTGCAGGTCGGGCAGCACGTCATCCAGGGCGTAGAGCTTGTGGAAGTAACGATGGCGGCCGATTGGCGGACACGGTCCGCCGTAGCCGGTGCGCTTCCAGTCGTTGACGCCCTCGCGTGTGCCGGGTGGCAGCGCCGACGAACCTATCGCTTCCGGGAGGCCGTCCGTGGCGGGCGGGATCGCGTAGAGCACCCAATGCACCCACGTCATTTTGGGGGCGGCGGGATCGGGCGCGTCCGGGTCGTCGACGATCAGCGCCAGGCTCTTGGTGCCCGCAGGGACGCCGCTCCAAGCCAGCGGCGGCGAGATGTCCTTGCCTTCGCAGGTGTAGATGGTGGGTATTTCGGCGTTGTGCGCGAACGCGGTCGAACTGATCGTCAGGCTCATCGGCACCTCCTCTTTCCAGGCTCTGATCGTGCGCCGGCGGACAGCGTTCACTGCAGCGAGTGAAAACGTGGGCTACAGACTGCCCACTGGCGCGCTTTCTTACAATCGGCGCGCGGCCAATCGACAATCGAATACTAAGCTTCTGATTCGCAAGCGGTGGCTCGGACGTTGCTAACTTGCATCCATCCGCTTTGGCCGGGCTTAGCTTGGCCGGGCGGGCGCGATAGGTCGCGCGAGGAGAGGGAAAATCGAACTAATGGATCCGGTCGCACCTGGGGCAAGGGGGCAGCTGCGGCCGACGATATACCCGGGTGGAAATCATTATCTGGGGCTGGAAGACCAGCGCGCGTTCACCACCGCGGTCGCCCGGCAGGGTTATTGGCCCGACGAGTTCCTGCTCGACGTCAAGCGCCTGCCGGGCAAGCGGCCGGCACACGCTCCGACGGCAACGCTCTCGATCACCGTCTGGCATCTTCCGACCGGGCGCGGTGCCACCTATCTAGGCGGTCCGGGCAGGGTTTGGGTCGCCGAGTTTCTGGTCGACCTGATGGGCGGGACCTTCGGCTAGTTCGCCGTACTACGCTCCCGGCGTCACCCCGCCTTACAACGGCGGCTTTACGCCGTCCTTGCTGACCTGCAGGCGCGCAGCGCTCAAGCTCTGATCGTTCGGTCCCTGGGCGACAGTAAACACATACTCGCCGACGACGAGATCGCTCCGGCTGCCCGGAACCGCGCGGGCAAGCGCTGCGTTTTCGGGAACGGCGATCTTCTGCGTCGTGCCCTGGAATTGCAAAGTGAGCTCGCGATTGCCGGTGGCCGTGACCATCGCCGTGACAATCGCGTTGGTCATCGTCGATCCCGGCTGCAGGTCCCACGGACCTTGCCCCTCGGGAACGCCAGGAGGGAGGTAATGCACCTCGACCGCCACCGGCGTGCCGTCCGCACCCGGCATCGAGGTCACGCCGAGCTTGTCCCCTGGCTTGATTTCCTCGAATCGAATCGCCTTGGCGACGGAAACAGTAACGTTGTCGGCGAGCGTGATTTTCAGATCGCGCCCGTCGCGCGACTTGACCGAGAGGACGTTGCCGTCGACGGCGGTGATCGTTCCGCGCACCCGGACACTGGTCTGTGCCTGCGCCGCGGTCACCGCGAGCAACATGCTCGCAAACAAGGCTACGCACTGTCGCAGACTCATCGCGCTTCCTCCCGGATGATCGGATTCGTTATGTGCGCAGTTCCGAACGAACCGCCGCCGCGAGCTAACAGCGCGCCGCAACCGTTTGTTCCATCGCTCGCCGTCACTGCTTCTGAGCGACGACGCGCCCCTGAGCGTTGACAAAGACGTGATATCGATTGCCGTCCTGGCACGATGCGATGTAGTCGTTGTCGCCCAGAGTCCTGACTTCGGTGACCTGCCCGCAGGGCAGACCCTGCAGCGCGATCACCGCCGTCAGGTCTTTTTTTACCGTCGCGTCATCGGCGGCGGCCGCGTTAGCGGCGAGCGCTACGGCGATACCCAGCATCGCCACCCTTGCTCGAGTGTTCATCATTGTTCAGCCTCCATCGAGCGATGCGAATTTTGTCCGGTCGGAAAGGATGCCCCAGATCGCCTCGCGCGACGCAACGATCGCCGCCGCCAGCGTCGGATCGCTGTCCTGAAGCAGCGAGAGCAGCTTGAGCACCAGGAGATCGAACGGGCGCCGAAGCTCGGCGAGCGTTATCTTGAGCTTGCCTTGGTAGAACGCGCGGAACTGGCTCAGCAAGTCGTCGACCTGGTTCTTGATCGAAAGCTTGGTCATGACGCCGATCGCGTTGGTTTCCTTGAGCTGGGTTTCCAGCGCCTTGAGATCCAGCGGCGGCGCAGAAGCTTTCGCGACCGCGGGGGCCGGGGCCGCCTTCGTCGGTGGGGTCGCCCCCGCGGCGGAAGGCTTGGCCGGCGCCCTGATTTCCGGCGCGGCGGACTTGGCCGCAGCGCCGGCGGGTGCGGACGGCACGGTGGGGGGTTGCGACGGCGGTGCACTGGCGGCCGGCGCTGGCGCACCGGCGGGGGTGGGGCTGTGAGCCGCCACGTCGGGTGCGGCAGGGGCAGTCGGCGCAACGGGTGCGAGGGTCGGCGCCGACGGCGTGGCCGGTTGCTTCACGCCCGCACATCCGGCGAGCAGCGCGGCCAGCAACGCCGCCGCGATCGCACGATGGCCGCCTGAAAAATCCATTGGCAGATCAGCCGAGCGGCCGAACCCCGATCCAACGCTCGTGCAAATAAAACGCGAATACCGCCCAGGCTACGACGCCGATCGCGATGGCGATGGCGTCGCGCCCCGCCGTGCCTGCCGGATACACGGTTCCTGCCAGGCGATCCCGGCGCCGCGACGCGGCAAAATCGGCGATCGCCCAGGCGAGAAAGCTGCCGAACAGCACGACGTCGGCCAGCGTGCCGTTGGCGATCAAATGGCCGAACGCCCAGGATTTGACGCCGAGGATCATCGGATGATGGAGCGCGCTTTTGATGCGCGTCCCGCGCACATACGCCGCCACGACCAGCACGAATGCGACCAGCACGAACAGCGCGGCGAGGTAATGCGTCCACACCGGCGGCTGCCAGAGCATGATCGTGGCGGCCCTCGCCTGGCCATAACCCCAGATCAGCAGCACAAATCCCGCGATCGACACCAGCGAATACAGGCCCTTCCACGGGCGTTCGCCTATGCGGGCAATCTGCGCGCCGCGCCAGGAATCGGCGAATATGCGGAGCGAATGCGGTCCGAGAAACAGGATCAGGCCGAGGATCAGCAGGCTCATCGCTTGAGTTCCTTG
This sequence comes from Casimicrobiaceae bacterium, assembly GCA_036270955.1. Lineage (GTDB taxonomy): Bacteria > Pseudomonadota > Gammaproteobacteria > Burkholderiales > Casimicrobiaceae > PALSA-1003. The sequence continues at coordinate 42,697 of DATBBM010000024.1, read as the reverse complement.
GGTCGCGATTGGTGTCTATGGGGGCAAGCAATTATCCCTCCCAAGTTGAGGGTTTGTCTCCGTTCCCGGCGGTCGTTCCCGCGGGTGCCTATGGGGCCCGGTGGGCGGACGTCGATCCTTGCCTGAGCCATAATGCGGGAACGCTAGCGCCCGCATCCTCATCCAACGGGCAATGACCACGACAACAATGACAACGGCCAGCCTGGCCCCCCGCGCATCCGACGCGCCGGACGATACCGAGCTCGCCCGCCGCGTTGCTTGCCGCGACGAGCGTGCGTTCGAGCTGTTGATGCGGCGCCACAACCAGATGCTGTACCGCATCGCGCGCTCGATCCTGCGCGACGACGCCGAAGCCGAAGATGCGGTCCAGAATGCCTACCTGGCCGCGTTTCGCAACATCGGGGGTTTTCGCGGCGGCTCGCGCTTGTCCACCTGGCTCGCCCGCATCGTGATCAACGAATCGTATGGGCTTTTGCGCAAACGCAAGCGCGCCGGTGTCGTTCTGCCGTTCAGTCCGCAGTCCGACCCGTGGAGCGCCGGCGAGCGCGATGCCGAGGAGGGCGCAATGACCGAAGCCAGTTCCGAGCAGCCCGATGTTGCCGCGAGTCGCGGCGAAGTGCGTCGGCTGCTGGAGCGCAATATCGACGCACTGCCTGATCAGTTCCGGACCGCGTTCATCTTGCGCGAAATCGAGGAGATGTCGGTCGACGAAGCGGCGGCATGTCTCGGCGTGCCCGCGGCGACCGTCCGCAGCCGGACATTTCGCGCTCGGGCGCTGCTGCGCGAAGCGATGGCGCGCGAGGTCGACGTCGCCACCGTCCATGTCTTCGGATTTGACGGCGAGCGCTGCGACCGCATCGTCGCTGGCGTCCTCGCGCGCTGGCGCAATCAGGGTTGATCGATTTTTTTTCCCCGGCGCATCCGGCCGGGGCCGACGCACGTATAGCCCAACGCAGGGCAATGGTTCACTCTCAGGAGAATGTCATGAAAAACATCGGTATCGTAGTTGCAAGCGCCCTATTCCTCGTGGCCGGCGGCGTCGCCGCGCAGGCCCCGAACGATGCGCAGATCGCGCACATCGTCGTCACCGCGAACCAGGTCGACATCGACGCCGGCAAGCTGGCGGAGGCGAAGGGAAGCAGCAAGGACGTCAAGGCCTTCGGCAAGCAGATGGTCACCGACCATAGCGGCGTCAACAAACAGGCGGTCGCCCTGGTGACCAAGCTCAAGGTTACGCCGGAAGACAATCCGACCAGCCAGAGCCTGAAGTCCGGCGGCGCGGAGAACGTGAAGAACCTGAAGACCCTGAAGGGCAAGGCGTTCGACAAGGCCTACATCGATCACGAAGTCGCCTACCACCAGCAGGTTCTGGACGCTGTCGACAAGACGCTGCTGCCTAGCGCCAAGAACGAGGAGCTTAAGGCGCTGATCACCAAGGTCCGCCCGGCGTTCGTCGCGCATCTGGAGCACGCCAAGATGCTGCAGTCCAAGATGTGAGGAGTTGCATGCGGCGGTTCGCGCTCGCGCTTGTCTGCGCGGGCGCGCTTCTCCCACCTGTCGCAGTTTTCGCTGCCGGACCGGCGGCCGGTGCGAGCGCCGGCAAGCCGGCGACGCATCGCGTCGTCATCGACGGCTTGAAGTACGAGCCGGAGACACTGACGGTCAGGCGCGGGGACACGATCGTGTGGACCAACAAGGACCCGTTTCCGCACACGGTCACGGCGCCGGGCAAGTTCGATTCGCACGACATCGCGGCGCAGGGCTCGTGGAAGTACGTCGCGCGCACCGCCGGCGAATATGCCTATATCTGCACGCTGCACCCGACCATGAAAGGCACGTTGCGAGTCGAGTGACGGCGCTATCGTTTCAGCCGTTGCGCGCGTCCCGCTGGCTCACGCGCATCCCGGCCGGGACCAGCCATCGCTCCCCGAAGCGAAAACCCCACTCGATCAACAACGCCAGAGCCGCGGCCGGAATCGCGCCCGCGAGCAGCATTGCATGATCGTTCAGCGCAAGCCCGGTGACGATCCGCTCGCCATAGCCGCCGGCGCCGATGAATGCGGCGATCGTCGCCGTGCCGACATTGATCACTGCCGAGGTCTTGATGCCGGCGAGTATTGTCGGCGCGCCGAGCGGCAGTTCGATATAGCGCAGGACGGTTCCGCTTTCCAGCCCTAGCGACTGTGCCGCCTGTTTCACCCCTCGGCCGATCTGGGTCATCGCCGCGTGCGTGTTCCGCACGATCGGAAGCAGCGCGTACAGCGCGAGCGCGATGAATGCCGGAATCGCTCCAATGCGGCCGGTGATCGGGATCAGGAAGGCCAGCAGCGCAAGCGCGGGGATCGTTTGCACGACCCCGGTCATGCCGAGGATCGGGCCTTCGCTGGCGGGCCGCCGCGCGGCGAGAATACCCAGCGGAATGCCCAGCGCGATGCTCGCGACAAGCGAGGCGAACACCAGCAGCAGGTGTTCGAGCGTGAGCCGCGCGAAATCCGGCCCGAAGAGCTTCTGCCAGAATCCGCTGGCGGACACTCGTTGCGCGCCGCCGGCCGGCATTGCGGACGGCTCGATCGAACCCGGCGGCGACGCGCCGGCGGCTTTTTGGGCGAGGAACTCGCGCGCCACGACGACGAAGCTTTTGTTCTCGAGCTCGGCTTCGGCATTCATCCGCCGCATCGAGGCATCGTCGATCCGGCCTTCGAGAGCCTTGAGCGCGATCCATGTGCGCGGCAGGCGCTGCGGCAGGTCGGCGCGGAAGAGCAGCACCGCGTCGTAGCGCGGGAAATAGCTCCGATCGTCGCTGAGCACAGTGAGGCCGTACTTGTCGATCTTGGCGTCGGTCGAATAGATGTCGATCGCATCGACCTGATGCTCGGCGATCGCCTCGTACGCGAGACCGTGGTCGAGCCCGCGCGGTGTTTGGTAAGGGAGCTCGTAGGCGCGCTTAAGTCCCGGCCAGCCGTCGGCCCGTCCGATAAACTCCTGCGACAGTCCGAGCTTGAGCTCCGGATGCGACTTGAGGTCGGAGAGCCGCGTGATTCCCTTGGCGCGGGCATCGTCGGCGCGCATCGCCAGCGCATAGGTATTGTTGAAGCCCAGCGGCACCGCGACGCCGAGGCTCAGCGACGCGAGCTTGGCGTTGAGCTCGGGCAACGGCGGGACCGCATCGAGCTTCAGTATCTCCTTCGCTATCGTCCCGGTGTATTCGGGATAGACATCGATGCTTCCCTGGGTCAGCGCGCCTAGCACGATCGCCGTGTTGCCGAGGCCCTGACGGTGCACGACCGACGCTTCGCCGGCCGATTGCGCCGTCTGCGCGAGAATCTCGCCCAGGATGTACGATTCTGTGAAGCGCTTGGACCCGACATTGAGCGTGGGCTCGGTGGCGGCCGCGCCAAAGCCGAGCACAGCACCGGCAGCGAGGGCGTATCCGGTTCGCGCAGCGAGTCGGGAGGCGTTCATCGCGCTTATTGTAGGCGCATGGCCGACAAGCGGCCGACACGGGCACCGGCAGGCGAACTTATTGCTCCGCCGCGACTTCAAAGCGCTAGGGGGTGAGACACTCGCATCATGCAAATACCAAAAACGGTCTGGGTTCTTGCAGTGATCGCTGCGATCGTCGCGATCACGCTGGCGTTCTTCGATTGGAACTGGCTGCGCGGCCCGCTGGCCAGCTACCTCAGCGCAAAAGTCGGACGGCCGGTCAGGATCGAGGGGAATTTCCACGTTGCGCTATCGACCAGGCCGCTGTTGACCGCCGATTACCTGACCGTTGGCAACGCGTCGTGGAGTTCCGAGCCGACGATGGCGAGCGCGCAGCGCGTCAACGTCCGCTTGGACCTCCGATCGCTGTTGTTCGGACCCCTCGTGCTGCACGAAGCCAGCATGGTGCGACCGCGACTGCTGCTCGAAAAAAGCGCGGACGGACAGGAGAACTGGGAAATTGGCGGCGCGGGACCGCCCGCACTGCCGTTGCCGGGCCGTCTCAAGATCGAGGATGGGATTCTGCGCTACCGCGATCCGGGTGCGGGGACCGACGTCAGCATCAACATCGCATCGTCGGCGTCTTCGGCGAGCGGAGCGACGCCGGTGCATTTCTCCGGCTCGGGACGCCTGCACAACAGTGCCTTCGTAACCGAGGGCAACGCCGAGTCCTTGCTCGCGCTCGAGGATCGACACCAGCCGTATCGCCTCGACATCAAGGCTCGTGCGGGCGACACCAACGCCCACTTCGACGGCACCGTCATCCCGGCCCGGCTCGACAGCGTCGACGGCACGTTGATGCTGCAGGGACGCGATCTGTCGCAGCTCTATCCGATCATCCCGGTGCCGTTTCCGTGGACGCCGCCGTATCGCCTGAACGGCCGGCTGAAACACGACACCGCGCTGTGGTCGTTCCATCAATTCACCGGCAAGGTCGGCGACAGCGATCTTGCGGGGAGATTCGACGTCGACCGTAGCGGGCAAAGATTGCTGGTCGACGCCGATCTGGTGTCGCAATCGCTCAACTACAAGGATCTGGGGGGGCTGATCGGTCTGCCGCCTGTATCCCAGACGCCGAGCGCAAAGAGCGCCGCCCAGAAAGCGGAAACGGCCAAGCGAGCCAGAACCGGCCGCGCGCTTCCGACCAAGCCTTACGAACCGGACAGTCTGCGCGCCGTCGACGCGAAGGTGCATCTGAAGGGCAAGCGGTTCATGGCGTCGGACTTGCCGCTGGATAATCTGAACGCCGTGCTCGATCTGCATGGGGGCGTTCTCACGCTCAATCCGCTCGACTTCGGCGTTGGAGGAGGGCATGTCGTTTCGACCCTGGTCATGGACGCACGCGAGAAAATTTTCCGGACCAAGGGCGAGGTGACGGTCCGCAACGTCGAGCTAAGCAAAGTCCTGCCCAAGCTCAAGCCGCCGCAGGGAAGCGCGGGCAAGGTCGGCGGTCAGGCCCACTTCGTCGCCAGCGGCAACTCGATCGCCGACATGCTGGCCACCAGCAATGGCGAAGCCGCGCTGATCAGCTGGGGCGGCGAGGCGAGCGAGCTGTCGATCGTACTGACCAATCTGGATCTCGCTCGCGCCGCGCAGCTGTTGTTCAAGGGCGACGAGAATTCGCCGATCCGCTGCATCGTCGCGGACTTCGTCGCCGAGGACGGGCGCATGGCAGCCAAGACGCTTGTGATCGACACCGACGCGGAAAAGATTCTGGGCGAAGGCAGCATCGATTTTGCCCACGAGCGCTACGACCTGACACTCAAGGCCCAGTCGAAGGTCCCGAGCATCCTGGCCCTGCGCGGGCCGATCGTCGTCGACGGCAGCTTCAGCTCGCCGCAGGTCCATCCCGCAGTCGGCCCGATCGCAGCGCGCGTGGCGAGCGCGGTCGCGTTGGGTGCGCTGAACCCACTGGCCGCCTTGCTGCCGCTGATCGACACCGGCGGCGGCAAGGACGCAGATTGCCGCGGACTGATGCAGGAGGCCAAGGACAGCTTGGCCGCGCGCCCCAGCCCGCCGGCGCGGCAATCGCCCGAGCTGTCTTCGAACCGATAGCGGCCACCAACGTCTGGCATTGGCGCTTACAACGGCGTACGCTACTTCGCTGGCGCAAGCCCGATCTTTCCATTTGCCACGAGGGGAGCACATGGGCACACCGTCGAACTACCTGGGCCGTCTTGCGGGCCATCGTCCATTGGCAATTCTTGCGATCGTGGTGGCGATGCTGGCCGCGGGGTGCGCCCAGCAACCGGAACGCAGCTCCATCGCGAGCGCTTCGCCTCCGCCGGCTCCGCCCTGGACTCTCCACACGTCGACGATGCGCTGGAACGACTATGCTTGCGACGTCATCGCGCGCAACCAGGTCGGGCAGTTCCCGGCAGCGCGTACGCTTGCCTATGTCAATCTGGCGATCAATAACGCGATCATCGTTGCGCGCCAGCAGGGTCGCCGGCCCGAGGGCGCGATCAGCGGAGCCGCGGCAACGACGCTGGTGGCGTTTTTCCCGAAGGAAGAGGAAGCCGTAGGCCAGCGCCTGGCCGGTGAAATGGCGGCGATGGGGATCGACGGACAGGCGGAATTCGCTGCGGGCGTGGAGGTCGGTCGCTCGGTCGCGACGGTCGTCATCGCGACGGCCAAGAGCGATCGGTCCGATCTCGTGTTTGTCGGCCCGTTGCCGACCAGCGCAGACAGGTGGTCGAGCCGGGCACAACCGGCGCGGCCGCCGCTGGGGCCGCGTCTGGGCGAGATGCGAACCTTCTTTCTCGCCAGCGGCGCCGACTATCGGGCGCCGCCGCCACCGGGCGTCGACTCGCCGGCCTTTCGGACAACGCTGGCCGAAGTTCGCACTATTTCGGACCGGCGCAGCGTCGAGCAGGTGCGCATCGCCCAATACTGGGAAGGCCTGACGGGCTCTTTCAACGCAGGCTACTGGAACGAAGTGACCAAGAGGGCAATCGTTGCGCACAGGCTTGGCGAGGCGGACTCGGCGCGAGTGCTCGCGCTGGTCCACATGGTCGCCGTCGACGCGACCATCGCGTGTCACGATTCCAAGTATGTGTACTGGGTCCCGCGGCCGACGCAGCTCGACCCGGGCATTCACCTGGCGATCGCCGTCCCGAATCACCCGTCGTATCCGAGCAACCATGCATGCATCTCGGGTGCCATCGGCCTGGTCCTGGACGCGCAATTCCCGGACGAGGGCGGCCGATATTTCGCGATGGCGCGCGAAGCCGGAGAATCCCGAATCTATGGCGGGATCCATTACCGCATCGACGTCGACGAAGGATTCGTGATCGCGCGCAAGGTCGCGGCGCGCGCGCTGGCGACCGGAGTGCCGGTCGACCGTCCGTTCGTCCCGCTCGGGACTTAAGTTCCGGCGAACGCGATTATCGGGACGCCTGCCGCATCCGCGCGCTGCGGCGCTGCAAAGCGCCGACGGCGATCATCAGCGCCAGCGAAATCGCGATCAGCATCGTCGCTGCGGCGGCGATCGTCAGGCTGATGTTGTCGTTGATCCCGGCGAACATCTGGCGCGGCAGCGTGCGCTGGGCGGGTCCGGCCATCAGAAGGACGACGACGACTTCGTCGAACGACGCCGCGAACGCGAACACCGCACCCGAGGCCACACCCGGAAGGATCAACGGCAGCATGACCCGGCGAAACGTCGTCAGCTGTGAAGCGCCGAGGCTTTCCGCCGCGCGGAGCAGTGTGCGGTCGAACGCGGAAAGCGTTGCCAGCACAGTGATGACGACGAACGGGACGCCGAGTGTCGCGTGCGCGAGGATCAGGCCGAGGTAGCCGTCGGTGAGACCCAGCGGCGCGAAAGCGAAGTAGACGCCGACGGCGATGATGACCACCGGTACGACCATCGGCGAGATCAGCATTGCCAGCACCAGCGCCTGCGCGGGAAAGCGCGCGCGCCAGATGCCGATCGCTGCCATCGTCCCGAGAACGGTGGCCAGAACCGTCGCCGATATGCCGATGATCAGGCTGTTCTTCAGCGACGACAGCCAGAACGAAGAGGTGAAGAAGTCCTGGTACCAGCGCAGGCTCAATCCCGGCAGCGGATAGTAGAAGAACGATCCGGACGAAAACGACAGCGGCACGATGGTTAGGATGGGCGCGACCAGGAACAGCAGCACCGCGCCGGTCAGCGCGATCAGCCCGATGCGGGTCAGCCGTTCGCCCAGTGTGGCGGTGGGATTGCGCACCGGTGAGCCCCTAGCCCAGCCGCATCCGCTCGACGCCGACCATGCGGTTGTACACCGCGTAGAGCAGCAGCGTCGCGGTAAGCAGCATGATCGACAGCGCCGCGGCCATGCCCCAGTTGACCGTCTTGCTGGCATAGAAGGCGATGAAGTAACTGATCATCTGGTCTTCGGCGCCGCCGACCAGCGCCGGCGTGATGTAGTAGCCCAGCGCCTGAATGAACACCATCAGGCAGCCGGCTCCGATGCCTGCCAGCGTCTGCGGGACGAACACGCGCCGGAACGCGGTGAACGGTTTGGCGCCAAGCGATGACGCGGCGCGAACGTACGACGGCGGAATGCCGCGCATCACGCTGTACAGCGGCAGGATCATGAACGGCAGCAGCACATGCACCATCGCCACGTAGACGGCGAAGCGGTTGTAGATCATCTTCAATGGCTCGTGCACCAGCCCGAGCGACATGAAGAGGCTGTTCAGCACGCCTTCCTTCTGCAGCAGCACGACCCAGGCTACGGTGCGCACTAGCAGCGAGGTCCAGAAGGGCAGCAGCACAAGGAAAAGCAGCATGCTTGCGCGTCCAGGCGGCTGCGCGGCGATCACATAGGCGACCGGGTAGCCGACGAGCAGGCAGATCAGCGTCACCATCGCCGAGATCCACAGCGTGCGTCCGAGGACGTCGCGAAACACGCGCTGCTCTGCCGGGCCGCCGGTGATCGAACCGTCGGCGTCGCGCTGCAGGTCGAGTGCAGCCAACAGATAAAAGTCGGTGACCGGGCCGCCGGCGCGACGTATGGCGGCCCAGGTCTCGCGCTCGCCCCACTTCGGGTCGATGCCGATCAGCGTTTCTTTGGCGGGCGCCGACAGCTCGTCGGGCAATTGCCTGCCGGTGGTGAACAACAACGTGCGAAAGCCGGGCTGGTCGTAATTCAGCCGCGTTGCGGCGCTCGCCAGCGTGCCCGCGGCGCGCGCCGCGCGAATGTCGCCAGCCAGCGCCGAATACGCGGATTCCGGCGGCAGTGCGACGCCGTCCCAGCTTCTGAGCGCCGCCGTGACCGCCGGCAGGATGCGGGCCACGTCGGTGTCGACCACGCCGCGCGCAAGCATCGCGGCGATCGGCACGACGAAGCATGCCGCGAGAAAGACGAACAGCGGAAGCACCAGCGCCGCCGCGCGCCATTGCTCGCGGCGGCGGCTTTTGCGCAGCGCACGGCGCAGTTTGACGGCGTCGTCGCCGACGCTGGCCAGCGCGGCGTGGCCTGCAGCCGCTGCGCCGGTCAGCATCGCACTAACGTCCGCCGTGGCGCGTTACTTGGCGACCCAGGCGTTGAACCGCTGCGAAAGCTTGTCCAGGTTCTCCAGCCAGAACTTGTCGTTGATCGGCAGCGCCGAAGCCATGTTTTGCGGTGCGGTCGCGAGCTCCGGCAGCACGTTCTTGTCGATCAAGGCGGTCGATGCCTTGGTCGTCGGACCGTACGGAATCTTCGGCGGCAGGTTCTTCTGATTCTGCGGATCGTTGACGAACTGAAGGAAAGTCTCGGCCTGCGCCTTGTTCGGTGAGCCTTTCATGATGACCCACGAGTCGATCGTGTAAAGGTTGTTGGTCCAGACGATCTTGAAGTTCTTCTTGTCCTTTTCATTGGCAGCCGCGATTCGCCCGTTGTAGGCATCGGTCATCGCGACCTCGCCGGACGCGAGCAGTTGCGGCGGCTGCGAGCCCTTTTCCCACCAGACGAGATTCGGCTTGAGCTCGTCGAGCTTCTTGAACGCGCGGTCGACGCCGGCCGGCGTGCCGAGAACCGTGTAGACGTCCTTCGGCGCGACGCCGTCGGCCATCAGCGCGATCTCGAGCGTCGTCTTGGCACCCTTGCGCAGCGCGCGCTTGCCCGGCCACTTCTTCACGTTCCAGAAATCGGCCCAGGATTTCGGCGTGTCGCCTTTGATCTTGTCGCCGTCGTAGGCCATGATGAAGCTGTAGACGATCGCGCCGACGCCGCAATCGTTGACGGCGTCGGGCAGGTATTTGTCCTTGCCGCCCAGCTTCGCCCAGTCGATCTTTTCGTACAGACCTTCCTCGCAACCGAGCAGCAGCTCCTCGGATTCGACTTGGACGACGTCCCAGTTATTGTTGCCACCCTGGATCTTGGCGCGCAGCGTGCCGACGCCGCCATCCCAGTTTTCCTCGGTCATGTTGACCTTGGTTTTTTCCATGAACGGCTTGAAATAGACCTCGCGCTGCGCATCCTGATAGGCGCCGCCCCACGACACGACGGCCAGGTCGCGCGAAAGCGCCGTCGCCGACAGCATCGATGCGATAGCGGCAAAAGCAACGGCAGTTACCTTGTTGCTGAACATGGTGCCCTCCTCAACCTAGTTTTCCTGCGCAAAGACGCGGCAGTGTTCGGGTTCCCAGAGCATCTCCACTGCCGCGCCGATATCGGGTATCGCGTGCGCCTCGCTGATCGGACGCTTTACCGTGAACTCCTCGTTCCCATTCAGCGCCACGCGCGCGCGCACGTGGTCGCCGAGATAGACAATCTCGCGCAGCGTGCCGGCAAGGCTGCAGCCGCGCCGCCGGTCGATTGTATGCCCGGCCACGTGGATTTGCACTCGCTCCGGCCGCAGCGAAACAGTGACGGCTCCGCCGTCCGGCACGGGCTCGACCAGCGTCCCTTCGATCCGGGCGTCGCTGTCCTTGATACGGATCGTGCAGCGGCCGTCGACGGTCGACTCGGTGCTGCCTTCGAGACGGTTGTTCTCTCCGATAAAGCGGGCGACGAAGGCGTTTTTCGGGTATTCGTACATCTGTCGGGGCGTGTCCAGCTGCTGGATCCGGCCGCGGTGGAACACCGCGATCCGATCCGACATCGTCAGCGCCTCGGACTGGTCATGAGTCACATAGACCATCGTGACGCCCAGGCGCTGGTGCAGCCGCCGGATCTCGAGCTGCATCTGCTCGCGCAGCTGCTTGTCGAGCGCGCCCAACGGCTCGTCCATCAGGATCAGCTTGGGCTCGAACACCAACGCGCGCGCGACGGCGATGCGCTGCTGCTGGCCGCCGGAAAGCTGTGCCGGCCGCCGGTCGCCGAAACCTGACAGCTGAACCATGTCGAGCGCCCTCTCGACCCGCGCTCCAAGCTCCGCGGCCGGCACGCCGCGAACCGACAGCGGAAAGCCGATGTTGTCCGCGACGCTCATATGCGGAAACAGCGCGTAGTTCTGGAACACCATCCCGATATTGCGCTGGTGCGGCGGCATGTGAGACAGGGACCTGCCTTCGAGCAGGATCTGACCTCCGGTCGGCGTCTCGAAACCGGCGAGCAGCATCAGGGTCGTCGTCTTGCCCGAGCCCGATGGGCCCAGCAAGGTCAGGAACTCGCCTCGCTCGATATCCAGATCGAGATCGTCGACGACGCGGGTGATGCCATCGTAGCTTTTTTCGACGCCGACGAAGCGGACGATGGGTTCGGACGGTTTCATGCGAAGGGCAGTGGGTGCCAATCATCGTCCCTTGCCGGCCATCCGGTCAACGCGGGCCGGTCGTCCGGCGGACCTGCGCTAGGCCAGGCCCTTTTCCTTCACCATCGTCCAGGTATCGTCGAGCGCCTTGCCGAAGGACACCATCATGTCGTCGACCTCCGCTTCGCTGATGATCAGCGGCGGGCTGAACGCGACGATATCTCCGGGCATGTTGCGAAGAATGGCGCCGTGATGCTGGGCGCGGCGGACCAGGTATGCCGCCACCGCGGCCTTCGGCGCGAAGCTCTCGCGAGTCGCCTTGTCGCGCACCAGCTCGACGGCGCCGATCAGACCGATGCCGCGCGCATCACCGATCAGCGGATGCGCGGCGTAGCTCCGAATCGCTGCCTGCAGTCGGGGGCCGACGCGCCGCACCATGCTTACGATGTCGCGCTCGGCATAGATCTTCAGCGTCTCCAGCGCGACGGCAGCCGGAACCGGATGCGACGAATAAGTGTAGCCGTGGCCGAATATGCCGAGCTTGTCGCTCTGCGCGAGGAGGATTTCGTACAGCGCGTTCGACACCATCGTGGCCGAAATCGGCAGGTAGCCCGCCGAAAGCGCCTTGGCGACGGTGATCATGTCGGGTCGGAGATTGAACGTCTGCGAGCCAAACAGGTTTCCGGTGCGGCCGAAGCCGCAGATGACTTCGTCGACGACGAAGAGGATGTCGTATTTCCTCAGGATCGGCTGGATGAGATCGAAGTAGGCCGCCGGCGGAACGATAACTCCGCCGGCGCCCATCACCGGCTCGGCGAAAAACGCCGCCACCGTGTCGGGACCCTCGCGAACGATCAATGACTCGAGATTGGCGGCCAGCCGCGCGGCGAACGCTTCCTCGCTCTCGCCCGCTTGCGCGCCGCGATAATAGTACGGCGCGTCGGTGTGCAGAATGCGCGCGATCGGCAGATCGAAATCATCGTGCGCGAAGGCAAGCCCGGTAAGGCTGCCGCTGGCGATGGTGACGCCGTGATAGGCGCGCTGGCGCGAAATGATCTTTTTCTTTTGCGGACGGCCGAGCGCGTTGTTGACGTACCAGGCGAGCTTGATCGCCGTGTCGTTCGCCTCGGACCCGGAATTCGCGAACAGGACCTTGCCCATGCCGGACGGCGCGACGCCTATCAGCCGCTCGGCGAGCTCGGTGCTGATTGCCGGAACCTTGCCGCCGAAGCTGTGGTAGAACGGCAGCTCGCACATCTGCCGGTATGCGGCCTCGGCGAGGCGCCGTTCGGAGAATCCGAGCGACGCGCACCACAGCCCGGCCATGCCTTCGAGATACCGGCGCCCCTGGTCGTCGTACACGTAGACGCCGTCGCCCCGCGTGATTACCAGCGGCCCGTCGTTGAGGACCGCGCGCAGGTTGGTCGATGGATGCAGATGGAACGACTGATCGCGGCGGGCGGCCGCAGAGATCGGAGACATCGGGATTCCTCGGGATCGAAGGGCGGCGCGACTGGCGCCGCTCTCGATTGTTTCCCTTGACGCGGACCGCGTCAATGCCGGGCGAGGGCCGCGGCCAGGCCGCGTCAGCGCTTGCTCGGAGTGCGCTCCCTGATCAACACAGCGCATCCGGACATCATCGCGTAGGCGAACGCGGTCCAGTACCAATGCGCGCCGAACATCACGGCCAGCACGCCGAGATCGAAGATCATCGCCTGCAGCGGCGGAGCGGTCGGCAGGCTGATCGGCCGCGAGCCCGGGCCTCTGATCAGGGCGGTCGCGCAGTTGGCCAGCGTCCACCACGTGTACGCGGCAAGCGCGTACTGCGCCCATCCGACGTGCGCGACGATTGCAAAATACAAGCCTGCGGCGAACACTCCGTTCGAGACGATCCAATCCAGCCTGCGGTCCATCGTCAGCCTTTCCTGTGACTGCATTTTATCGGGGCGCGAGTGTGGTAGCTGGGCGAACCCATGTCAATAGTGACCGCTGTGGTCGCCGACAGGCGACCGCCGCACGCGCAATTCGGGCTTCAGCTTCAGTGCCCATTCGACGTCGATGCGCCGCCTGCCGGTGGCGTCGACACTTTTCCTGGTCGCGGCCTCGCCGCCTTCCAGCTGCGGATGCCATACCCGCACGACGTAATGCCTGGGCGGCAGGTCCGCGATCACCGCCTTGCCGTCGGCGCGGGTCTTGGCGAAATACGGCGATTCGGAGACGTAAATGTAGCCGACCATCCAGTCGTGGATATTGCAGCCCAGAACGACGACGCCCGGCGTATCGAACACCACCGGCTGCGCCGGCACGCCGGCGTAAAGCGGGAGCTCGAAGCGCTTGGCAGGCGAGAACGAATAGACGTGGTGGCGGACGTTGTCGTGGTTGGGAAAGATCACCGGCGTGCCGACCAGGATCGCGTTGACCTTGGGCGTGAACTCCTTGTCGACCTGGTCGACGACCGCATCGCGCCGCGTGGGGAGGCGGAGACCGCCGTCGGATGGCACGGCAACGACGACGGCATCGGCGACCGGCTTTCCCTTGTCGTCGACGACGGTGGCCGCGATCTCGTGCTGCGCCAGCGCCACATGCCCCGTCAGGGCGATAAGGGCGAGGCCAAGGAGGATCCGCATCAGAAAGTCTCCGTCGTGGCGAGAGGGCATCAGTAGCGATAGGCCAGCAGGATCGTCCCGAGCCGGCTGAGGTAATTGAGATCGTCGTAGGCGGCCGTTCGGGCCACCGCGTAGCCGACATTCAGCGAGGAACGGTCCGATAGAGCCCAGCTTAGGGTCGCCTTGGCCGTGGTGGTCGTGCCGCGCAGCCGGTAAGCGTAGAAGTCGCTGCCGAACGTCGGATCGGCGGCAATCGCGTCGGACGCCAGAAAGATGTCGAGGTTCTGCCGCGTCGTCGACACGACGTCGCCGCGGCGCGCCGACACGCGCGCGCCGACCTGCAGCCGGTCGCTGACGTCGTACGCGGCGCGCGCGCCGACGCTCTGCCCGTGCAGATCGAAGGGCTTGCCTGAGATTCCCGGCACGACCGGGCGGTCGTTGCTGGCAAATCGCCGGTCGATCTCGACGCCGACCGCGGCGTCGAAATTTTCGCCCAGGCGCTTGCCGACTTCGAGGCGCGCTTCCAGGCGATCGCCGTCGCGGATATCGCCGCGATAGTCGTCGTGCGCAGCGCTGACAGTGATCGATGCCCAAGGCACGTCGCGGCCGAGCCCGAACTTGTGGCGATAGCTGGCGCTGCCGCCGATAGAGATCAGGTTGAGGCCATGAAAGCGCGCGTACGCTTCGCTGTTCGCCCCGAGCGACAGGGTGATGCCGTCGGTCCCCGACGGAGCGTGATACCACCCTGCGGCGGCGGCAAGCGTCGCCGCGCCGTCCCCGCGCACGTCCGCTGCCTGCTGCGCCCGCGTCAGGTTGTCGTCGTACAGGGCGCCGGCGTCCAGGTCGAAGAACCATTCGGCGTGCGCGGGTCCTGCGGCGCAAAGCAGCATCGACAGCAGCAAGCGGACCGCCGCGCGAGCGCGGGCGGTCTCGCGCGAGCGGCGGGTGGAACGCGCTGTCGAGTCGGCATCCATCAATGGGCGGCAGGGAACTTGCTTATTCACGGGCTCGCAAACACGTGCTGCATAAGCATTTTTGATGCGAGCGAGATGCCGGGGGGGCTGAGCGACTCGGGCGGTATTCGTAACTTATTGAATAATATGAGTATAAATCGCCTGGGTCCGAGACGGGCCGGGTCGAAAGACCCGGCGCCGTCCCTTTTCCACGATCGCGTGGCGACAGGCTTGGTCGCCGATGTGCCGACGAACGGCAGGCCTTGCGTGGGCATTGCCGCCCCGGCACGGCCGGGGAAGGCCGCGGGCGGCCCAGGCCTGCGATGACGATGACACTCAAACGGCTACGCGCGCTGCCGATGCGCAGCCTGCAGACGCGCATCCTGGCGCTGTTTCTGCTGCTGATCTTTGTCGTGCAGGTTGGCGGATTCCTCCTGATCAACACGGTAGGCGGCAATTCCGCACGCAGCACGGTCGGCGCCGAAGTCGCCGCCGGCGCGCGCGTGTTCGATCGCCTGCTCGAGCAGGATGCGCAGCGACTGGTGCAGGGTGCGCGCCTGATGGCAGCCGACTACGCGTTCCGCGAGGTGATCGCCACCGGCGATCACGAGACCATCGGGTCGGTGCTGGTCAATTACGGCAAGCGCATCGATGCGCCGCTGGTGATGATCGTCGGACTCGATCAGAAAGTCCTGGGCGACACCATCGGCAGCGGCACCGGCAAGCCGTTCGTGCTGCCGCGCCTGCTCGACCAGGCGGAAGTCCTAGAGCAAGCCTCGGCGATGGTCGTGTTGCGCGGCGAGCTCTACCAGCTGGTCGTCGTGCCGGTGCTGGCTCCCGTGCCGATCGCGTGGGCGGTGGTCGGACTGCGGGTCAACGATGCGCTGACCGGGGAGCTGCAGCGGCTGACCGGGCTCGATGTGAGTTTTTTCAGCCGGCGCGCCAACGACGGCTGGAAACTCCAGGCAAGCACGCTGCCGCTCGCCGATCGCGCCGGCTTGCGCGCCGACATGGCGTCCGACCGGTTTGCCGAAACCGACGCGGACGGCAATGCCGTCCACGGCGACACCGCGATCAGCCGAGTGGTGCAGCTGCCGACGCAGGCGGAGGCGAGCGTCGTCGCCGTGCTGCAGGACCCGTTGTATCCCGCTCTCGAGCCATTCCGCCGATTGCAGCGTCAGATGGCGCTGATATCGCTGCTGGGTGTGATCATCTCGGTATTCGCCAGCGTTATCATCGCCCGCGGCATCGCGCGTCCGGTGCACGATCTGGCAGGCACCGCGTTGCGTATCGCCGCCGGCGACTATTCGACCGTTCCGCCGATATCGAGCACCGATGAGATCGGCGATCTCGCCAACGCCTTCCGCAACATGCAGCAGGACATCGCCGCCCGCGAATCCCGCATCATGGACCTGGCTTACCGCGATGGCTTGACGCAGTTGCCGAACCGGGCGCTGTACAACGACCGCCTCGACGAGGCGCTGGCCACCGCGGCGGCGGCGGGCACGCCGGTGGCGGTGCTGCTGATGGACCTCGATCACTTCAAGGACGTCAACGACTCGCTCGGCCACCCGATCGGAGACCTGATCCTGTGCGCGGTTTCGTCCCGACTCGAGCTCTTGCTCAAGCGGCCGACCGATACCGTTGCGCGCCTCGGCGGCGACGAGTTCGCGATACTGCTGCCCGGGGACGATGCGGCCAAGGCCGAGCGCGTCGCCAAGGCCCTGCTGCATGCGCTGGACATGCCGATGACGCCCGAAGGTCACGTCGTCGACGTGCGCGCGAGCATTGGGATCGCCGTCTATCCCGAACATGGCAGCGAGCGCTCGACCCTGCTGCGACACGCCGACGCCGCGATGTACGCGGCAAAGCGAAAGAATCTCGGCATCGCGCTGTGGGACGAGCGCTATGACCTGCACAGCAAGGAACGTCTTTCGCTGATGAGCGGCTTGCGCAAAGCCGTCGACGAAGACGAGCTCGTGCTTTTCTACCAACCCAAGATCGCGCTGCGCGGCGGCAGCGAACTGCACGCCGAGGCTCTGGTGCGCTGGCGGCATCCGACGCGGGGACTGGTCTCGCCCGCAGAGTTCATCGCCTTTGCCGAGCAGACAGGCTACATACGCGCGATCACGCAGTGGGTGATGGCACACGCGATCGCGCAATGCTCGGCCTGGCGCAGCGACGACCTGCCGATGAACGTGTCGATCAACATTTCGGCGCGCGACCTGGTCGACCTCGAGCTGCCGGACCGCGTCGAGGCGCTTCTGCACAAGCACGGCTGCGCGGCGCAGTGGATCACCCTCGAGATCACCGAAAGCGCAATTCTCGACGATCCGGACCATGCGATCGACAACCTGCGGCGGCTTCACGCGCTGGGCTGCCGGCTGGCGATCGACGACTACGGCACCGGCTATTCGTCGCTCGCCTATCTGCGGCGGCTGCCGGTCCACGAGCTCAAGATCGACAAGGCATTCATCCTGGGCATGGCGCGCGATACCAGCGATGCGGTGATCGTGCGTTCGACGATCGACCTCGCGCACCACATGGGCCTGGTCGTGGTCGCGGAGGGCGTCGAGGACGAAGCGACGGTCGAGCGACTGCGGGGCCTAGGGTGCGACATGGTCCAGGGGTATCTGCTCAGTCGCCCGGTGGCCGCGGGGGACATGGTCGCGTGGATGCGCTCGTCGGTCTGGACCCGCGCCGCGCGCGACCCGGGGCTTCTGCGCCGCGTCGTCTGAAACCGGGGTTCCGGGCGGCCTGACCAAGGCGATACTTTCGCAGCCAGCGGCGACGAGCCGTTCACGCATTTTCCGTGAACAGGCCCTAATCGATTACGCTGTCGGCCTTGACGGCGCGCGTGGCGCGTCCACCGGCATTCATGGCTGCCTATCCTCATCTGCTGGCTCCTCTCCCGCTCGGTTTCACCACGCTGAAGAACCGCGTGCTGATGGGCTCGATGCACACCGGGCTAGAAGAGGCCCCGAACGGCTTCGCCAAGCTCGCCGCTTTCTACGCCGCGCGCGCAAGGGGCGGCGCCGCACTGATCGTCACCGGAGGCATCGCGCCGAACTTCAGCGGGCGGATCGATCCGCACCATTCGCAGCTGTCGTTCGCCTGGCAGGTCGCGAAGCACCGCACGGTGACCGACGCCGTGCACGCTGCGGGCGGCAGGATCGCGATGCAGATCCTCCACGGCGGCCGCTACTCCTATCACCCGCTCGCCGTTGCGCCATCGGCGCTGAAGTCGCCGATCACGCCGTTTCGCCCGCGCGCGCTCACCAGCTGGGGCGTGCGCCGGACGGTCGCGGCCTATGCGCGCTGCGCGGTGCTCGCGCAGCGCGCCGGCTACGACGGCGTCGAGATCATGGGCTCGGAAGGCTATCTGATCAATCAGTTCGTCGCGCCGCAGACCAATCTGCGCGACGACGACTGGGGTGGCTCGTTTCTCAACCGCATCCGCTTCCCGGTCGCCATCGTGCGCCGCACCCGCGAAGCGGTCGGCCCGGATTTCATCATCATCTATCGCCTGTCGATGCTGGATCTGGTCGAAGGCGGCAGCTCGTGGGACGAGGTCGTCGCGCTGGCGCAGGCGATCGAAGCCGCCGGTGCGACGATCATCAACACCGGCATCGGCTGGCACGAGGCGCGGATCCCGACGATCGCGACGATGGTGCCGCGCGCCGCATTCACCTGGGTGACGCGACGGCTGAAGGGCGCGGTGAAAATTCCGTTGATCACGACCAACCGCATCAACGATCCCGCCACCGCCGAGGCGATCCTCGCGCGCGGCGACGCCGACATGGTTTCGATGGCGCGTCCATTCCTCGCCGACGCCGACTTTGTCGCCAAGGCGGCGCAGGGACGCGCCGACGAAATCAATACCTGCATCGGATGCAACCAGGCCTGCCTCGACCAGATATTCGAGCGGCAGACGGCGACTTGCCTGGTCAATCCGTACGCGTGCCGCGAAACCGAGCTGGTCTTTACGCCGGCCGCGGCCAGGCGCAAGGTCGCCGTCGTCGGCGCCGGTCCGGCGGGCATGGCCTGCGCGTTGACCGCCGCCGAGCGGGGCCACGACGTGAGTCTGTTCGATGCCGCGGCGGAGATCGGCGGCCAGTTCAATCTTGCGCGCCGCATTCCGGGAAAGGAGGAATTCGCCGAGACGCTGCGGTATTTTCGCGTACGGCTGGCGAAAACAGGCGTCAGGCTGAGGCTCGATCATCGCGCCGTCGCGCAAGACCTGCAGGGCTATGACGAGGTGATTCTGGCTTCCGGCGTCCTGCCGAGAACACCGGCGATCCCCGGAATCACGCACGCGAAGGTCGCGAGCTATGTCGACGTCGTCGAGGGACGACGCGACCCGGGACGGCGCGTGGCGATCATCGGTGCGGGCGGCATCGGCTTCGACGTCGCCGAGCTCCTCACCGCCGGCGAGCCGGCCGACGGCCATTTGAGCGACGGACGCGCCGACGATCCCGCAATCGCGGCATTCCGCGACGAATGGGGCATCGATGCCGGCTACGGTGCGCGCGGCGGCCTCAAGCCCGCGCACGAGCCGCCGCCACCGCGGCAGGTGTGGCTGCTACAGCGCAAGCAAAGCAAAGTCGGTGCGGGCCTCGCCAAGACCACGGGCTGGATCCGCCGCACGCTGCTGAAGCGCCGCGGAGTGGTGATGATCGCCGGCGTCGAGTACGACCGCATCGACGATATCGGGCTGCACATCCGCGTCGACGGCGAGCCTCGATTGCTCGATGTGGACACCGTCGTCATTTGCGCCGGACAGGAGCCGCGCCGCGATCTGGTTGCGGCGCTCGAAGCGGCAGGGATCCATCCCCGGTTGATCGGCGGAGCGGAAGTCGCCGTCGAGCTCGACGCCAAGCGGGCGATCGATCAGGGCACGCGAGTAGCGCTGACGCTCTGAGTTGCTGCCGACGCGCTCAGTAGGCGCCGGAAACCAGTCCGAGTTCGTCCAGCTCGGCGAGGACGTCGGGCCCGTGCAATGCGGTATAAACGACGATGGTCAGCAACAGCAGAACCACCAATGAACAGAGGACGTCGGCCCAGGGTTGATTCCGCCGATTGTTCTCGGCAGCCTGGCGCGAATCCTCGTTGCAATGGCGGCCCGGACGGGTCGGGTGGTCGAGCTGCGACGCGCGCGGTGATTTTCCGCGGCGCCGCGCGAAAAATGCGAGCAATGCCGCCGCGGCGGCGAGCCGAATCGAACGCTCGATTCCATCGGCAATCACTGCGCTCCCGGCCGCCAGCGCATCTCCATGCATTTTTTGTCGCAAGCGGCGTGCCAGCCGCGCCGACCGGCGAACAGTCCAAATAACAGAGACTTGCCGCAGTCACCGTCGCCGGAACGAGCTCGGTCTGCACTATTGCCATGCAACAGGGGTGTTCAGGGCACCACGGCTGTGCGTCGAACCCCTCGGAAACTCACGACGCGCTTTCCCACGCGGAGAGATCCGGACGCTTCAGATGCCATTCGGTGGCATGCTGGAATGCGCGGCCGGCGCGGATCAGCGTCGCCTCGGCGAACGGCGCGCCCAGCAGCTGCACCGCGACCGGAAGTCCTTCCGCCGACATGCCGGCCGGCAGCGACAACCCGCAGATCCCGAGGTAATTGGCGACCCGTGTGAACGTGGCGAGCGGTGTTGCCACCTCGTCGACTTCTTCGACCGCCGT
This sequence comes from Casimicrobiaceae bacterium, assembly GCA_036270955.1. Lineage (GTDB taxonomy): Bacteria > Pseudomonadota > Gammaproteobacteria > Burkholderiales > Casimicrobiaceae > PALSA-1003. The sequence continues at coordinate 22,302 of DATBBM010000024.1, read as the reverse complement.
GGCCGTGATCGGCAAAGTCGGCGTCAGCAGGACGTCGCGGCCGCGCATCCATTCGGCGAACGCCGCAGCGGCGCGCTTGCGCCGGGCGAGTTCGTCTATGTAGTCGGCGGCACTAATCGCCTTGCCGCCGATCGTGCGCTTGCGCACCCACGGATCGATCGGCAGCCTGGGATCTTCGATGTAGTCACGGTGCAGCGCCCACGCCTCGGCGGCGATGATCCTGCCGTTACGCACCATCAGGTCTTCGAAGTCGATCGGCACCGCGACTTCGTCGACCAGCGCGCCCTGCTCGCGCAGCACGGCGATCGCGTGCTGCAAGGCGCGCGCCACATCCGGCAGCGTGTCGGGTGGCAGCTGCTCGGCCGGGAGCGCCGTGATGCGCAGGCGGCGCGCATCGGGAGCGCCTGCAAGCACCGCGTCGAAATCGAGCCGCGGCACGTTCAGGGTCGCCTCGTCGCGCGCATCCGGGCCGGCCATCGCCGCGGTCAGCAGCGCGGCGTCATCGACGGTCCGCGCCAGTGGCCCGAGCGAATCGAGCGTCGTCGCCAGCGGCACGACGCCGGCCAGGCTGATCGCGCCGTAAGTCGGCTTCAGGCCGGTCAACCCGCACAATGCGGCGGGGATCCGTATCGATCCACCGGTGTCCGAGCCGATCGCGGCGGGCGCCAGGCCTGCGGCAACCGCGACTGCGGATCCGCTGCTCGAGCCGCCGGCGACGCGGTGAACGCGCGTGTCCCACGGATTCCACGGCGCGCCCATCGGCTCGTTGCGCCCCCACCCGCCGAAAGCGAATTCGACCATGTGGGTCTTGCCGAGCGGAATCATTCCTGCGGCAAGCAGCCTCTCGACCGCGGTGGCGGTCTCGGTCGCCAGCCTTCCGTGCCAGCTCTTCGAGCCCGCCGTCGTCACCCGGTCCTTGATGTGCAGCAGGTCCTTGAGCGCGATCGGCAGGCCGTGCAGCGGACCGCGGACCAGTCCGGCCTTGCGCTCCAGATCGGCTGCGGCCGCGCCATCGAGCGCGGCTTCGCGATAGACCTCGACAAACGCATGCGTGCGTTCATCGAGCGCCGCGATGCGCTCGAGGCAGGCCGCGACAATGTCGTGCGATGACGTTTCCCTGGCGCCCAGGCGGCGCGAGAGCTCGGTCAGCGGAAGATAGGGGAGGTCTTGCGCGGTCATGCGGTCACGCCTTTGTCCGGGAAATCGCTGGACATTGGATCATAGCCGAGCACAGCGCCCCGAGTTTGCGTCATTCAACGCTGCAGAATGTTGGAGGCGCAGCGGCGAGCGACGTTCCTAGCCACGCTTCACGGCCAAGCCGAAACTCGCGACCGACAGCGCCGCCATGGCAAGCAAGACCAGCAAGCCTGCGGCCATCGCCGATTCCGCGACGGCAAGCGGCGCAAAAGCGAACGGGGCGATCGCCCGCGCGAACAGCGCCGGTGCAGCGAGATTGCCGAGTGTTCCTCCATATCCGGCGCGGCCGAACAATTCGGCCGGCACGGTGCCGCGAACGATCGTGACCACGCCGTTGCTGCCGCCGAAAAGAACGGCGAACAGCAGCGCCAGCGCGACCTGTCCATTCAGCGCCAGCAGCACGACGACTGCGACGACGAGCAGCGATAGCGCGGCGATGCCGATCGAGCGCGAGGCGAAACGACGTCCGATAGCGAATTCGAGCAGGCGGCCGGCGACCTGCATCGGGCCGAAGAAGGTGCCCACCCACACCGCAGTGGCAAGGGTCAGTCCCTTGCCCTGCAGGATGGTGATCAGATGCACGGTCAACACCGAGACGATGAAGCCGTTGAGCGCGAACGCTATCGCCAGCCAGACGAAAGCGGCGCGGCGCTTGGCGGAGGGGAGGGCGCCGCGCCCTTCCGCGGCGCCGGCTTTGCCGTGATCGGCCGCGCCGGTGCTAGGCGGAATGAAGATCAGATGCAGCGGAAGGCAGAGGGCTACCTCCAGCGCCGCGAAAATCAACAGCGTATCGCGCCAGCCTAGCCACTCGAGTCCCTTGAGCGATGCCGGCCAGAATGCGGTGCTTGCCAGGCCGCCCATCAAGGTCAGCGCGGTCAGCGCCTTGCGATAGCTGGTGCCCGAATGCTGCGATAGCGTGGCGAAGGCGGCGTCGTACATCGTCATCGCCATCGCGACGCCGGCGACCGACCAGGCGAGAAAGAGCGCCATCGTCGAATGCACTTGTGCGATCAGGAACAGCGCGAGCGAAGCGCAGACCGATCCGGCGCTCATGACTGCGCGCCCACCGTGGCGATCGATGGCCCGGCCCACGAAAGGCGCCGTCAGCGCTGAGATCAGCAGCGCGAGCGAATAGGCGCCGAAGAGCATCGCCGCCGAGATGCCCAGCTCCTCGCGCATGCTGGCGCCGAGAACGGCGATCGAGTAATAGAGCGTGCCCCACGAGACGATCTGAGTAAGCCCCAGCGCCGGTACCAACCGCCACACGGTCGATCGAGTCATCACCTGATGGTACCGTGAAGGCCGGCCGGTCCGCCCTTAGCGCAACTGAGCGCAACTGAGCGCAACTGAGCGCGACTGAGCGCGATCGAGCGCAACCGGGCGCACCCGAGGGCACTTGACGTCCGCGCGGCCGCCCCCATATCTCTGAGCTCAGGAGACCATGACCATGCCTACACGCACCCTGCAGCGCGTCATCGCAGCCATTCCCACCTCGGACGGCGCCGGCGTCAAGCTTCAGCGCAGCCTCGGTCAATCGAACTGGGCTCGCCTCGATCCGTTCCTCATGCTCGATCACTTCTCGACCGAAAATCCCGACGACTATGTGGCCGGCTTCCCCGCGCATCCGCATCGCGGTTTCGAGACGGTGACCTACATGCTCGACGGACACATGCGCCATCAGGATCACCTCGGCAACACCGGCGACCTCAAAGCCGGCGGCGTGCAGTGGATGAGCGCCGGGCGCGGCATCATCCATTCGGAAATGCCGCAGCAGGAAGCCGGTCGCATGCGCGGCTTTCAGCTCTGGATCAATCTCCCGGCCAAGGAGAAAATGAAGGCCGCCGCCTATCGCGACATCCAGGCGACCGAGATCCCGGTGGTCGAGCTCGCCGGCGGTGGAAAGGTCAAGGTCATCGCCGGAACGCTGGATACCGGCGGTAAGCGCACGCCCGGCCCGATTCAGGGACTGTCGACCGATCCGCTGTATTTCGACGTCGAGCTTCCCGCCGGTGCGAGATTCCGTCATGTGCTGCCCGCCGGACTTCACGCCTTCGTCTACCCGTTCGAGGGGTCGGTCGCCGTCGGCCCGGAGAGCGCGCAGAAACTGCTCGCGACACACCATGCTGGGATTCTGTCGGATGGAGACGAGGTCGAATTCGCCGGTGGACCCGACGGCGGCAGGGTCATCCTGCTCGCCGGGCGCCCACTGCTCGAGCCGATCGTTCAATACGGACCGTTCGTCATGAATACGCGCGAGGAAATCGAGCAGGCGGTGCGGGACTATCAGAGCGGCACACTGACCGGTGCGGCGGCGACCGGCGCTTAACGCGCCGGCCTCGGCCGATCACTCCTTGCCCGAAGCCTTTCCAGCCGATCCGTCCGGCTGCAGGTCGAATTGCGGATCGGGCGCCGAATCGCCGGCGTCGCCGCCGGCGGGCTCGCTCGCCGCGGCCGGCGACAGCGCGGTCGAATTTCGTTGCCACACGAGTCCCGGTGCCGCCAGGATCAGCGTCAGCACGGCCAATTGCGCGACCAGGCATGGCAATAGGGCGCGCGTCAGCGCATGCATCGGAACGGGTCGAGGCGATCGGCTGCGCACCATCAAAACCGCATAGCCGAATGGCGGTAACAGGAAGCTCGCCTGCAGGATCAGCAGCGTCAGCACCGCGACCCAGGTTGCAGCAGGTACGACCGTCAGCAGCGGCGGCATCACGACGGGCACGACGACGAATATCAATTCGAATGCATCGAGCACCAGGGCGCAAAGCGCGAGAATCGGCAGGACGACGAAGACCGCCGCGATGCCGCCGCCCGGAAGCTGCTGCAGCATCGCCGCGACCCACCGGTCGGTGCCGAAACCGCGCACGATCAGCGTGAACATCGTTGCCGCGACCAGCAAGGCGAACAGAGCGCCAGTGACGGCCATCGTGTCGCGCAGCACGGCGCGCAAGGCGCCGGAGCTCAACGACCGTGTCGCCAGCCCGTAGACGAACAGCGCGACCCCGCCCGCGGCGGCCGCCTCCACGGCGTACAGGTATCCCAATGCCACAATGGCCAGCAGGCTCGCGATGAATAGCGTGGCGATGCCGGCCACCAGCCAGTCGCGCGGCGTCAGCGGTGACGTAGGCATCGGCGACCTGCGCCGTCCGTCCCACCACGTGATCGCCGCGCAAAGGGCGAGCATGATTCCGGCGGGCACGAGCGCGCCTGCGAAGACATCCTGCGTATTGATGATGCGGATCGATGCGCCGGTGATGTTGACCGCTTCGGTGTGCGCACGCATCATCGCATCACCCAAGAGAATCAACACCAACGACGGCGGAATAACGACGCCCATCGTGCTCGCCACGCAGACCAGCGCGGCGCTTTTCGCCGGCGCCATGCCGCTCTGATCGAGCCGAGGCTGCACGGTGCGGGAAAGCATCGCCGCGCTGGCGCCGACAGAGCCGTTCATCGGGGCCAGAAGCACGCCCAGGCCCAGGCCCGCCAGTGAAGCATTCGCACCCATCGGCGCCAGTGCGCGACTGCCGGCGCGAAACAGCGTCTGCGCGAGCGGCAGGTGATTGAGCAGCGCTCCCATCAGCACATACAGCGGCAGCGCCTGCAGCAAATCGTGCTCGAGCAAGCCGAGAATCCTCGCGGGCATGGCCGTGAGCAGCGCCATGTCCAGCGCGCCGGTTGCGACGCCCCCGGCGGCAAAGCCGAGCGTCACGCCGATCAGCACGATCCAGGCCGGCAGTCCGGTCGCGACCAGCACAGCCGCGACGGCCGCCAGCATCCATAGACCTTGGCTGCCGCTCATCGCGTCGTCGTTTCGCCGCCGCGAATCGCATCGAGAATCGCCTGCAGCAGGATCAGCAGCGCGAGGAGCACGAGGGCGAGCTTGACGATGAAATAGCCGGGATTGTACGTTTCAGGAAAAGATTCGAGCTGGCGCACCGATTGCACAACCATCGGCCAGGACGCGTAGACGATGAACAATGCCCACGGAGCAAGCACAATGAGGGAGGCGATGCGCATCAGCAGGCGGCGCAGTCGCGGCGAATAGCGTAGCGCAAACGCGTCGGCGGCAAGATGACTGTTCCTGCGCGTCGTCTCGGTGATCGCGACGGCGACGTACAGCGCGAACAGCGTTTGCGCGAGATCGTTTGCCTCGCGAGAGTATCCGATTCCCAGATCGCGCAACGGCCATTGCAGAAACAGCAGCAAAGAAACCGGCAGCACGAGTATCGAAGCGCCGGTCGTCGTCAGCCCCAGCACGCGGTCGAGCAAGCGCAGCACGGAGCGGGTGCTCCCGGTATCGTCGGCGGGCATCGTAGGCAGCTGGGTGCGTCTCGATCATAACGCAGGTCAAAAAAAACCCCGCCTCGGCGGGGTTTTTTCGAAACTCCCTAGCGTCAGCCGTTCGGCTGGTGCTGCCCGATCGCGTTGTCGAGACAGGAGTCCCGCTGCGACTCGTCGCGCTCCTGCGCGCATTGGCGCAATGACTGACGATAGCTTTTCTCCTCGGGCGATACGGCTTCCTGCTGACGAGGAGCTGACTTGTGCGCGCGGTGCATCGGAGCGGACTGCGCGGTATCGGACTTCGGCGCTGCGGTGCCCTGCGATGTGGCGTTCGGTTCCGCCGCCATCTTGTCGGTCGGCTGCATCGACGGCTGGGCCGGCATTGCCGTGGTCGTGCCGTTTTGCGCCGGCATGCGCGAGTTGTTGTCCGGTGCGTTTTGCGCGCCGGCTGCGCCGACGATGAGTGCCAGGCTCGCGCCCAGCAGGATTCGGTAGGGGTGACTGGTCATGGAGGTCTCCATCGAAGTTAGGCTTTCCGCGCCGATCAGACGCAGTTCCTCCCGGTGAGTTGCCTGCCAACTATCCGCCGAAGTCCCGCCGACCAGTATCGGACGGCTTCTGATTCGCACGTAGGAGCGGCGGCGATACCCATTCCCTCGGCTGACTGTAGGACCTGGACCTAGGGCGAATCACACCGGAGTGGGCGCTGCGAAACAGACGGGCGCCGATGGCGGCGACAGTGCTTTCGGCACACGATCGAAGCCATACCTACGAGGCGCGAAAAAGGAGATGGCATGAATCGCACATCGATCCGAAGCCTGATGTTGACGGTGATTGCGCTGATGTTGGCTGGCGCCGTCCGCGCCGATGTCACCGCGGGTCCGGTGGTAACGAATAACTCGGGCGAGCCCGCGCAAGGATTCATCGTTGCCGTTCCACCGGACAACAATGCAGCGGCGGCCAGCAAAGTCGCCGAGGAACCGCAGCGCCTCCCGCCGACAGACGTGCAGGCTTACCGTGAAGATCGGGCTGGTCCGTGCGACCGCCGCCAAGGGACCGGGCTGGATGCGTGTCGGGCGCAACTCGAAGCGAAGTACGCTGAAATGGACAAGCTTTGCCGCAGTCTTTCGGCCGCCGAGTTCCCGACCTGCATCAAGAGCGCTTACTCTGCGGACTGATTCGGGCCGAACCGTCTTGGGACGAAATTCTGGCTGATGGTAGACATCGGGCCAGGTTTGCGTGCGTCGCTTCGTGCGACGGCAAGTGCGTATGATACCGAACGATTTCTTCTGCGTCGCAAGCCGCCGAAGCGAGGTGAGCTTGGCAGTAGACCACGCTCGACTCACTGAGACCGTTGCCGCCATCGGGCTCGCGATCTTCCCCCGGCGGTCTGCTGCGCAGCTGGCTGGCCGTCCCGCGCGGATCTTGCCCGGATGGCCGAATCCGCCGATGATTTGAGCTGCTTCTCTACGTCCGGACCCACGGACTTTGCTTTGATGCCCGCTGGCGGACACCGGAGCGCCCTCGGCCTCGAGCACGCCGATACAGTGCTGCGCATGTGGCGGAATACGCATGCCGATCCGGAAACCTTGCGGCAATTTCAGCTGCGCAAGCTTCGCTTGCTGCTCGCGCACTGCCGCACGCACGTTGCCGCCTACCGCGAGCATTGGCGACCGTCGAAGCTCGGTCCGGCTGACATCGAGAGGGTCGGACACATCGAGGCCCTGCCGACGATAGCCAAGAACGATTTGCGCGGCCGCCCGCTGGCCGAGACGCTGGTGGACGGCGCCGACGTGCAAAGGCTGGTGCGGCATACCACCAGCGGCTCGTCGGGCCAGCCGTTCAATATCTATCGCGCGCCTCGCGAAGAGCATCTGCTGAATCTCTTTCGCCTGCGGGCGTCGGCCGAAGCGGGCCTGCGAACCTTCGACCGCGTCGCTCGCTTCAGCCAGCTCCCGCTCGACGAGTATCCGCGCCCCTGGGCCGGTCGCATCCGCCAGGCGATCGGCATTCATCGCGAGCGACGATTCGACGCCCTGGCGCCGGCGAAAAAGCTGGCGGAAAACCTGATACGGCACCGGCCCGACGTCATCTACGGGTATCCATCGACGCTGCGCCACGTTGCGGCGCGGATCGACGACGAGCCGCGCCGGATCCGGCCGCGACTGATCTTTTGCGGAGGCGAGGTCCTCGATGCGGCGTCGCGGCGCATGATCGAGAGCGCGTTCGCGGCGCCGGTGGTGGATTTCTACGGCGCGCACGAATTCAACTTGCTGGCGTGGCAGTGTCCGAAGGGCGACGGCTATCACGTCTGCGACGACAATGTGCTCGTCGAGATCGTCGGCGACGATGGACGTGCGGTGGGGCCGGGAGAGGTCGGCGAAGTCGTCGCGACGGCACTACACTCGTATACGATGCCGTTCGTTCGCTACCGTACCGGCGATCTTGCAATCCGTGGGGCCGAATCGTGCGGCTGCGGGCAACCGTTTTCCGCCTTGCGCGCAATCCAGGGACGCCGCGTCGACTATCTGCGCCTGCCGGAAGGGCGCCGCGTCCATCCGTACGCAATTACCGTGCATCTGGCCGAAAGAGAAGCAGCCTGGGTCGCGCAGCATCAGATCGTGCAGACCGCCGATGGCAGGATCCGTCTCGATATCCGACCGAGCGGCACCCCGCGGTCCGAGGACATCGAGCGCGTGCACCGCATGGTGCGTGGAATCCTAGGCGGCGACACGCAGTTCGACTTGGCGCTGGTCGAGCGATTTCCGCCGCATCCCAGCGGCAAGTTCCAACCCTACATCTCGCTGGTCGAACCGAGCCGCGCGGACGAGCTCAGCGCACCAGACCTCGCCGCGCGGCCGCGCGGCCTTTGACCCGGTTTCAGGATTTCAGGTTTTCCCTGAGGAACGCAATCGTGCGCGACCACGCGAGCTTCGCCGCGGCCTCGTCGTAGCGTGGCGTCGAATCGTTGTGGAAGCCGTGGTTGGTCCCCGCGTACATGAACATCTGATACTTGACGCCGTGCGCCTTAAGCGCCGCCTCGAACGCCGGCCAGCCGGCGTCGATCCGCTCGTCGAGCGCCGCGTAGTGGAGCATCATCGGCGATTTGATCCTCGCCGTATCCGCAGCGCTGGGTTGGGCTCCGTAGAACGGCACCGCCGCGGCCAGATCCGGCATCCGGGTCGCCAGGGTGTTGACGACGTCTCCGCCGAAGCAGAAGCCGACCGCGCCGATCTTTCCCGTGCACTCCGGACGCGATTTCAGAAAAGCGGCGCCGGCGATCAGGTCGTCGGCCATTTTTTTGCGGTCGAGCTGGCGAAACTGCTGCGCCGCTTTTTCGTCATCGCCTTGATAGCCGCCGACCGACGATAGCCCGTCGGGCGCGAACGCGACGAAATTCTCCACGGCAAGTCGGCGCGCGACATCCTCGATGTACGGGTTGAGGCCGCGATTCTCGTGATAGACCATCACGCCCGGCCATTTGCCGGTGGCGTTCGGCCGAACAAAATACCCGCGTATCGTGCCCGAGCCGTGCGGAGAATCGTAGGTCAGATATTCCGCCTTGATGCGAGCGTCGTCCTTGGGCACTTGCTGCGCCAGCGCGTAGTTGGGCGTCAGGCTTTCCAGCATCGCCGCGGCGGTGAAGCTGCCGACCGCGTATCTCGCCGCGCGGTCCAGAAAATCGCGGCGGCTGATCATGCCGTGGATATAGCCGTCGAAGAGTTTCAGTACGGCAGGCGGAAAATCGCTGGCCTTCTTGCGTTCCATGGAGTTCCTCCTTCGTGCGAAATCAGTCCGCTGTTTGACCTCTGGCCGCGAGACTTGTGCGGGGCACGAGGCGCCATGGTTGCTTCACTCGGTTCCTCGCGGGGTTGGGTCAAGCAACCGGCATGCCAGACGTCGGCTCGCAAGCCGCCCAAAGGGCTAGCCCTAGAGGCAACGATTAGACATGGTGACGGGTGTAATTCGTTCCGCGCGCGTTGTAATTCGTGTCACCGGATCGAGGCAAAGTGAACCCGAGCCGATGGCGATCAGAGAGGTTCGACGCGATTGCTCCGCGATTGCGTACAATCGGTCGCCGGAGGTGTCTGATCAACCCTGTCCGTGCCCGCATGTGTATTGCGCTCGCCGCTGCTATGTTCCTCGCCGCGGAGATGTGCGCCGCCTCGCCCGGCGAGCCGCCGAAGCCGGCGCGACGCGGCGCCACGACGAGCCGGGCGGTCGAATGGACCTCTTACGCGAACGATGCCGGCGGCAGCAAGTATTCGGCCGCCGCGCAGATCACGCGGGACAACGTCTCGCAGCTCGTCCCGGCATGGACCTATCGCACCGGCGACTACGGTATCGGAACCGCGCTCGTGCGCGACGAGACGACGCCGCTTTTCGTCGACGGCGTGCTCTACGCGTCGACGCCGTTCGGCGGTGTGCGCGCGCTGGACGGCGCGTCCGGTCGGGAGCTATGGGCTTTCGATTCCGAGCTCGACCTGGAAGGCGATTACGGGGACTTCACCAATCGCGGCGTTTCGACATGGCTGGATCCGTCGCGCTCACGCGATGCAAAATGCCGGCGCCGGATCTTTGTCGCTCCGGTCGATGCGCGGTTGATTGCGTTGGATGCCCGGACCGGCGCGCCCTGCGCCGACTTCGGCGAAAAGGGACAGGTTCATCTCGATCGCGGCCTAAGGAACGAGCCCAAGTATCGCGGCGAGTACGCGATCACCTCGCCGCCGACGGTCGTCGGCGAACTGGTCATCGTAGGATCATCGATCTCCGACAACCAGCGGGCAATGGCGCCGGAAGGCGTCGTGCGTGCGTTCGACGTGCGCACCGGCGCGCTCAGGTGGGCGTGGGACCCGATTGCGCGCACGCCGTCCGAGCCGGGTTACGACACATGGCGCGGTCCGATCGCGCATGCGACCGGCGCCGCTAACGCCTGGGCCGTCATCAGTGCCGACTCGGCGCGCGACCTCATTTTCGTTCCCGTCGGCAGCGCGAGCCCCGACTTCTACGGCGGAGAACGGCTCGGGCAGAATCTTTTTGCGAATTCGGTCGTCGCGTTACGAGCCTCGACCGGCAAGCTGGTCTGGCATTTCCAGGCCGTGCATCACGATCTGTGGGACTACGACGTTCCCGCGCAGCCGGTGCTGTTCACGCTGCGCCGCGATGGCCGCGATATTCCGGCGCTGGCGCAAGCGACCAAAATGGGCTTCCTGTTCATCCTGGATCGAGAAACCGGTGAGCCGCTGTTTCCCGTCCAAGAGCACCGGGTCGCCGCGAGCGACGTTCCGGGCGAGGACGCCTGGCCGACGCAGCCGATGCCGGTCGTTCCCCGCCCGCTGGTGCCGATCACGCTCACGCCGGACGACGCGTTCGGCATAAGCGCGGAGTCGCGGACATGGTGCCATGATCGCATCGCATCGCTCCGCTCGGAAGGAATTTTCACACCCCCCTCGCTGCGTGGTTCAATTCTCTATCCTGGAAACATCGGCGGGTCGAACTGGGGCGGCGCTTCGATCGACCCGGTACGACATCTCGCCTTCCTGCCGCTGAATCGACTCGCTACCGTCGTCCAGCTGATACCGCGCGACGACTATCGCGCCGAAATGGCGCGCACCGGGCGCGACTTCCAGATCGCGCCGCAAGCCGGAACGGCGTTTGCGATGCGCCGTCAGACGCCGCTCGCGGCCCCGGATCATGTTCCCTGCACACCGCCGCCGTACGGCACGCTGACCGCGGTAAACCTCGAGTCGGGCCAAGTGCAATGGGAAGTTCCGTTCGGTCGGATCGAGGCGCTTTCGGCTATCCCCGGAAGCGAGCGCTGGGGCTCGCCGAGTCTGGGCGGTGCACTCACTACCGCCGGCGGCATCGTCTTTGCCGGCGGTGCGCTCGATCGCCGTCTACACGCCTTCGACGAGGAAACCGGACGCGAGCTCGGGTCGTGGGAACTTGCCGCGGGCGTCCATGCGGCGCCGATGACTTACGTGACCGAGACTGGGCGCCAGTTCGTCGTCGCCGCCGCCGGCGGCCACAAGGACCTGCGCACGGCGCCGGGCGACTACATCGTGGCCTTTGCGCTGCCGACCACCATCGCGTCCAACGCCCGCGCCAGGCCGGCGGAGCCGCGATCGGGAAAATACGAAGGGCACATGATCTTCGATCGGACGCGAGCGCCCGCGACGTGGAAACTGCGCGTGTCCGGCGGCACCGCGCAGGTGGAAATGGAGACGCGTCAATTGCACGTCACCGGAACCGGCAGGGGAACCATCGAGGGCGGTGCGCTGGTCGTCGACCTCGCGTGGCGCTATCCGGCAGGACACTGCTCCGGAACGATGCATTTGACCGGCAAATCCGCGAACGACGGCGCCGCGCTGATCGGCGAGATCAGCTATCGCGATGGATGCGACGGCGATCGCGAAAAAAGCGGCACGTTCGCCCTGTGGCGCGGGCGACGGACCACGACGCGTCTGCCGAATTCTTGACGCCCGCTGCTGACCCCAGTGCGGTCGAATCTCCGGCGCGTTTGGCACGGATGATGCAGCACTCATGACCCGACGTCTGCAGCGCATCCTTTGCCTGGAAGATTTCGAGGCGGCGGCGCGGAGGCATCTGCCGCGCCCGATATTCGGCTATGTCTCCGGCGCCGCCGAAAGCAACGCGTCCCTGTCCGACAATCGCCGCGCATTCAGCGAATTCGGCTTCATTCCGCGCGTGCTGATCGACATCTCCAAAGGCTCGCAGCAGACGTCGCTATTCGGTCAGACCTATGCCGCGCCGTTCGGCATGGCGCCGATGGGCATCAGCGCGCTCTATGCCTACCGCGGCGATCTGGTGCTGGCGCGCGCGGCGGCAGCGGCAAGGATTCCGATGATCATGAGCGGCTCGTCGCTGATCCGCCTCGAGGATGTGGTGCGCGAGTGCGGCGAGACATGGTTCCAGGCCTATCTGCCGGGCGACGTGCGAGAGATCACGGCGCTGGTCGAGCGCGTCGGGTTGGCCGGATTCCGCACGCTGGTGGTGACGGTCGATTCGCAGGTTGCGCCCAACCGTGAAAACTATTTGCGGGCCGGCTTCTCCGCGCCGCTTCGTCCGACGCTACGCCTCGCCTGGGATGGCGTTACGCGTCCCCGATGGCTGTTCGGCACGTTCCTGCGCACGCTGTTTCGTCACGGCATGCCGCACTTCGAGAACAACTTCGCCACGCGAGGCGCGCCGATTCTGTCGCCGAGCGTCGTCCGGGAATGGTCGGAGCGAGGACAACTCGATTGGACGCACTTTGCGCTGATACGCCGTCTGTGGAAGGGCACGCTCGTCGTCAAGGGCATACTGGATGCGCGCGATGCGCACATGGCGCGGGACGCCGGCGCCGACGGCATCATCGTCTCCAACCACGGCGGCCGCCAGCTCGACGGCGCGGTTTCGCCGTTGCGAGTGCTTCCGGTCGTCGCCGCGGCATGCCCTGACATTCCGGTGATGATGGACAGCGGCGTGCGCCGCGGCACCGATGTGCTCAAGGCGCTGGCGCTCGGGGCGAAGTTCGTCTTCGTCGGCCGCCCTTTCGGCTACGCCGCGGCGGTCGGCGGCGCCGCCGGAGTCAATCGGGCCATAGGCCTGCTGTTCGACGAGATTCGGCGCGATATGGCGATGCTGGGGATCTCGCAGCTATCCGAGCTCGATCCGCAGCGTCTGTTCCGGTTCAGCGACGGCGATCGCGCGGGATCATCGCATCCCGCGGAACCTGTGCGCTGATCGACTGCGCTTGCATCGCGCCTCAACGGGGATTTTCCGACGGCGCAAGCTTGCGCCAGAAATAGGTGAATTCGCGCGCGGTCATCGCGGCTCTCTCCGCCAGGGTCGCGCCCGATCCGTGCCCTCCCTGAACGACTTCGTAAAAGAGATAGGGCACGCCCATCGAGGCAAGCCTGGCTGCGAACTTGCGCGCGTGCTGCGGGCCGACCCGATCATCCTTGGTCGTCGACCATATCAGCGCTTCCGGATAGCGAACGTCCGGCTTCAGGTTATCGTAAGGGGATATCGAAGCGAGGAATGCCCTTTCCTCGGGATTCGAGACGCTGCCGTATTCGCCGACCCACGAGCTGCCCGCCGCAATGTGCTCGTAGCCCAGCATGTCGAGCAGCGGGACCTGCATGTCGACGGCGCCCCAGAGCTCGGGATGCTGGATGAACTGGACGCCCATCAACAGTCCGCCGTTGGAGCCGCCCTTGATGCCCAGATGGGGCGGACTCGTAATCCCCTTCGCGATCAGGTCGCGCGCGACGGCGGTGAAGTCGTCGAAGATCCGCTGGCGGTGCGTCTTGAGCCCGGCATCGTGCCAGGCCGGTCCGAATTCGCCGCCGCCGCGGATATTGGCCACCACCAGCGCGCCGCCGCGTTCCAGCCAGAGCTTGCCGGTTTCCGGCGAATAGTACGGTGTCTCGGAAACGAGGAAGCCGCCGTAAGCGGTCAGTATCGTTGGCGTGCTGCCATCGAGCTTCATGTCGATTCTATGAACGGCGAAATAGGGGACGCGCGTCCCATCGCTGGACGTGGCTTCGAATTGTTCGACCACGTGACGCGAAGCGTCGAATCGCGGCGGCAGCGTCTTGACGCTTGCAAGCGCGCCGGTCGCCAGGTCCGCGAGCCAGAGGCTGGTCGGAGTCAAAAAGCCGGTGACGCTCAGGAATGCCCGATCGCTGTGCAGGTCCGCATCGACGATGTGGATCGAGGCGTTGTCGGGCAGCGCGATCCGGCGGCGAGACCACTTGCCCCCGGGCTCGGGCTTGTAGACGTAGGCGCGTCCCTTGACGTTGTCGAGTATGCTGACCAACAGGTGGCCGCGCGTGGCCGCTGCCTGCTCGAAGGCTTCGCGCGGGCCCGGAGCGTATATCAGCGTCGGCCGGAGGCGCTCGGGCGACGCGATCGCCGCAGCGAGATCGATCGACACCAGCGACCCTTGCGGGAAGTTCGCTCCAGTGTCGGACGTCCAGTCTTCGCGGAGATTGACGACGAAGCGGCCCCCGACGAGCGCGACGATGTCTGCCTTCGACGGCAACCCCAGCCTGCTCGTTCCGTTCGAGCGGACCAGTCGGTATTCGGCTTCGAAAAACGATAGCGAGCGGCGGATGACGAGCGCGCGGTGACCGGCGCCGTCGTACAACGCCGAGGGACTGACGCCGACATCGGCCGCCGTTCCGCGAAATACCTCGACGGCCGCCGATAGCGGCTGGCCGCGACCGATGCGCTTGACGACGAACGGATAGCCGGAGCTTGTGAGCTCGCCGGGCGACCATTCGCGTGAGACCAGCAGCGTATCGGCGTCCTGCCACGCGGCATCCTGCTTGCCCCGGGGAAGGGAGAAACCGCGGTCGACAAATCGCGCCGAGCCCAAATCGAACTCGCGCAGCGTAACCGCATCCTCTCCGCCGTCCGACAAGCCGATCATGCAGTGGCGTTCGGCGGGCTCTTCGCAATCGGCGCCGTGCCAGAACCAGTTGGCCTTCTCCGCGACTGCGAGCGCGTCGAGGTCCAGGACCGTCGTCCATGCCGGTGCGGATTTTTGATACTCGGCGACGCTGGTCCGCCGCCAGATTCCGCGAATGTGATCGGCGTCCTGCCAGCGATTGAGAATCCGGCCGCCGATAAGCTGCGGCTCCGGGATTCGGTCCTTGGCCTCGGCGATCTCGAGGGCTTCCTTGAACAGGCCGGGGTAGCGGGCGTCCTGCTCGAGCACGGCGGCCGTTTTCGCATCTTCGGCCCTGACCCAGGCCATCGCTCGTTCGCCATCGATCTGCTCGAGCCAGACAAACGGATCCTCGCGTGCGGCCCCGCTTTCGGTCGCTGCAACCGCTGCTGCGCTGACAATGACGGCGGCGGTCGCGATCGCAATTACCGGGGGACGGGCCCGCATGTCTGTTCGCTCGGTAGTCAGGCAGTTGACAGCGATACGGCTCGCCATCAAGTCGTCGCTCGATGCCGTAACGGTGGCATCATTCAACGTTCAGTATATCGGCAGCGCCGTGTCAGGCATACTACGGCCTTTCGCCCAGCTCAAGGCGCACTGCCTGCCTGACGAGCCGCACGCGAAGGATGCTATCGGCTGTGAAGGACGGATGGGCGAACCCATGACCATAGACCACGATGCCGGAAGCCGAACCAGCGTGATTCGCGGAATGCTTGCGGCGTGCGCAGCACTGAGCGTGTTCGGTTGCGCGACCAATCCCGGCACGACGGTCGAACGGACCGCGCGCGACACGGTCGAGCGGGGAAGGGTCCTGCGCTCACTCAATCTCGACTCGGCTCTCGAAGATCGGATACTCGCGCTCGATCCGGACCATATCTCCGATTACGACGTGAGATCGACGCTGGCCACCGCGCCCGCGCCGAGGATCATATTGGTGCACGGCAGTATCTATCCGGTCTATCTGATCATGAGCTCGTTCGCGACATTTCTCGAGCGCATGGGCTACCCCGGAGAAAAGGTTCGCGATCCCGCCGACGGCGCGTATTCGCAAAGTCCCTACGGCAGCAGCGAGCGGCTAGCCGGCGAGATCGCCTGGTATTACGAGCATGAAGGCGTTAGGCCGATGATCGTCGGTCACAGCCAGGGAGGGATGCAGGCGATCAAGGTGCTCTACACGCTGGCCGGCGCCTTCGAGCCCAAGGTCGCCGTGTGGAATGCCAAGACCGACGCGGCCGAAGATCGATACAGCATCGTCGATCCGCTGGATGGCACCAAGCGTCCGGTGGTGGGACTCTCGGTCACTTATGCCACCGCGGTCGGCGCGGGCGGCGCGGCATTCATGTTGCCGAACCAGTGGGACATGCTCCTTCGGCTGCGAACCATCCCCGACACCGTCGATGACTTCACCGGCTTCGCGATTCAAGGCGACATGATCGCGTGGACGTTTCCCGCCACGACGGCAGTCAGTCAATACCGGCGCGGCGGAGCGGCAAGCGTGCGCAACGTCGTGCTGCCGATGACCTATAACCACATTACGGTTCCGATCACCCACGAGCTGGCGGCGGATCCCAAGGCTCGCGCCTGGATCAACGCCTACGTTCCTCCGAAGGGCGACGAAGAGCCCAAGGTCCCGGCCGACGTGCGGGGGCTCAACATACTGTGGGCGGCCGACGTCTGGTTCAGCATCAAGAAGCACTGGTGCCTGGAAGCGCAAACGCTGATCCGAGCAAGGCGCGCGGCGGTTGCCAACGACCACGAGCTGGCGGGCGCGCAAGTATCAACCCGGCACCTGCCGGCGCCGGATTAGGCGCCCTCCACCGGCCGCACGCTCGGCCGATGTTCGCGAAGCGGCGTTACTTCTTCTGCTTGGCCTGAATCGCCTCGATCTCGTCCATGATCGAATTCATCCGCGCCGCCAGCGCCTGATAAGGCGCCGGTGTGGCGAGATCCACTCCCGCTTTTTTCACCAGCTCGTACGGATAGCCGGACCCGCCGGCCTTGAGCAGGTCGAGATAGCGCGGAAGCGCGCCGGGCTCGTTCGCGCCGACACGCTGCGCGAACAGCGCGCTCGCGGCGATCGAGGTCGCGTACTGGTAGACGTAGAAGCTGTTGTAGAAGTGCGGTATGTACGCCCATTCGACGCAATAGGCGTCATCGATGTCGACGACTCCTGCGCTGGCCCCATGGTAGCGTTTCAGAATTTCGCAGTAGGTCTTGGTCAGCGCCTCGCCGGTTAGCGGCTCGCCCTTGTCGACCCGCGAATGGATGTTGCGCTCGAATTCCGCGAACATCGCCTGGCGGAAGAACGTTCCTCGCAGCTGCTCCAGTGCATACCCCAGGTAGTAGACGCGCTCGTCGTCCGTTTTCGCCGTCTTCAGCACGCGCTGCAGCAGGAGCTCCTCGTTGAACGTCGACGCGATTTCGGCGATGAATATCGCGTAATTCGACGTCACGAACGGCTGCGCCTTGTTGGCGAGGAACGAGTGCATCGCGTGGCCCCACTCGTGTGCGACCGTGGTGACCGATTCGTAGTCGTCGTTGTAGTTCATCAGCACGTACGGGTGCACGTCGTAGGCGTATCCGTCCATGTGCGCGCCCGACTGCTTGCGCGGGCGCGGATAGGTGTCCATCCAGCGATGGTCGAAGCCGTAGGCCATCGCGTCGACATAGTCCTTGCCGAGCGGAGCCACCGCTTCCAGCACCATCTTGCGGCCCACGTCGAGCGGCAGCTTGATGTCGCTGTGCACCAGCGGCGGGTAGATGTCGTAATAATGCAGCTGCGGCACGCCCAGCATCTTGGCGCGCAGGCGGAAATAGCGATGCAGCGTCGGCAGATTCGCGTTGGTCTGCGCGATCAGCGCATCGAAGACCGCGACGGGGACATTATTGCGGTCGAGCGAGCGCGCGATCGAGTCCGGATACTTGCGCACCTTCGCGTACACGGCTTCCTGCTTCAGCTGAGAATAAAGGTTGACGCCGAGCGTTCGCTCGTAGGTTTTGAACGTGCCGAAGAAGCTGTCCATGACCTTCTTGCGGTCGTCGCGGTTCGGCAGCTCGCGATATTTGGTGTACGCCGACGCATCCAGCGTGACTTCCTCGCCGGTCGAGAACTTGACCTTGGGCCAGGGGATGTCGGCATTGGTGAGGATCGTGTAGGCCGATCCGCCGGCGTTGTCCATCAGGCTGAATTTCGCGACCAGCGCCTCGCCCTGATCGTCCAAGGTGTGCGGCGCCTTGCGCAAAGTCTGGTCGAGCGGGAACCGGTAGATCGAGAGCGACGGATCCTTCTTCAGGAACTGGCCGATCCTGTCCTTGCCGACATGCAGAATTTCCGGGTCGACGAAGGCGCTGCCTTCGGTCACCCGGTTGCCGAGGAGGTCGGCCTTCTGGTCGAGCTCCTGGAAGGCGGCGTTGCCCGTGTCCTCGGCGGCCTGCTCGCTCGAATAGGCGGCCATCCGGTAGTAGCGCTTGGTGAGGTCTGCCTGGAGATCGAGGCATTGCTTGAATCGCGCAGCGCTTTGTCCGAGCTGCCCCTTGCACCCGGCAAGCTCCTTGAGCTGCCCGTCGACCTTGCTCGCGTCGGCGTCCCAGGCTGACACCGACGGATAGATTTCGGACAGATTCCACCGGTCGGCGGTTGTTTCAGCGTATGCCGGAGCCAGAACGGCGGCCACGACGCTAAGCGCAAGATGACGGAATTTCATGTGGCGACCCCAGGTAGAACTGCCGAAGCGCGCGATTTTACGCGCAGTCCCGGGCCGGCGTCGATGTAGTACGCTGTCATTCGCCCGATGGAACGAACTGCACGACCAGTCGGAACGATAGTCGAGAGCTCCGTCCCCGCGCGGCTGGACGCCCTGCCCTGGTCGCGTTTCCATACGCTGGTGATCGTTGCGCTCGGGATCACCTGGATACTCGACGGCCTCGAAGTGACGCTTGCGGGCGCTGTGTCCGGAGCCCTCAAAGCCAGCCCATCGTTGCGACTCAGCGACGCCGAGGTCGGGCTTTCGGCGAGCGCATATCTGACCGGCGCCGTGCTGGGCGCGCTCCTGTTCGGTTGGCTCACCGACCGGTTCGGACGCAAGCGACTATTTTTCATAACGCTAGGGGTCTACGTTCTCGCCACGGCGGCGACCGCGCTTTCGGAAAATTTCGCGACATTCGCTCTTTTCCGTTTCATGACCGGTGCCGGAATCGGCGGCGAGTATTCGGCGATCAATTCCGCGATCCAGGAACTGATACCGGCACGCTATCGCGGTCGCACCGATCTCGGCGTCAATGGAAGCTTCTGGGTCGGCGCCGCACTGGGCGCGATCGGCTCCAGCCTGTTGCTGCAACCCGGACGCCTGCCCCCTGACCTCGGATGGAGACTGGCGTTCGGGTTGGGTGCAATACTCGGCCTCGGCGTCCTTTTCCTGAGGCGTTATCTGCCGGAGAGTCCGCGGTGGCTGTTGCTGCACGGGCGCACCGAAGAAGCTGAACGCATTGCCGTCGCGGTGGAGCGCGAAGTGCGCGGCCGAGCCACCGCGTCGGAATCGCTGCCCCGGCTGCGACTGCGGATCCGCGCGCGCACCGTGAGCTTCGTCGACCTCGGCGTCACGCTGTTTCGGCATTACCCGCGCAGGGCAGTGCTCGGTCTGGTGCTGATGACTGCGCAGGCGTTTTGCTACAACGCCATTTTCTTCACGTATGCGCTGGTTCTGGGTCGCTTCTATGCCGTCCCGCCTCAGGACGTCGGACTCTATCTGCTGCCGTTCGCCGTCAGTAATTTCCTCGGCCCTCTGGTTCTCGGCCGGTACTTCGACATGTGGGGCCGCCGGCAGATGATCGGCACGACCTATGCGCTCTCCGGTTTGCTGCTCGGCCTGACGGCAATTCTCTTCGTTGCCGGATGGCTGAATGCGACGACGCAGACGCTGGCCTGGACATTCGTGTTCTTCTTCGCGTCCGCCGCTGCGAGCTCAGCCTACCTGGTGGTCAGCGAAAGCTTTCCGGTGGAGGTGAGAGCCTTGTCCATCGCATTCTTCTATGCGTTGGGCACCGCAATCGGCGGAATCGGCGCTCCCTGGTTGTTCGGCGCACTTATTGGAACGGGCGAACCCGCCGCGATCGCGTGGGGCTATGCGCTGGGCGCGCTGCTGATGCTGGCGGCGGCCGCCGTCGCATTGCGGCTCGGAGTTGCGGCCGAGCGGAAGCCGCTCGAGGAGGTCGCGCGCCCGCTATCGAGCGTGGACGTTGCCGACTAGGACAACGCACCGCGGGCGATTCATGTTCGCAGCCATGCGGCGAGATCGGCCTTGAGCTGCGTCAGGTCTTCCTCCCGCGTATACATCATGTGGCCGGCATCGTAGTAGTGGTGCTGGACACGGGCCAGCACGTCGGCGGGCGCATCGAGCTGCGCCAGCGACCAGTCGGTCGCGCTGTATGGCGTC
Source organism: Casimicrobiaceae bacterium (assembly GCA_036270955.1). GTDB lineage: Bacteria > Pseudomonadota > Gammaproteobacteria > Burkholderiales > Casimicrobiaceae > PALSA-1003. The sequence goes on along the minus strand of DATBBM010000024.1, from coordinate 1,932 downwards.
CCGAGGTCGTAACGTCCGCTGCCGACAAAAACCTTCAGATGCGGGTTGCGCCGAAGTGCACGCGCCAAGTCGCGGCTGGTGGTGGCGAAACTGTTGCCTTTGCCTTCGCCGCGATTCCAGTTCCAGCCTTTGTGCACGTCCATCGCCAATACCTCATAGCGCAGCTCGGAGCTCATGCCGAGCTGCTCGCCGAAGTACGCCATCGCGGCCATCGTGTACGGGGACGCAATGGCTTCGATTCCCGGGTCGAACTCCCACTCGCGCGTGCGGCTGGCGGCCATCGGACCCGTGGCGCGCGCATCCAGGCGGCCGACGATACGCCCTTGCGGACGAAGTGCTTCGAAGAAGTAGGTCATTTCGCTGATGCGCAGATTCTTTTCCTCGATCAGCGCCTGCGGCAGCCCCGTCAGCTCGGCGATGCGGCGGGCGATGCGGCGGCGCCCCTTGCCATCAAGGCGCGCGCCGGCCTGAAGCGCGGCCACGTACTCCTCGCTCACAAACGCTTCGGCCGCCGCACGCGCGGCGGCGGGCGATTTGGCCAGCGACCCCTTCAGCAGTCCGTGATATTGCGAGACGTTGGCGAACGCGGGCAGGAAAAGCGAATACGGCAGATCGTTCGCCGGGCAGAAGACGATGCTCTGCAGATCCATCGCACACGAGATCAGGATCAGACCGGAGAGCGAGACGCCGGCACTTTGCAGCTTGTCGGCGAGTGCCGCGCCGCGGGTCGTGCCATAGCTCTCGCCGGCCAGGTAGACGGGCGAGCCCCAGCGCTTGTGCCGTGTCAGCCATACCCGCATGACGTCGGTCAGCGCGGCGACGTCTCCGTCGACCGAGAGCATTTTCTTGCGCGCGTCGAGACTCGCCGTGGTCGACCACCCGGTGTGCGGAGGATCGATGAAGACCAGGTCGAAATGTTCGAACCAGCTGTGCGGGTTGTCGGCCACGGCATAAGGAGCGGTCGGCATGCTCGCGTCGTTCGGCGTCACTACGTGCTTCGGACCCAGCGCGCCCAGATGAAGCCAGATCGATGCTGAACCGGGTCCGCCGTTGAAGGCGAAGCACACCGGTCGCGTGCTCGCTTCGGCACCCTTGCGCACATAGCTGGTCGCCATCACCGCAGCCTCGGGCTCGGCGAGCACTCCGTCGAGGCCCGCGGCAACCACCGGCAGAAACGCCGCGCTGACCGTGTAATCGAAAGCCCTGCCGCCGAGCGTTACCGACCCGCTGCTTTCGCAGGCCGCCTGCGCGACGAGCTTGTCGACGCGCTCGCGCATCTTCTTGTCGGATTCCTTGGGGTCATTGCTCGGTTGCGGCGCGTCGGCCATGAAAGTTTCCTCAGGAGAAATGGTTCGCGGACGCGGCAGGGAACGAAGTCGCGCAACAGCTGCTCATCGGAGCGTCAGCGGGGGAAAGGCCACCGTCAGTGGCGGGCAAGGCGCCGAAGATACCATCTAATAGCGCTTGAACTCTACAGTTCTTGACCTGTGCGCTTGTCGTGCCGCTCGTCTCGTTCTGCTCGCCACGCTATGAATGCAATGGACAAACTCAGCCAACAGCTACGGCGCGATATTCGAAGACATGCGCGTCCATCTGCCGAGCAGCTTCGACGGCGTCGACAGCATCCATCTCGGCGAATCGGCGGCGGCTCGACGACGAAGGCGGCATCGTGGCCGTGTCTCTGAGCCGATTTGCGAACCCGTGGTGCGATCCCGTGCGGGGGGATAACCAGGCCGATCGATCCGACTCCTCCCCAGCCGACTGCGTCTTGCTCTGGTCTGGACATCGTCCGGACGATACCAAGGAGCGGGACTGGTGGTTTGCGCGACAGGCGGACAGAACGGCTGTCAACACAGGCGGTTGACCCATACGGCCGAACCCACAGATACTTAGTGCTTGCTACCGGAGCGTGACAATCGGGGAGCGAGCAAG
>DATBBM010000023.1:0-5555 GCA_036270955.1 Casimicrobiaceae bacterium | reverse complement strand
CCGGCGTCGTGCGCTAGAGCTCGACCTGCGTGCCCAGCTCGACGACCCGGTTGGTCGGGACGTTGAAAAACTCGATCGCCTTGGTCGCGTTCTTGGCCATCGACACGAACAGGCGCTCGCGCCACAGCGCCATGCCCGGCGCTTCCGTGGCGATCAGCGTCTCGCGCGAGACGAAAAACGAGGTTTCCATCATATCGAACGGCTGACCGCGGCGCCCGCATTCCTCCAGCAGCTCGGGCACGTCCGGGTCTTCCTTGAATCCGAAAAACGCCTCGAATTGCTGGAAGTTGCAGCCCAGATCGCGGATTTGCACGCGATCGGGCAACGGCACGGTCGGAATGTCACGCGTCGTCATCGTCAGCAGCACGACGCGTTCGTGAAGCACCTTGTTGTGCTTGAGGTTGTGCAGCAGCGCATGCGGCGCGCGATTCGGTGTGCTGGTGAGAAACACCGCCGTACCGGGCACGCGCATCGGCGGGTTGGCCGCGATGCTTTCGATGAACAGGTCGATCGGCATCGTCTCGGCGTTCAAGCGCTCGAGCAGGATCGCGCGGCCGCGCTTCCAGGTCGTCAGCAGCGTGAATACGAGGCCTCCGACGACGATCGGGAACCAGCCGCCTTCCGGGATCTTCAGCAGGTTCGACGACAGGAATGCCGCGTCTATCGCCACCAGCGGAACGACGATGGCGAGCGCGGCCAAGGCGTTCCACTGCCAAAGACGGGTGAGCACGACGAAGATCAGCAGCGAATCGATCGCCATCGCGAGGGTTACCGCGATGCCATAGGCGGCTGCAAGATTGCTCGAGGTCTTGAAGCCGGCGACCAGCAGCATCACCGCGAAGAACAGCATCCAGTTGATGAACGGGACGTAGATCTGGCCGATCTGCCGCTCGGACGTGTGCATGATCGTCAGCCGCGGGCAATAACCCATCTGGATTGCCTGTCGCGTAAGCGAGAACGCGCCCGAAATCACCGCCTGCGAAGCGATCACCGTCGCGGCCGTCGCGAGGATCACCATCGGCAGCAACGCCCATGCCGGGGCCAGCAGGTAGAACGGATTCTTGACCGCTTCCGGCTCGGCGATGATCAGTGCGCCCTGGCCGAAATAATTTAGAACCAGGGCAGGCGCCACCAGATACAGCCAGGCTCGCCGGATCGGCGACACGCCGAAATGACCCATGTCGGCGTACAGCGCTTCGGTGCCGGTGACGGCGAGCACGACCGCGCCGAGCACGAGAAACGCCGCCAGCGGGTTGCCGGTCAGAAACGAAAACGCGTAAGACGGCAGCAACGCCATCAGCACCCGCGGGTCATGCCAGACCGCGGCGGCGCCCAATACCGCGATCGTCGCGAACCACACGCACATCAGCGGCCCGAACAGTCCGCCGACCTTCGCCGTCCCATGGCGCTGGATCGAGAACAGCGCGAGCAGGATCGCCAGGGTCAGCGGGATGACAAAGCTTTTGAGAGCCGGCGCGAGGACTTCAAGACCCTCGACCGCGGACAGGACCGAGATGGCGGGCGTGATCATGCCGTCGCCGTAGAACATCGCGGCGCCGAAAATTCCCAGGCCGACCAGCCACCAGCGCGCCTGGCGGTTATCGAGGCCGCGCGACACCAGCGCGGTGAGCGCCATGATGCCGCCCTCGCCGTTGTTGTCGGCCCGCATGATCAGCGTCACGTATTTGAGCGTGACGACGATCATCAGCGCCCAGAAGATCACTGACAGGACGCCCAGCACGTTGTCGGCGGTCAGCGGCAGGCCGTGCGGCCCCGTGAAGCATTCGCGCAGCGTGTAGAGCGGGCTGGTTCCGATATCGCCGAATACGACACCGATAGCGCCGAGGACCAGCGGGGCCGTCGGTCGCTTCGCCACATCGGCCGGAGTCGTCGCCGCGCCGGCCTGTGTCCCGGTCAGCATGCTCCTTCGTCGGAGCGACGCGAAAACCGGATATTGAGCTGTTTGAGCTTGCGATACAGATGCGTCCGTTCCAGGCCGGCGCGCTCGGCGACCCGGCTCATATTGCTCTGTTCCTTGCCAAGCAACTGCTCGAAGTAGATCCGCTCGAAGGCTTCGCGCGCCTCGCGCAGCGGCAGCTCGAAAAAGCGCGCGGTGACCTCGGGCGCAAGCGCCGCCGATGGCGGCAGCGCCGATTCGCCCAGAAGACGCCGCACATGCTCGCCGGTGATTTCGCTATCGATCGTCAAGGCGAGATTGGCGATGACATTGTGCAGGTGGTCGAGATTGCCCGGCCAGTACGCCGCCGCCAGCGCCGACACGGCGCTCCCCTGCAGCGTACCCAGCGTGCGCTGGCTCGCAGTGATCTCGCGCCAGAACCGCGCGATCAGCGCCGGCATGTCGTCGCGGCGCGCGCGCAGCGGCGGCAGCATGACCGCGCCGGCGGACAGGATCGACAGCAGCGCCGGATCGAAGCGGCCCTCGGCTGCGAGGTTGCCGAGTTGCTCGCTGCTGGTGCAGACAAGAATCGTGTCCTGCTTTTCCAGCTTGGGCAGAACGAAGGCGAGTCCTTTCTGCTCCGCTTTCGAATACGCGCCGATTTCGACGCAGTAGAGCAGGCCGTCACGGGCTTCCTCAAGCACCTGCGACGGATTGGCCGCAAGCCGAGCGCCGTTGGCGAGAATGACGAGCGGCGCGTCCGGAACGTGCAGCGCCCGGGCCGCAATGTCGTGCCCGACGCCCGGCTCGCCGACGATCAGCACCGGCCGGTTGGCGCGCAGAAGTTGCTCGATGGCACGCTCGACCTCGATCACCGGCGTGCTGGTGCCGAGCGCCGCGAGCGATATCCGGCGCGGCCCCTGGCCGGCGGCCGTCTTCAGCGCGCGCGTTACCGTCGACAGCAGCTTTTGCAGTCCGACAGGCTTTTCCAGGAAATCGAAGGCCCCGACCTTGGTCGCCTCGACCGCGGTTTCTATCGTGCCGTGGCCGGACATCATCACCACCGGCATCGTCAGCTGGCCGTTTGCGGCCCACTCCCTCAGCAGAGTCACGCCGTCGGTGTCCGGCATCCAGATGTCGAGCAGCACCAGTGCCGGTTGCGTGCGCAGCCGGTAGTTTCGCGCCTCTCCGGCATTTTCGGCCACACTGACTTGATATCCCTCGTCCTGCAGAATCTCGGATAACAGTTCGCGGATGCCGACCTCGTCGTCGACGATCAGAATTTCTTTCTGCTGCGGCATCACGTGTTGGTTCCTTTGAACGGCAAGTACAAGGTCACCACCGCCCCGTGCGGAGACCGATTCTCGATGGTGACCCGCCCATGGTGCTCCTCGGCGATCTTCTTGACGATCGCGAGGCCGAGGCCGGTGCCCTTCGCCTTGGTCGTCACATACGGCTCGAACGCGCGGCGCACGACATCGTCGGGAAAACCGCCCCCTCGGTCGCCGATCGACAGCGCGACCTCGTCGCCGCGCACCTCGAGGCCGATATCGTACGCGGGGTCGGGCGATTCCGCCTGAGCATCGATCGCATTCTGGAGCAGATTGTGGATCACCTGGCGCAGCCGTGTCGGCTCGCCGTGTATGACCGGATCGCCTTCGGCGAGCTCGAGCGATACCTGGGGCCGCAGATTTTCGTACAGACCGAGCACGTCGAGCAACAGCGCATTGATGTCTACCGGCTGCATCCTTCCCGGCCGCGATTGCCGGGCGTAGATCGCAAAATCGTCGACCATGTGCTTCATTGCGCCCACCTGCGCGACGATCGTCCGCGTCGCCCGGGTCAGAGCCTCTTCGTCGCCTGCCGCCAGCTTGCCACCGAGCTTGACCGCGAGGCGCTCGGCCGATAGCTGGATCGGCGTCAGCGGATTCTTGATCTCGTGCGCGAGTCGGCGTGCGACCTCCGCCCAGGCGGCATCGCGCTGCGCCTCGGCCAGCTCGGTGACATCGTCGAAGACGACGACGAAGCCGGCTACCGGTTCGCCGGGCAACCTCGAGCCCCGCATCAGCAGCACGCGCGTGTGATTCGAGACGGTAACCTCGGCCTGACGCTGCCACTGGCCATCACGCCCGCCGCGGAAGCCGTCGGCCACGAGCTCGGCGAATCCGGCGAGTGGTGGCAGGCGGCGCGCCCAGTCGGAAAGTGGCACGTCGATCAAGTCGGCAAGAGGCTGCTGCAGGATTACTGCGGCGCTCGGGTTCGCGGTGCGCAGACGAAACGCGCTGTCGAACGCCAGCACCCCGGCCGATAGATTGGATAGAATGCTTTCGAGATACGCATTGGTCGTTTCGATCGCGTTTCGGCTCTCCTCGGCCTTTTGCTGCGCTTCGGCGAGTTGCGCGGTCATCGTGTTGAACGATTCGGTGAGGACGCCCAGCTCGTCCCGACTCTGCACCGGGTGCCGGCGACTGAAGTCGCCTTGCGCGACCGCGCGCGTCCCCTCGGCCAGAAGGCCAAGCGGCCCGCTGACCTGCTCGGACAGCACGACGGCCAAGCCAAGCGCGGAGAAAAGCGCGAGCAGCAGGGTCAGGGTCAGCGTCAGCGCGTAGAGACGCTTCAGCGCGGCGCGCGAAAACGAGATCTCCTGGTAGTCGCGATAGCCGGCCTGCACTTTTTCGGCATCGAGCTGCAATTGTCGAGGCACCGGCTCGACGACCTGCAACAACCGCAGCGGGTCGCCGGGATCGGAAGTGTTTACCGGAACGACGACGCGCAGCAGCATGCCCTGGTCGGTGGTCTGATCGATCGCCGAGTAGGGTTGCTGCAGCCTGGCGCGTCGCAGCGCCTGCGCCGGCGGCGGCTCCGGCGTCAGCGTCGAGCCCGAGATTCCCGCGACGCCAAGCACGCCGCCGCCCGAAGTGAACAGCGCCGCTTCGTATATTCCCGCTTGCTCGCTGGCGCGATTGAGTCGCTGCGGCATGCTGGCCGAGTCGCCTTCCTGCAAGGTCAGCGCGAGCTGCGAGGCCTTGTTGGTCGTTTCCTTCAGCAGATAGTCGAGCGCACCGCGGCCGAGATTCAGTCCGCCCTCTAGCGCCTTGTCGACGCGCACGTCGAACCACGATTCGATGCTCTTGCCGAGGAACTGCACCGACACGCCATAAAGAAGCGCGCCGGGAAGCACCGCCACCAGCGCGAAGAGGAGAACCAGCCTGATCGCGAGTCGCGAGCCGAAGACTCCCGCCTTGAGATTCTTGCGCAGCCGCCATAGCTGGTACCCGACGAGCCCCATCAGCAGGGCGACCATCGTTCCGTTGAGCACCAGCAGCAGGTTGTAGTTGCTGGCGAAAAGCTCGGTATTCGCGCTCGCCGTGGCGAGCAGGAACAGGAACACCGTGCCGAGGACGGCGCAACCGAGAAGCACGTAGCGCAGCGCGCGCGGTGCCAGGATCCTGGTCACGGGGTGAAGCTCCAGCGAAACCATTCCGATTGCAGCGACCAGTCGCGGGAGGCCAGCGCATTGATCTGGAACGGCTTCGGCAACTGGGCAACGTCCAGGCGAAGACGCACTGCGGCTTCATAGCGCTCGCCGGGCGACAGCGCATCCTTGCGGACGACCGGGCGCGACACAACGCGCCCAAGCAGGCGCTCCACCTCGTCG
>DATBBM010000022.1:0-20918 GCA_036270955.1 Casimicrobiaceae bacterium | reverse complement strand
GGCAACGTCACACCGGGCGACGCGCCGGGATTTCCCGTGTCGATCAATTTGCCTGGAATCTACAAGCTCTCGTCCAACCTGGTCGTACCAAACGAAAACACGACGGCCATACAGATCAATGTGAACAACGTCACTATCGACCTCAACGGATTTGCCATTCTCGGGCCGAACGTCTGCGCTACGGACGGCGTGACGGTAGCGCACCCCTGCACGAGGCCGGGAACAGGGATGGGGATCGACGGCGGCACCGCCGTCCCGTTCAACGTCGAGAACACCAGGGTCATGAATGGAACCATCGACGGCATGGGTAACATCGGTGTATTCGCAAACGTCAATGCCCGCATCGAGAAGATGAACATATCGAGCTCGGGCAGCTACGGCATCTACACGTTCGGTGGTGTCATCCTGGATACTCTCGTGCGGGGAAATGGGAACGTCGGCATCGAGACGACCGGTGCGATCATCCGCGACTCGCGGTCGATCTTCAATCGTGGATACGGAATCCAGACATCGACCTTCAGCGTCATCAGCGGTTGCGTCATCGCAACCAACTTGAGCTACGGACTCGTCATGTCTAGCAATACGCGTTACGTCGACAACGTGATCGACAATAATAACGGCGGAATTGCCAACCCGCAGATCTTCGGAGGGACACAGGCCGGCGTGAATACCTGTGGCGGTGCGGCCTGCCCGTAGTTTCCCCAGTGGTCCCGGGAAAACGAGCTACCGGCGGCGGGCTTGGGCGAACTGCGCGATCCAGTTCTCGCCGAGCCCGCCACGTAGCATCAACGTGTCTCGGTCCGGGTTCCCCAGGTCAGAGATATAGACGTTGTAGCGTATCGCGTCGCGTCCCTTTGTTCCCGCCAGGTCAGGCTCGCGTCGCACCTCTGCCAGGAATTTGCCTGGGTCGAGCCCGAGACGCGTCAGCTCGCGCTCGAAGTCGCGCTTGACGTCATCCCCGAGCAGTCTGTGATCGCCTTGCCATTCGACGGTCATCGAGTCTGTCCTTGGGAAATGTTGGCGTCCCCAGCGAGATTCGAACTCGCGTCGTCGCCGTGAAAGGGCGATGTCCTAGGCCTCTAGACGATGGGGACGAGGCGGGTGTTGCGCAGGGCTGGTGGTGGAGCTAAGCGGGATCGAACCGCTGACCTCTTGCATGCCATGCAAGCGCTCTCCCAGCTGAGCTATAGCCCCACAGCGAACCGCGAATTATAAGGGCCGCTACGACGTTTTGCAAACGCGCGGACTCCGCCGCCGCTTGTCTGCGTCGTCGTCATTCGACAGCTACCTCAACCTTTTCGGATATTATCGGCGCGCTCCGCACGCACCTTTTCCATGCCGCTACCCTCCCTCGATTACGCACCGCGGCAGCTGCTCGATGGCCGGGTGGCGCTCGTCACCGGTGCCAGCGGCGGACTCGGACGAGTGCTCTCTATCGCATGCGCGGCCCAGGGCGCAACCGTCGTCCTGCACGGACGTGTCGTGCGCAAGCTGGAAGCGCTCTATGACGACATCGTCAACGCCGGGTACCCGGAGCCCACGATTCTGCCGCTCGACCTTGCCACCGCGCGAGCCGAGGATTTTGCCAATGTCGCGAGCGCGCTGCAGGCGCAGCATGGGCGGATCGACTCGATCGTACACACCGCCGTGCAGCTGGGCTCGCTCGGTCCGATCGAGCACCAGGCCTTCGACGCCTGGCTTGCGACGCTGCGGGTCGATCTGCTTGCGCCGTTCGGGCTGACCCGCGCGCTGCTGCCGCTGCTGCGCGCCGCGCCCGAAGGAAGCGTCGTCTTCACGCTGGATACGCGCGGCGAGGATCCGAAAGCGTTCTGGGGCGCCTATGCCGTTGCCAAGGCGGGTTTGTCTGCCCTGCTCGCCATCCTTGCCGACGAATGGGAGAACGCGCCGAAATTGCGCATCAACGGCATCGTCCCCGGTCCGATGCGCTCGCCGTTGCGGGCGCAGACTCATCCAGGCGACGACATCACGCGCTTGCCGCCGCCGGAAGTCTTCGTGCCGCTTTTTCTGCATTTGCTCGCCGGCCAGCCGAAAGCCGAAAGCGGCAAGGTCATCGACGGACAGGCGTGGTTGCGAGGCGCGGGAGACTAGCGCCGGCCATCATGCTTGCGCGCTTCCACGATCGCCGTGCCGCAGCAGCACGCGCAAGCGCCTGAGGTCATCCGGAGGCATCGTGTCCGGCCAGATCGCCAGCGCCCGCGAGCGCCGCGCGCCTTCGGAACGCAGGACCATTGTGGTCACGAGCGTCCCAACGTAGGTTTCCGGCTGGACGATCGTTTCGATAAGATGGCCGGACCTATCGGCGAGGACCGCGCGCCGGCCAGCGCCAAGATCGACGGCCACGACCGGACAGTTGGTGCCGATCGACATCGCGCCCCGGAGCGCACGGATCCCGCAGACACCTGCGATCACGACGCCGGCGCCGCGCAGCCAGGGCTCTCCGGGCAACAGCGCCAGCATCGCGGCGGTCGCGATCGTCGACGAAGCGACTAAACGCGCGGCAATCCGCGAAGCTTGAAGTGTAACGTGCAGGACCGCCGTCGATTTCACGCATCGATTGGGCGCGCTACCGCGCGATGCGGTCAATCGTCCGAATGGCCGACGACCCCGCGCAGCGCCGGACCAAGGCCGCGCTGTTTCGCCGCACGCGCCCGCTTCAGCGTCCCTTCTTGGCCAGCGCGAGCCAGGTTTCGACGACCGTGTCCGGATTGAGCGAGATGCTTTCGATCTTCTGCTCGACTAGCCACTGCGCGAGATCGGGATGGTCGGACGGGCCCTGCCCGCAGATGCCCGCGTATTTCTTCGCCTTGCGGCAGGCGCTGATCGCCATCGCCAGCATCGCCTTGACCGCGTCGTCGCGCTCGTCGAAGGTTGGCGCGATCGCGCCGCCGGCGTCGCGGTCGACTGCAAGCGTCAGCTGCGTCATGTCGTTCGAGCCGATCGAAAAACCGTCGAAGTGCTCGAGAAAACGGTCGGCCAGAACAGCGTTCGACGGGATCTCGCACATCATGATGACGCGCAATCCATTGCGACCGCGCGCGAGCCCGTTCTTGGCCAGCAGCGCGATCACCTGCTCGGCCTCGCCGACCGTGCGCACAAAGGGAATCATGACCTCGACGTTGGTCAGTCCCATATCGTCGCGCACGCGCTTGATCGCATGGCATTCGAGCTCGAAGCAATCGTAGAACTCCGGCGCGATGTAGCGCGACGCGCCACGGAAGCCGAGCATCGGATTTTCCTCGTGTGGCTCGTAACGTTCGCCGCCGATGAGGTTCGAATATTCGTTGGACTTGAAATCGGACAGCCGGACGATGACCTTCTTCGGCGCGAATGCGGCCGCGATCGTGGCAACGCCTTCGACGATCTTCGCGACATAGAACTCGGTCGGACTTTCGTACGCGGCGATGCGCTCGGCGATCTGCTTCTTGAGCTCCGGCGTCTGCGCGTCGAACTCGAGCAGCGCCTTCGGATGGACGCCTACGTTCTTGTTGATGATGAACTCGAGGCGGGCGAGCCCGACACCGTCGTTCGGCAGCCGGCTGAACTCGAATGCGAGCTCCGGATTGCCGACGTTCATCATGATCTTGGTCGGCGCAGGCGGCATGCGGTCGAGCGCGACTTCCACGACGTCGATCTTCAAAAGCCCGTCGTAGACATGGCCGGTGTCGCCTTCGGCGCACGAGACGGTGACTTGCTGCCCGTCGGACAGCACCTGCGTCGCATCGCCGCAGCCGACAACCGCCGGAATGCCGAGCTCGCGCGCGATGATCGCCGCATGGCAGGTGCGGCCGCCGCGATTGGTGATGATCGCTGCGGCGCGCTTCATCACCGGCTCCCAGTCCGGATCGGTCATGTCGGTGACCAGCACGTGGCCTGCAGCGACCTTATCCATTTCGGCCGACGACTTGACCAGGCGTACGGTCCCCTGCCCGATCTTCTGGCCGATCGCCCGGCCGCTCGCCAGCACCTTCGATTTCGACTCGAGCCGGTAGCGGCGCAGGCTCTCGGCCCCCGATTGTTGCGACTTCACGGTTTCCGGACGCGCTTGCAGGATGTAGAGCTTGCCGTCGACGCCGTCACGGCCCCACTCGATGTCCATAGCCTTGCCATAGTGCCGCTCGATCACCAATGCGTGCCGGGCGAGCTCCTCGACCTCGGCATCGGTAATCGAAAAGCGCAGGCGTTCCGCGGCCGGCACATCGACCGTCGTTACCGACTCGCCAGCCCCTGCCTTGTCGGCGAACACCATCTTGACGGCTTTTTCTCCGACGCTCTTGCGCAGAATTGCCGGCCGCCCTGCAGCTAGGTTCGGCTTGTAGACGTAGAACTCGTCGGGATTCACCGCGCCCTGCACGACGGTTTCGCCCAGGCCGTACGACGCGGTGATGAACACGACCTGATCGAAGCCGGACTCGGTGTCGAGGGTGAACATCACCCCGGCGGCGCCCTGGTCGCTTCGAACCATGCGCTGCACACCGACCGACAATGCGATCTCGGTCTCGGCGTAGCCCTGGTGCGCGCGATAGGCGATCGCCCGATCGGTGTAGAGCGATGCAAAAACCTCTCTTATCGCATGAATAAGGTTATCCAAGCCACTGATATTTAGGAACGTTTCTTGCTGGCCAGCGAACGAGGCATCGGGCAGGTCCTCGGCCGTGGCCGACGACCGGACGGCGACTGAAACGCCCGCGCTCTCGGCGTTTAGCTTCTGGTAGGCGGACTCGATTTCGGCCTTCAACGCCGAAGGAAGCGGCGCCGCGGCGATCCAGCCTCGAATCTCGGCGCCGACCCGGGCAAGCTTCGCGACGTCGTCGACCTTGAGACCCGAGAGCGCCTTCGCTATGCGCTCGCTCAAGCCGGTTTCCGCCAGGAACTCGCGAAAAGCCGAGGCGGTCGTCGCGAACCCGCCCGGAACCCGGACGCCCTCGGCGCTGAGTTGCGCGATCATTTCGCCGAGCGACGCGTTCTTTCCGCCGACCTGTTCGATATCGCTCATGCGCAGGCGATCGAACCAGATCACCCGTTTTTGCTCTGCCATGCCCCGCGGTCTCCATGATCGCTCGCGCGAGCAAATGCCGGCGCTTCCGACTGCGCGATTCTAGCGTGCGGCGTCGAATCGAAGAAAAAACAATCGCATGCGCGAGACCACGCGGCCCGGAACGACGGGCAGAAGAAACGGGCTGGGAGGAATCAGCCGCGCGCTGGCACGAAACAGCTAGTTGGCGCCGGTGGGCTCGTCCGCTGTTTCCGGATAGCTGCGAAGTACGCTATCGCCGTCGACGGTGGCCGGCTCGCCTTCCGGATGCCGGTGCTTGCTGCGCACCGCGCGGCGCAAGCTGCGATAGAGATCGGCGTGCGATTCCTTCAGATAACTGATGATCTCGAAATCCACACGCTTGACCTGCGACAAGTCGATCTGCTCGACATGGACAAGACGAAGCAGCTCGCGCACCGGCTTCGGCATGTCGCGGCCGCTTTCGTAACGGGATCCGCCGCTTTGCGTTACGCCGATCTGGGTCCAGAACTGCTCTTGATTAAGCCCAAGCCGGCGCCGGATCTCCCGCGGATTAAGCACTCGATCGAACAGTTTCACAAAGACCCCATTCACGTTGTCGCAAAGGAATCGCCCGGCGCGACAACATAACGGCCGCGCCAATACCATTGGCATATTTGTAGGAATTGTTGACCATAATGCTCGCCAATGCAAGCGCAATCGGCGCCCCGGCTCCGCCGGAAGGCGGAAAGCAGTTGTCCTAGACGATACCCCGGGTGGCCAGGTAGTCGTCGTAGTTGCCCGGGTAATGCACGACCCCGCCGGGGGCAAATTCGATGATCTGGGTCGCCAGGGAGGAGACGAACTGCCGGTCGTGGCTGACGAAGATCAGCGTGCCGGTATACCGCTCGAGCCCCAGATTCAGCGACTCGATCGATTCCATGTCCATATGGTTGGTCGGCTCGTCCATCAGCAGCACGTTGGGCCGCTGCAGCATCAGCTTGCCCAACAGCATCCTGCCGCGCTCGCCGCCGGATAGCACCCGCACCGGCTTGGCGGCGTCGTCACCGGAAAACAACAGCTTGCCGAGAACACTGCGCACCGCCTGGTCGTCGTCATCGGCGCCGGCCCATTGCTGCATCCACTCGAGAACGGTCAGCTCGGAGTCGAATTCGTCGGTCTGATCCTGCGGGTAGTAGCCGAGCGCCGCTTTTTCGGCCCATTTGACCGTCCCGTCGTCGGGCGCGAGCTCGCCCGCCAGCGTGCGCAGCAGCGAAGTCTTGCCGGCGCCATTGGGCCCGATGATCGCGAGGCGCTGGCCGGCCTCGAGCAGCATGCTCATGTCCTCGAACAAAGGCTTGTCGAACGACTTGGCCACCCCGTTCATCTCGACCGCCTGCCGATGCAGGCGCGACTTCCCATCGAGATCGAACCGGATATACGGGTTTTGCCGGCTCGATGGCTTGACGTCCTCGACTTTGATCTTCTCGATCGCACGGGCGCGCGATGTCGCCTGGCGCGCCTTGGACTTGTTGGCGCGAAAACGGCGGACGAATTCCTCGAGCTCGGCGATCCGGTCCTTCGCCTTGGCGTTCTGCGACAACAGCCGCTCGCGCGCCTGCGTCGAGGCGATCATGTAGTCGTCGTAGCCGCCCGGATAGACGCGGATCGTCCCGTAGTCGAGGTCCGCCATGTGCGTGCAGACGCTGTTCAGAAAGTGCCGGTCGTGCGAAATGATGACCATCGTCGACGAGCGCGCGTTCAGCACGCCCTCGAGCCAGCGGATGGTGTTGATGTCGAGGTGGTTGGTCGGCTCGTCGAGCAGCAGGATGTCCGGGTCGGCGAACAGCGCCTGCGCCAGCAACACGCGCAGCTTGTACCCGGGCGCGACCTCGGCCATCGGGCCCTGGTGCAGATGCGCGGCGACCTCGACGCCGAGCAGCAATTCGCCGGCGCGCGCCTCGGCCGTGTAGCCGTCGAGCTCGGCGACCTTAGCTTCCAATTCGGCGGCGTGCAGATAGTCGGCTTCAGTCGCGTCCGGATCGGCGTAGATCGCGTCGCGCTCCCGCATCGTGTTCCACAACAGATCGTGCCCCATAAGCACGACGTCGAGCACGCGGATATCCTCGAAACCGAACTGGTCCTGGCGAAGCTTGCCCAGCCGCTCGCCGCTGTCGAGGGCGACATTGCCCGCGGTCGGCTCGAGATCGCCGCCCAGGATCTTCATGAACGTCGACTTGCCGCACCCGTTTGCACCGATCAGGCCGTAGCGATTGCCGTCGCCGAACTTGATCGAGACGTTCTCGAACAAGGGCTTGGCGCCGAATTGCATCGTGATGTTGGAGGCGGTGAGCAAGACGATTCCGTAGGTTGTGACCGAGTCGCTTTCGCTTTCGAGCGGCGCGGGCAAAGCCTGCTATTTTGCTAGAATATGCGTTTGCAATCAAGGCGCGTGTTGTCTTGCCGTGCGCGCCGCGCGACCCGCACCGATGCTCCGCTACGATCTGCATTGCCATTCGACGCATTCCGACGGCCTGCTGACGCCAGCTGCCGTTGCGCAACGCGCTGCGCTGCGCGGCGTAGACGTGTGGGCGCTGACCGATCACGATGAAGTCAGCGGTCTAGCCGAGGCGCGCGCCGCCGCGGAAAGCGCAGGCATGCGCTTTGTTCCCGGCGCCGAGCTTTCGGTGAGCTGGCGCGACGTCACCTTGCATGTCGTGGCGCTGGGCATCAATCCCGAATGCGCGTCGCTGCTTGCCGGACTAGCATCGATTCGCGAAGGGCGCTCGCATCGCGCCCGTCGCATCGCCGATTCGCTGGCGGCCGCAGGTATCCCGGGCGCGTACGAAGGCGCGATGAAATATGTGACCAGCGAGCGGCTGATCAGCCGGACGCATTTCGCGCGTTTTCTGGTCGAGACGGGCCACGCGCGCGAAACCAAGGAATGCTTCAAGCGTTTCCTGGTCAGCGGCATGCCCGGCCACGTCGAGCACGAGTGGGCGACGATGAACGAGGCGCTCGGCTGGGTCCACGAAGCCGGAGGCCAGGCGGTCCTCGCGCATCCGGCGCGCTACAAGGTCGATGCCAAGGCGATGCGCGAGCTACTCGCCGAGTTCCGCGACTCCGGCGGCGATGCGATCGAAGTCATCTCGCCGAGTCACACGCTCGAGCAGACCGCCGAATACGCGCGCCACGCGCGGACCTTCGGCCTGCTCGCCTCCAGCGGCTCCGACTATCACGGCCCCGGCGAAGGCTGGGCCGACCTCGGCGACATGCCGCCGCTGCCGGCCGGACTCACGCCGGTGTGGAAAGACTGGTAGGGATGCCCGGCCGGCATACGGTATTTTTTGTCTCGGACCGGACCGGCATCACCGCCGAAATGCTCGGCAACAGTTTGCTGTCGCAATTCGAGGGACTGAGCTTCCACCGGCAAACGATCCCGTTCGTCGACACGCCGGAAAAGATCGACGAGATCCTGCGCCGGATCGACGAGAACGCCGCGGCAGAGGGTCGCCGTCCGCTGGTGTTCAGCTCGATCGTCGACGATACGATGAGTGCGCAGCTCGGACGCGCCAATGCGCTGGTGCTCGACCTCTTTCAGGTCTTCATCGCGCCGCTGGAGTCCGAGCTTGGCGCCAAGTCATCGCACGCGGCCGGGCGTACGCACGGCATCGCCAATAGCCTCGAGTATTTCGCGCGTATGGAGGCGATCAATTTCACGCAGGCGCACGACGACGGTGCGACGACGCGCGATCTGGCCAAGGCGCAGCTTATCCTGATCGGAGTGTCGCGCTGCGGCAAGACACCCACGGCGCTCTATCTGGCGCTGCAGTTCGGGATATTGACCGCGAATTTCCCGCTGACGCCCGACGATTTCGTCGACAAGAAGCTCCCGGCGTCTATCCTCCCGTTCCGTGACAAGCTGTTCGGCCTGACGATCGATCCGGAGCGCTTGCAGCAGATCCGCGAGGCCCGCCGCCCGGCGAGCAAGTACGCGTCGCTGGAAAACTGCCGCTACGAGGTCCACCAGGCCGAAGTCCTGATGCAGCGGGAAAAGGTGGCGACGCTCGATACGACCGCCCGATCGATCGAGGAGATCGCGACGACGATCCTGCACCGCGCCGGCCTGCAGCGCCACATTTTCTAATCCAGACCGTAGAAGCGACGCGCATTGCCGCCGTAGATCGCGTCGCGCTCGCCTTGCTTCAAGCCCGCGAGGAGCTCGTCGCCGGCCTCGACCCATTCGGCATAGGTCGCCGCGAGCGTGAGCACCGGCCAGTCGCTGCCCCAGATCACGCGCTCGGTGCCGAAACAATCGAGCACATGCGCGACGTAACGACGCAGCGCATCGACTTCCCAGCCGCGTCCGGCTTCGGTGACGAGGCCCGAGAGCTTGCAGCAGGCACTGGCATGCCGCGCGATCGCCGCAAGGTCATCGGCCCACGGCTGCCACGACCCGTTCGCGATGGTGGGCTTGGCGCAGTGATCGACGACGACCGCCAGATCCGGATGACGATCAAGGGTGGCGAGCAGAGGTTTGAGCTCACGCGGCCTCACCAGCGCGTCGAACCGCAGGCCGAGCTTTGGCAGCGCGTCCAGCGCCGGCTGCACTTCGGGCAGCGCGATCCACGACGGATCGGCAAGATCCTGCAGCATCGGCCGCACGCCCTTGAGCAACGGCTCCCTCGCGAGCGAGCCGAGCGCCGCGTCAGCATCGTCGGCCGCAAGGTCGGCCCAGCCAACGACGCCGCGCACCAGTCCGCCGCTTGCCTTTGCCACCTCGAGCAGGAATCTCGTCTCGGCCACCGTCGGCGCCGCCTGGACAAGCACGGTCGCGCCGACGTTCGCACTTCGCAACATCGGCCTCAACTCTCGCAGCATGAAGTCGCGATGGATCGGCAGCAGTTCCGGCGTCGGTTTCAGCCAGCCGTAATCGCCGCGCGAAAGGCGCCACACATGATGGTGCGCATCGACCCGCATTACGCTTTCGCCTCGGGCAGCGGGGCACCCGCCGCAACCAAGCCGCCATCGGAGAGCGCCTGCCAGAATGCCGGCGGCACCGCGCGCGTCGCGAGCGCGCGATTCTGGTCGAACTCGGCGATCGTACGTGCGCCCGGAATGACGCTGGCCACGGCCGGATGGGCGGCTGGAAACTGCAGCGCCGCAGCGCGCAGCGGCACATCGAACTCGGCGCAGATCCGTTCGATCGCGGCCACGCGCGCGACCAGATCCGGCGGCGCCGGCGCGTAGTTGAAATACGGCGAGCTGCCGTCGGCCGGATGCGCACCGGTCGCCAGGATGCCGGAGTTGTATGGACCCCCGATCACGATAGCGACGCCGCGCCGCTCGCACAGCGGCAACAATTCGGCAAGCGCGCTCTGGTCGAGCAGCGTATAGCGGCCGGCAAGCAGCACGATGTCCAGATCGACGCGCGCCAGCACCTCGACGCAGACCTGCCAGTCGTTGACGCCGAGCCCGAAGCCGCCGATGGTCCCGGCCTCGCGCAATTCGGTCAGCGCCGGCACTGCCCCGGCCATAACCTCGTCGAGGCGCTGCGCGTACGCAGGACCGTGGGTATCGCGATCGATGTCGTGGATGTAGACGATGTCGAGCCGCGCAACGCCAAGGCGGTGAAGGCTCTCGTCGATCGAGCGCAGGGTGCCGGAGCGGGAATAGTCCCAGCGTTGCCGGAACGGCAGCACATCGACATAGCCGTTCTGCTCGCGCGGCGCGGCGCGATCAGGAACGAGCAGTCTTCCTACTTTCGATGAGAGGACGTACTCGTCGCGTGCGATACCGCCGAGCGCCTTTCCGATCCGGATTTCCGAAAGACCATTGCCGTAATGCGGCGCGGTATCGAAATAGCCGACACCGGACGCGTGCGCATGGCGTACCAGCTCGATTGCCTCGTCCTCGCTGACAGCGCGGAAGAGATTGCCCAGCGGCGCGCCGCCGAAACCCAGCGGAAAACCCTGCAACCGCGCCTTGAGCCCTGCGTCGAGCACGCCGGCGT
This sequence comes from Casimicrobiaceae bacterium, assembly GCA_036270955.1. Classification (GTDB taxonomy): domain Bacteria; phylum Pseudomonadota; class Gammaproteobacteria; order Burkholderiales; family Casimicrobiaceae; genus PALSA-1003. Next base: position 9,894 of record DATBBM010000022.1, on the reverse strand, counting down.
CCTTGATTGGCTGTGTCCTGGCAATATCGTATCGCGCGGATACCGGTCGGTCGCTTTTGCGCGTTAGAATTGCCCGTCAGCGCCGCGAGATTTCGCCTCGCCGCGAAAGCGACTGACATGGTGCCCGCATCCGGGCCAAAGCGCAAAACGGGAACACCTCGGAAACGAATGAACTCGAACCCGCCGCTGCAAGGACTCTGGTGCGCGACGCTGAGCCCGCTCGACAAGCGCGGCGCGTTCGATGCCGCACGGCTCGCAACCCACGCGCAGCGGCTGTTCGCCGCAGGCGTCGACGGGATCGCCCCGTTCGGCACGACCGGCGAGGGTCAGTCGTTCTCGGTCGCCGAGCGACGGGCGGGACTCGATGCCTTGATCGCCGCCGGTATCGCACCTCAGCGCATACTGGCCGCCACCGGTTGCGCCGCGCTGCCCGACGCGATCGAGCTCACGCGCCACGCGCTTGCCGCAGGATGCGCCGGTGCGCTGGTGTTGCCGCCGTTCTTTTTCAAGGACGTGACCGACGAAGGGGTTTACGCGGCGTACGCAGAGCTGATCGACGGCGTCGGCGACGATCGACTGCGTCTGTACCTCTACCATATTCCGCAGGTCAGCGGCGTCGGGCTGTCGGTGGCGATGGTGTCGCGGCTCGCCGCCGCGTATCCGGCGATCGTCGCCGGAGTCAAGGACAGCTCGGGAAGCTTCGACAACTCGCGCGCGCTGGTCGCCGCCCTCCCCCGATTGTCGATCTTTGTCGGTCACGAGCCGCATCTGCCCGAGCTGCGCAAGGTGGGCGGCGCCGGAACGATCTGCGGCATCGCCAATCTGTATCCCCGTCTGATGCGCCGGCTCTACGACAGCTCGCTTGATCCGAATCCCGGCGGAGAATTGCCGCTGATCGAAAGCGTCATTGCGGCGTTGATGCGCTTCCCGATTTTCGGCGCGCTGAAATCGCTGCAGGCCACGCTGAGCGGCGAACAAAGCTGGCGCGCACTGCGCGCCCCGCTGCTGCCGCTGTCCGATACGGACGCGCGCGCGCTCGACCAGGCCGTCGCCGCCGCCGGCATCGTACCCGAGCGCGACAGCGCTTGAGACCGCCAGAGGAGACTCGCAAGTGAGCACCGTCGAACCCGATCTGAACGCTCTGGCCGCGCTGACGGCATTCGACACACCGACCATCTGCAACGCGCTCGAGGTCCTGCTGCCGGCGACGCGCGGACATGGCTACACGACGCGCCCGGCACATTGCGGGTTTCCGGCGATGCGCCCGATTGTCGGATACGCCCGCACGGCCAGGATCCGCGCGAGATCGACGCCCACCCTTTCCGCGGAAAAGCTGCTTGAACTTCGGCACGGCTACTATCGCTATATCGACGCAGGCCGCAAGCCGTCGCTGGTGCTGATCGAAGATCTCGACGGTGCCGACGCAGGCTACGGCGCGTTCTGGGGCGAGGTGCAATCCGCCATTCATCACGGGTTGGGCGCACTGGGACTCGTGACCAACGGCTCGGTGCGCGACATCGATCAGTGGGCGCCGGGCTTCCAGTTTCTGGCCGGCAGCATCGGACCTTCGCACGCTTATGCCCATGTGGTCGAGTTCGGGGGGGAGATCGAGGTGCTGGGCATGCGCGTTCGGTCCGGCGACATCGTGCACGCCGACCGGCACGGCGCAGTGGTGGTGCCCGCGGCGGCGGTTGCCGGCCTGCCTGCGGCGGCGCGGCAAGTCGCGGAACGCGAGGCGCGCATCCTGGAGGTAGCCCGCTCGCCGGGCAGCACCGCCGACCGATTGATTGAAGTGTTTTCGCGGCTCGACGCCATCCATTAGGCGTCGTGCCGTCGGGTATGATTCGAGCCAAAGGTCGCGGCGCGATGGCGGTGGCGCCACGACGCTCCGATCATGTTGTGCCGTAACACCACCGGAGGAGGATTACGATGACCGACCGTACCCGCGATGATCGCACCGACGCCTTGCGGCGTCGCCTTTTGCAAGCCGGCGCCGGCGCCGCGGCGCTGGGCGCGGTGCCCGGCGCCTCGCTGCTCGGCGCTCAGGCGCAGGGCACATTCGACTGGAAGCGATTCAAGGGCGAAAAGATCGAAGTGCTGCTGGTCAAGAGCCCGCGCGGCGACCTGCTCTCCAAGTACCACAAGGAATTCGAGGACATGACCGGCATCGAGGTCGGCTCGGAAATGGTCCCCGAGCAGCAGCAGCGGCAGAAGGCCGTTATCGAGTTCAATTCCGGCAATCCCAGCTTCGACGTCATTGCACTGTCGTATCACGTGCAGAAGAGGCAGTTCGCCAAAAACAACTGGCTCACCGATCTTCGGCCGATGATCAACGATCGCCTGATGGCGGATCCAAATCTCGACTTCGCCGATTTCGCACAGGGCGGGCTCAATTATGCGGTCGAGGCAGACGGGCGCGTAATGAGCCTGCCGCTGAACCTCGACCCCTGGGTCGTCTATTACAACAAGGAGCTGTTCGCGGCGAAGAGCGTCGCGTTCCCGAAGACGTTCGCGCAAATGATCGACGCCGCCGCGAGGCTCAACGATCCCGGCAAAGGTGTGTCGGGCTTCGTCGGGCGCGGCTTGAAGAACGCAAACGTGCCGGTATGGACGAGTTTCCTGCTCGGCTACGGCGGGACCTTCATCGACAAGGGCGGCAAGCTGATGACCGACAGCACCGAAGCGATCGAATCCGCGAAGATGTACCAGACGCTGCTCGCCAAGTACGGCCCGCAAGGGGTCGCCGGCTACAACTGGAACGAGTCGCAAAGCCTGTTTCTCCAGGGCAAGGCGGCGATGTGGCTCGACGGCATCGGCTTCGCGCAGCCGCTCGAGGATCCAACCAAGTCGCGCATCGTCGGCAAGGTCGGATACGGTGTCATGCCGGCGGGTCCCAAGCAGCAGGTCTCGGCCCTGTTCGCGGATGGCGAGGGAATTTCGACTTTCAGCAAGAAAAAAGGTCCGGCCTGGTTCTATCTGCAGTGGGCGTCGAACAAGGCGAACCAGACGCGCATGCTGCAGGCGGCCGCCGGAGCGCCTGTGCGCACCTCTGCCTATGCGGCGGCGCAGGCATCGAGCGATTTCAAGTCGCCGAAGGAGTGGGTCGAATGCATGCTGACATCGGCGAAGATCGCGCAGCCGGGCCTGCCGATCATCGCCGCGGTGACCGAGTTCCGTGACACATTCGGCATCGCGTTGACCAACATGATCAACGGCGCCGATCCCGCAGCTGAATTGAAGCGCGCGACCGCCGAGTTCCAGCCAGTCCTCGACAAGACCGAGAAAGCCTGACCCAACGCCCGCGCCGTCCGTACGACGTCGCGGGCAGCCGCATCGGCTTTACGTGATGAACGCGGCAGCGCCGACGCTTGCCCCCCGCCCCGGCTTCCTCGCCCGGCGCCGGCGGAGCTATCTGATGTTCGTCGCGCCGGCGCTGCTGGTCGTCGGCGCGGTCATCATCTTTCCCTGGGCGTTCACCGTCTGGATGAGTGCGTTCGACTGGAAGATCGGCTCGGTCGCGCATTTCGTCGGGCTCGACAACTACACGCAGCTCGCGACCAACAAGCGCTTTGTCGAGTCGATCCTTCACACGTTCTATTTCACGCTGCTGGCGGTGATCTTCCCGCTGATCTTGGGTACGATCGCCGCGCTGATCTTCCATCGCGAGTTCCCGTTGCGCGGAATGCTGCGCTCGATATTCACGATGCCGATGATGGCCACGCCGGTTGCGGTGGCGCTGGTGTGGACGATGATGTTCCATCCGCAACAGGGGGTGCTCAACTACCTGCTCAGCCTAGTGGGCTTGCCGCCTTCGCTCTGGGTTTACTCCCCGACCTGGGTGATTCCTAGCCTTGTGCTGGTCGAGATATGGCACTGGACGCCGCTGATCATGCTGATCGTGCTCGGCGGACTTGCCGCACTCCCGACCGAGCCGTACGAAAGCGCCCGCCTGGACGGCGCCACCGAATGGCAGCTGTTCCGCTACATCACTCTGCCGTTGCTCGCACCGTTTCTGATCGTCGCCGCGGTGATCCGCACGATCGACGCGCTGAAAGCGTTCGACACGATTTATGTGATCAGCCAGGGCGGGCCGGGTACTGCATCCGAAACGATCAATCTGTACCTGTATCTGCAGGCCTTCGCCTTCTACAACGTCGGCAACGCCTCGGCGGTAGTCGTCGTGTTCTTCGTCATCATCCTGGCGCTCGCGCTGTTGCTGCTGCACGTGAGGGAGAAGGCCAAATGGACGTAGCCGCCGGACGTCCAATGCAGGCGCCCGGCGCAAGAAGCGTGCGCTGGCGCAGAAAGCTGCGCAGGATCGGGTTTGGATTTTCAGTGCTGGTCATCGTCTCGCCGGCAATCATGGTCTTCTTGTGGATGCTGTCCCTGTCGCTCAAAAACGAGATCGATAACCTCGCCTACCCGCCGGTGTTCATCCCGAGCCAGCTGACCTTCCGCAATTTCGTCCAGGTCTTCGCCGAAAATTCGATGGGGCTCTATTTCTGGAACAGCATCGTCGTGTCGGGGCTCGCGACCCTGGTCGCGCTGGCCATCGGCGTGCCGGCCGGCTACGGCATTGCGCGCACGCAAGCGCACAAGCTGACCGTGCTGATCCTGATCGCCCGCATGACCCCGGCTCTCTCCTACCTGATTCCGCTGTTCACCGTGTTTCAGCTGCTCGGCCTCAACAATACGCGCACGGCGCTGGTCATCACGCACCTGGTGATCACCGTGCCTATTATCGTCTACGTGATGGCCGGGCATTTCGAGACGCTGCCGCGCGAGCTGGAGGAGGCCGCGCTGATCGACGGTGGCAGCGTATGGACGACGTTCCGCTATGTCGCGCTTCCGCTCGCACGCCCGGGAATCGTCGTCGCGACCATCCTCGCGTTCATATTTTCCTGGAACAACTTCGTCTTCGGGGCGGTGCTGGCGGGGCGCGCGACCCGAACGCTGCCCGCCGCCGTGTACAACGTGCTGACCTTCGAGCAGCTGGCGTGGGGACCGCTGGCCGCGGCGGCGATCGTCGTCACGTTGCCGGTGCTGCTGCTCACGATCGTTATCCAGAAGGAGATCGTCGTCGGACTCACACACGGCGGCATCAAGGGTTGATCGGATGCTCATAGGTATCCATCCGCTGCTGCACGCCGGCCTGCTCCATGCACTGGCGTCGATGGGCCACGGCGACGAGCTGGTGATCGCGGATGCCAACTTTCCGGCGGCGAGCATCGCCAGGCGGTTGATCGAGGCCAGCGGCGCATCGGCACCGGAGGCGCTCGACGCCATCCTCACCGTATTCCCTCTCGACACATTCCTTCGGCCCGCCGCCCTGACGATGCAGGTCGTCGGTGACGCGGCGGCGATACCGCCGCCGGTAAGGGAATTCGGCGGGATTTTCGCCAGGCACGGACACGCGGCGATCGACCTCGGCAAGCTCGAACGCGAAGCCTTCTATGCCCGGGCCCGCAACGCCTATGCGGTCGTGCGCACCGGCGATTTGCGCCCCTACGGCAACATCCTTCTGGTCAAAGGCGTGGTCAACGCATATCCGCCGGCCGGTTAGGCATGGTCGTCGTCTTCGGCTCGATCAACCTCGACCTGGTCACACGCGTACCGCGGTTGCCGTCGCCGGGCGAAACCCTGATCGGCAGCGGCTTTGACAGTTACCCCGGCGGCAAGGGCGCCAACCAGGCGCTCGCGGCGGCGCGGGCCGGTTCCGTCGTGCGGATGTACGGCGCAGTGGGACGCGACGCCGCGGCCGACAGTGCGCTTGCACTGCTGCGGGCCGGGAAGGTCGATGTGGCCGGTGTCCGTGCCGTCGATGCAACGACCGGCTGCGCGACCATACTTGTCGACGATGCAGGTCAAAATGCGATCGTCGTCGTGCCCGGAGCGAATGAAAAAGCCGACCCGGGAGCCGTGCCCGACGCCGCTCTCACGCCGGGCGCCGTGCTGCTCCTGCAACAAGAGGTCCCGGCGTCGGCCAACGCCGCGCTGATCGCCCGCGCGACGCGAGCTGGCATGCGCATCGTGCTGAACGCCGCACCGGCGCGACCTCTGGCACGCGAGCTATTGGCGATGATAGCCACGCTGATCGTCAACGAGAGCGAAGCGGCGTCTTTGGGTCCGCTCTTCGGCTGGCCGGCGGAAGCCGGTGGGTTCGCCGCGGCCGCCGCCGCGGGCGTCGACGGTCTCGAGGTCATCGTCACCACGGGTGCGGCCGGCGCGATCAGTGTCCGCGGTCCTGAACCGATTCGCGTCGCGGCGCCGACGGTGGATGTCATCGACACGACCGGCGCCGGCGACGCATTCGTCGGCGCATTCGCCGCCGCCCTCGACGCCGGCGACGATCGTTCGAAGGCACTCTCCGTCGCGACCGCGGCGGGCTCGCTCGCGTGCACGAAGCACGGTGCCCAGCCGGCGCTTCCTGCGCGCGATGCGATCGACGCGCTGTTACTTTCGGTTACATCACGCTTCGCGCCCCGCTGCTAGACTATCCTTTTCTCTTGGCGGGAGAGTGACGATGCGACGTATCTGCCTGGCGGTCCTGCTTCTTGCAGCGGCGTTCCGTGCGCTCGCCACCGATTACACCGACATCTGGTTCAATCCGTCAGAGCAATCGACTGCGGGCGGAGGCTGGGGCGTCAATGCGGTTCAGAGCGACGCATTCCTGTTTCTGACGTTCTTCATCTACGGCCCCGACAACAAGCCGACCTGGTATGTCGCGGGCTTGACCCAGGACGCCAACGGCAACTTCAATGGCCAGTTATACGCAACCACAGGCACCTATTTCGGCGCACCGTGGAATCCGGCCGACGGCGCAGGCAGCGCGCAGGTCGGCACCGCGTCATTCGCTCCGACCAGTGCGTACACGGCCAATCTCACCTATTCGTTCACCGGTGGGGTGACCGTGGTCAAGGCGATCCAGCGCCAGGCGCTGACGTCGATTCCACTCGGCGGATCATATAGCGGCACGCAGGCCGGCAGCTATTCGAATTGCAACAACGGCTTCGCCTACACCGACCGGTTCCGCCTGGGTGTCGCGCAACCGACGGCCAGCACGCTGACTTTCAGCTTCGCGTACAGCGACAGCGGCTTGAGCTGCACTTTGTCGGGTACCGTCGAGCAGCACGGCCAGCTTTTCCGGATTCCGAGTGCCAGCTACACGTGCTCGGATGGACTGTCGACGACCGCCGCGGTCGATGAAATCAAGGCGACGAATTTCGGCATCGAAGCGCGCATCACCGCGCCGAACAATGCCGGGTGCCGTGAAGATGCGACTTTCTCGGCGGTCTTCCTGCCACCGATATAACAGACCCGGCGGTCGCCGGCGCCCCTCCTGCCGGTCGAGTCACGCGCGGCGCGATCGTTGCCTTACGCATTCGTACAGCGAGATCGCCGCCGCAGCCGCGGCGTTCAGCGATTCGAATCCTCCCGGCATCGGAATCGTGACCCGCAGTCGCGCCGCGGCGACGAGATCATCCGAGAGTCCCGCGCCTTCGTTGCCGATCGCGATCGCCACCGGCCCGCTGAGGTCGGCCTCGTATAGCGAAGTCCCCTCCGCCGCCACCATCGCGACGACCTTGCCCCGATACGCGCGCGCCCATCCGCCGAGGTCGATGCCTTCGAATATCGCGAGGTGAAAATGCGCCCCCTGACCCGCCCGCAACACCTTGGGCGACCAGGCAAACGCGCAATGCGGGGACATGAACACCTGAGCCACGCCGGCCGCCGCCGCACTGCGCAGCATCGAGCCGACGTTGCCCGGGTCCTGCACGCCGTCGAGTAGCAGGCAGAAGTCCGCCGCGCGCTCGATACCCGGCACCGGCGCGGCCACCACCGCCAGCACGCCGACCGCGGCCGGCAGCTGCGCGAGCTCCGCCCACGCGGATTCGGCGACGATCAGCGTGCGGGCGGGCGGGACCCTCGAGAGCAGCGCACGCACCGTCGGCCATTCGACGGCAGACTCGGCCACCAGCAGCGATTCGGGTGCGCCGTAGCGGCGGCAGTAGACATCGACCAGATGCTCGCCTTCGAGCACGCAGCGCCCGGACTTACGCCGCTCGCGCGACGAGGCGATCAGGCGCGCCGCTTCCTTCAGGCGCGGATTGTCGGATGAGCTGATACGCGGCATAAATGAGGGGGACAACGACAGCAAATCATCGGCAACCGCCGCCACGCTCGCACACGGCGCTCCGGAAGTCGCGCGCGCCCTAGCGCGGCTGCGGGGGCGCGGACGCCCCGGCAGGCCCCGGCGGCGTCGCGGCCGGGAGCTGAAAGAAGATCTCGTCCTGGCGGATCATGCCGAGCTCCGAGCGCGCCCGCTCCTCGATCGCCTCGGTGCCTTGCTTCAAATCGCGCACCTCGGCGTCCAGCGCGGCATTGCGCGCCTTCAAACCGGCATTGACATCCTTCTGCGCTTCGACTTGGGCGTTGAGTTCGCGCACGCGCAGCCATCCGCCCTTGCCCAGCCACAGCGGGTACTGGAGGGCCAGGATCAGCAGTGCGAAGACGAGTCCAAGCAGGCGCAAGCGGAGGCTTTACTTGAGCTGATAGAACGCGGCACGACCCGGATAAGTGGCGACGTCGCCCAGGTCTTCCTCGATGCGCAGCAGCTGGTTGTATTTGGCGACGCGATCGGAGCGCGACAGCGATCCGGTCTTGATCTGCCCGGCATTGCTGCCGACGGCGATGTCCGCGATCAGGCTGTCCTCGGTCTCGCCTGAGCGATGCGAGACGATCGCCGTATAGCCTGCACGCATCGCCATGCTTATCGCGGCGAAGGTCTCGGTCAGCGTTCCGATCTGGTTGATCTTGACCAGGATTGAATTGGCGACACCCCGGGCGATGCCCTGCTTCAGAATCTTGGTGCTGGTCACGAACAGATCGTCGCCGACGATCTGCACTTTCTTCCCCAGCCGATCGGTCAACAGCTTCCAACCGTCCCAGTCGTGCTCGGACATGCCGTCCTCGATCGAGATGATCGGATACTTGTCGACCCAGGCCGCCAGATAATCGACCATCTGCGAGCGGGTCAGCTTCGCGCCCTCCGATTCGAGCTCGTACATCCCGTCCTTGTAGTATTCGGATGCGGCGCAGTCGAGCGCCAGTGCGATGTCGGTGCCGGGGGTATAGCCGGCCTTGTCGATCGCCTCGAGCAGCAGCTGCACCGCCGCCTCGTTCGACGGCAGGTTCGGTGCGAATCCGCCCTCGTCGCCGACCGTCGTGGCCATGCCTTTGGCGTCGATCAGCTTCTTCAGCGCATGGAAGACCTCGGCGCCGTAGCGCAGCGCCTCGCGAAACGTCGGGGCACCGAGCGGCACCAGCATGAATTCCTGCATGTCGACGCTGTTATTGGCGTGCGCGCCGCCGTTGATCACATTCATCAGCGGCACCGGCAGAGCCATCTCGCCGGCGCCGCCCAGATAACGGTACAGCGGCAGCGTCGATTCCTCGGCCGCCGCCTTGGCGACAGCGCAGGAGACGGCGAGTATCGCGTTGGCGCCGAGTCTCGCCTTGTTGTCGGTGCCGTCGAGGTCGATCATCGTGCGATCGATGAACGCCTGCTCGGAGGCATCGAGCCCGATGATCGCTTCGCAGATTTCGGTATTGACGTGCTCGACCGCCTTCTGCACGCCCTTGCCGCCGTAGCGCGCGGCGTCGCCGTCGCGCAGCTCGATCGCTTCCTTCGACCCGGTCGACGCGCCCGAAGGGACCGCCGCGCGGCCGCTGATGCCCGATTCGAGAACCACGTCCGCTTCGATCGTGGGATTGCCACGCGAATCCAGGATCTCGCTGGCGATGACGTCGACGATTGCGCTCATGCTCGATTTCCGATGGTTGTCGTTGGATTTGTACGGGTCACTGCGGCAGCAGCGCCGCTTCGGAAAAGCC
>DATBBM010000021.1:0-51309 GCA_036270955.1 Casimicrobiaceae bacterium | reverse complement strand
TGTGCCTGAAGGAGCACGGACTGAAGATCGTCGAGCGGCCGATGGCGAACTTTCTGCCGCTGCCGGGCGGCGCATACCTGAAGGTCAGTAGCGTTTCTGCGGACGGGCGCGGCGGGACGCAGGCCGAAGTGGCGCGATCTTCGGCCAAGGATGCGGCAGCGCTGCCGGCGTACTACGCGATGCTCGAGCGCGTCGCCGATGTGCTGCGCGCACTGCTATTGGAAACGCCCCCGAACGTCGGAGGCGGGGTGCATGAGCTGTTCCAGGCATGGAAGGTCGGCGGCAAACTCAAGCGCCTGCCGATGGCTCAGCGCCGCGACATCCTCGACCTGTTCACCAAGAGCGCGGGCGACATTCTCGACCGCTGGTTCGAGTCCGACCCGATCAAGGCAGCGCTGGGCTTCGATGCCGTGGTCGGCAATTTCGCGAGCCCGTATACGCCGGGCTCGGCGTACGTGCTACTGCACCACGTCTTCGGCGAGGTCAACGGCAAGCGCGGTCAGTGGGGACATGCGCTGGGCGGCATGGGCGCGATCACGCAGGCGATGGCGCGCGAAGCGCTCGGGCGCGGCGTCGAAATCTTCACCGACGAGGCTGTCGCGCGCGTGCTGACCAGGGACGGCAGCGCGATCGGCATCGTGCTGGGCGATGGCAGCGAGATCGCCGCGCCGCGAGTCGTCGCCAACGTCAATCCCAAGCTCCTGTACCTCCAGCTGATCGATGCCGCCGCGCTCGACGGCGACTTCAGGCAGCGGATCGAGAATTACCGCTGCGCTTCCGCGACGTTTCGCATCAACGTTGCGCTCGACGCCGTTCCCGACTTCGCCTGCCTGCCAGGCGACGGCGAGCACCTGCGCTCGGGCATCATCATCGCGCCGTCGCTCGCCTACATGGAGCGCGCCTATTTCGACGCGCGCCAGCACGGCTGGTCGCGAGAGCCGATCGTCGAGCTGCTGATACCGTCGCTGGTCGATCGCACGCTCGCGCCGCCGGGCAAGCACGTCGCGAGCCTCTTCTGCCAGCACGCCAATCCGCTGTTGCCGGATGGCCGCTCGTGGGACGCCGTGAGGGAAGAGGTCGCGGACCTGATGATCGCGACCGTAAATCGCCACGCCCCGAACTTCGCCGCGGCGGTGATCGGCCGCCGTGTGCTGTCGCCGCTCGATCTCGAGCGCGAGTTCGGCTTGATCGGGGGCGACATCTTTCACGGCGCGCTCTCGCTCGACCAGCTGTTTTCCGCCCGCCCGGTACTCGGCAACGGCCACTATCGCGGGCCGCTGAAAGGTCTGTACATGTGCGGGGCGGGTACTCATCCCGGAGGAGGCGTGACCGGCGTGCCCGGGCACAACTGCGCACGCGAAATCCTGCGCGACTTGCGCCGGCGGCGTCACGGCTGAATCGACGATCGGGAGTGTCAAAAGGAGACGCCCCGCGAAAGGCGGGGCGTCAGAGGTGCTGCGCAATAAAGTCGAAGTCGGCCGATAAGCCGGGTTCTGTTACGGGACGCGCCGGGGCGCGTCCTATGGCCGTCATTCATCTAGGCGCCGCGTTACCGCGGCGCTCGAGCCACCTACCCGCGGACTCGGCGAGCAGCGTCGTCGTCCGCTTACTTGGTGTTGCTCCGGATGGAGGTTGCCGCGTTTCACCCGCTCCCGGCACAGTTTGACCCGAACCGGGGGCGACTCGTCTCTGTGGCCCTGTTCCTCGCCTTCATCGCCGCTCTCGCGAACGACTTATAGCGTCTGGGCGTTACCCAGCATCCTGCTCTGCGGAGCCCGGACTTTCCTCTGCCAGCTTCGGGCTTGCGCCTTGAGCGGACAGCGACGGTCTGGCCGACTTCGGCGCTCAGTCTAGCACGCTGAAACCTTAGTCGGCGACGCGCCAGCGTAGCGTCTCTCCGGCGAAGATCGGCACGACCGTGTCGCCGCCGAACGGGTAGCTTGCCGGGACCGTCCACGGCGCGCGCTCGAGCCTGATCGTGCCGGCGTTGCGCGGCAGGCCGTAGAAATCCGCCCCGTGGAAGCTGGCGAAGCCCTCGAGCCTGTCGAGCTTTCCGGCGGCATCGAATACTTCGGCATAGAGCTCGATCGCCAGCGGCGCCGAAAAGCATCCGGCACAGCCGCATCCGCTCTCCTTGGCATGCCTTGCGTGCGGCGCCGAATCGGTGCCGAGAAAATATTTGGCGTTGCCGCCGGTCGCCGCGTCGACCAACGCGCGGCGATGAGTTTCGCGCTTCAGCACCGGCAGACAGTAGGCGTGCGGTCGCAAGCCGCCGGCGAATAGCGCGTTGCGCGACCATAACAAATGCTGCGGCGTGATGGTGGCGCCGACATGCGCCGGCGCGGCGGCGACGAACTGAGCTGCCTCGCGCGTCGTGATGTGCTCGACGACCAGCCTCAAAGCAGGAAAGTCGCGCACGATGCGGTCGAGCACCCTTTCGACATAGACTCGTTCGCGATCGAACACGTCGATGTCCGGGTCGGTGACTTCACCGTGCACGAGCAGCGGAAGTCCGCACTTTTCCATCGCGGCAAGCGCCGGATAGACGCGCGCGAGGTCGGTGACCCCGGATGCCGAATTGGTCGTCGCGCCGGCCGGATAGTATTTGACGCCGATGACGAACCCGGCAGCGCGAGCGCGCTCGATCTCGGCCGGACGGGTGTCGTCGGTCAGGTACAGCGTCAAAAGCGGTTTGAAACGCGAGTCCGGCGGCAGCGCCGCGACGACTCTGTCGCGATAGGAGGCTGCGGCGGCGACGGTAGTGACCGGAGGATCAAGGTTCGGCATCAGCACCGCGCGACCGAATACGCGGGCCGTTGCGCCGACGATCGAGCGCATCAGCGCGCCATCGCGCAGGTGGAGGTGCCAGTCGTCGGGACGGGTGATCGTCAGCATGTCAGGCATTGTTTTTGCATGCATTATACGGGCTGCCCGTTAGCCGCCCGGGCCGCCGAACCGACCTCATTCACCTTGGCTTGCAGCGGCCGGTTCGCGATATAATGCGCGGTTTATTGCGGTGGTCCATCGGAGTTTGACGCATCCCCGTGCTGCGCGCGGGGCCTGGGCTCCGGCAGGTTTGCCGGTGGCAGCGTCGGGATGGGTACGCAGTCGAGTCTTTGCGAGCTCATCGCGCGAAGCGATGGCGTCGAGCACATGGCGGGGAAGGTGGAAACGTGGCAACAAAAAGCGTAGCGAAAAAGGTCAGGGTGCTGACCGAGCCAGATCTCCTCAAGGCGAGCGACAAGGAATACATGAGCGAGGAGCAGCTGGCGTTCTTCCGCCAGCGGCTGCTCGAGCTCCGCGCGCAACTGCTGAATAATGCCGATGACACCGGCCAGCACCTGCGCGAGAACGAGGTGACGACCGACCCGTCGGATCGCGCGACGCTCGAGGAGGAATACACGCTGGAGTTGCGCACCCGGGACCGGGAGCGCAAGTTGCTCAAGAAGATAGAGAAGTCGCTGAAGATGATCGACGACGGCACCTACGGCTATTGCGAGGAGACCGGCGAGCCGATCGGCATCCCCCGCCTTCTAGCCCGGCCGACGGCGACCCTGTCGCTCGAGGCACAGGAGCGCCGCGAGCGCGTGCAAAAGCTCTACGGCGATTGAGCTTGGGCATTGCGCCGGCGGCAGCGGGCTGTGCGCCGGCAGCCGCCGCGGAGGGAAGGTCCGGCCGCAGATTCTGCCGCGGCCGGTAAATTCTACAAACCGAAAATCGCGCGGTGCGACCACCCTCCCGCCATAAAGAACAGCAGCGGGATCGATAGCGCCACGTTGGTGCGCGACGCCAGGAAAGCCACGCGGCGAGCCTTGCCCTTTTCCTCGTCGGTCGCAGGCTTCAGGCCGAGAATCTTCTGCTGATTGGGCCAGATCAGCGCCCACACGTTGAACAGCATGATCGTGCCCAGCCAGGCGCCGACGCCGATGCCGGCCATTCCGTGGCTCAGCGTGAACGCATTGACGAATTGATTGCCGAGCAGCGCGGCGCCGGCCAGCCAGGTCACGAGGGCCGACCAGCGGAAAAACAGCAGCGCCCGCGGCGCGACGTGCTTGGTGATGCCGGCGTTGGTGCCGTCCGCGGTCGCCGCCTTCAGCGCCGCCACCTGGACGAAGTTGAAGTAGTACAGCAGGCCGATCCACATGACGCCGGCCATCAAGTGCAGCCATCTTGCGAGTGCGGGAACGTAGTCCATGGCGGCCTCAGAGTGGAATGCTTTTGACGACGTAATACAGGATTGCGGTCAGGACCAGCCCGCAGATGATTGTGCCCCACAGCGAGTCGAGCGGATTTTTCATCGTTCCTCCCAGGATTATGGCCAGCCCGCCTGATCGTGATCTTGAGGTGGCAATCCGGCCGGTGCGGAAACTTTAGCGCATCGAAGCTGTCGTCTCGATTGTAGCAAGCAGCAGCGGATCAGGCCATCTGATCCGGGCAGCCGGCGGCCGGCGATGGGAGGGCCGGGGCGCCATTGCCTCGCTCCGTCCACCCAACAATCGAAAGGGGCTCCCATGGCACGACCTTTTACGCTTCCGCCGTTGCCGTATGCCGAAGACGCGCTGGCACCGGTAATTTCGTCGCAGACTCTCGGCTTTCACCACGGCAAGCATCACAAGACTTATGTCGAGACGCTGAACAAGCTGATCGCGGGCACTGAATTCGAGGGACAGCCGCTCGAATCGATCATCGCGGCAACCGCCGGCAAGTCGAGCTCGACGGCGATATTCAACAACGCCGCGCAGAACTGGAACCATACGTTCTACTGGCAATGCATGAAGCCTAAAGGCGGCGGCAAGCCGCAAGGCGCGATGGCGGCCCGGATCGATGCGGCCTTCGGCAGTTACGACGATTTCAAGAAGGCTTTCGCCGAGGCAGCCGTCTCACAATTCGGCAGCGGCTGGGCCTGGCTGGTCGTCGAGAACGATTCGCTCAAGGTGGTCAAGACCGGCAACGCCGAAGTCCCGTTCACCAAGGGGCAGACGCCGCTGCTGACCATCGACGTCTGGGAGCACGCTTATTATCTCGACTATCAGAATCGACGTCCCGATCATGTCAACGCGGTAATCGACAAATTGCTCAATTGGCAATTCGCCTCGGACAATCTGGCCAACGTCGGCGCCGCCAAGGGAGCGCAACCCGCGATGGCGCGCTGAGCCGCCGGCGCCCCACACGCCTTTGCCCCGTGTCGCCCGCTTGTTGGCGGGTAGCGATCGGCCCATAATCGGGGCCTTTCGGCCCCGTGCGCACGACCCGGACTGCAATGGCGTTCAACCTGTTTCCGAAATCCCCGGGCAAGGGCAAAGCCCCCGACGCGAAGCCGCAGCCCGACGCGGGCGCACGCCCGGACGCGGGGGTGCGTCCCGACGCGGGGGCGCGCTCCGACGCTCGCTCCCCGTCCGGCTCGGCGCGGGAGCTGGCGGCGACGATGAAGGGGAAGGTTCGGCCGACCGTGCTGACGCGCGGCGAACCGCGCCCGTCCGAGGCTGCCAACAACGAGCGCGAGATCACCGTCACCGGTCCGCCGAGCCTGATCGAGTGGACTCCGGGGCTCAACCAGAAGATCCAGGTCGCCGAGGCCAATCCGGGTCTGTGCGCTGTGCTCGAGAATGCGGCGCTGCTGTACGCCAATGGAAACGCCGCCCATGCCCGCCTGGTGCTCGAGGATGGCATCGCCAACGACGCCGACGCCAAGACTTCACCGCTTGCCTGGCTCGCATTGTTCGATTTGCTGCAGCGCCTGGGCGACCACGCCGAGTACGACCGCTTGTCGCTGCAATATGTCGTCGCTTTCGAGCGCTCGGCGCCGTCGCGCGAAGAGCTCGGCATGCAGACGCGCCAGGGCGCGCGTCCGGTGGCCGCCGGCTACGTGGGACTGACCGGCAAGCTCAACGCAGGGCATGCGCCGCAGATCGCGAACCTGCTCGCGGCGTCACAAAAGCAGGCGCAGGTCCGCCTCGATCTGGGCGCGCTGACGGGCGCCGACAACGCAGGGGCCAAGCTTCTGGCCGATGCGCTGGCGCAGCTGCGCAGGCGGCGTTATCCGCTGGCGCTGCAACATCCGGAGAAGATACGGAACGCGCTCGAGCATACGGTCGAGCAAGGCCGCGCCGCAGGCGAAGGTTACTGGATTCTATTGCTCGAATTGCTGCAATGGCAGAACGACCACAAGGTGTTCGAGGATCGCGCCGTCGAATTCGCCGTAGCGTTCGAAGTATCGCCGCCGTCCTGGGAGCCGCCGCCATCGTCGGCGCCAGTGGGAACTCCTGCCGATTCCCTCGCGCCTGCTGACGCGGCGCCCGACAATCCGGAAATGCTCGTCTGGCAGGGTACGCTGCTGGGCTCATCGGACCCGCAGCTCGCCAAGCTCGCGATGTTCGGCGAAGGGCGACATGCGATACCGATCGACATGGGCGGAATCGAGCGTATCGATTTCGTCTGCGCGGGAGCGATTTTCAACGCCATCAGCCGCGCCGAGGCGCAGCGCAAGTCGATCCAGATCATCGGGGCGTCGCCGATCATTCGCGCGCTGCTGCTTCTGATCGGCATCTCGCCGCGGCACTTCATCAAGAAAGCGACGTAGACAGCGGTTCTCGGAGCGTCACGCCGCGCCGGCTGCGTTCTTCTGCGCGCACCGGCGCCGACGCGACGGGTTCCGACTCCGCTCTCGTCAGACCATGGATCTATTTCACGGCACGACCATACTTTCCGTGCGCCGCGGCGCAAAGGTCGCGCTGGGCGGCGACGGCCAGGTTACGCTGGGGAACGTGGTCATCAAGGCGACCGCACGCAAGGTTCGCCGCATCTACAACGATCGCGTGCTCGCCGGCTTCGCAGGGGCGACGGCCGACGCGTTCACCTTGTTCGAGCGCTTCGAAGCCAAGCTCGACAAGCACCAGGGACAGCTGCAACGCGCTGCCGTCGAGCTGGCGAAGGACTGGCGCTCCGACCGCATCCTGCGCCGGCTGGAGGCGATGCTGGCGGTCGCCGACGCGACATCCTCGCTGGTGATCACCGGCACCGGCGACGTGCTCGAGCCCGAGTATGGCATTGTCGCGATCGGCTCGGGCGGCGCCTATGCTCAAGCCGCCGCCCGCGCGCTGCTCGAGCACACCGAGCTTCCTGCCGACGACATCGTCAAGCAGGCGCTGACGATCGCCGGCGACATCTGCATCTACACCAATCAGAATCACGTGATCGAGGTGCTCGGATGAGCGCGGACACCGGCACGCGCGACGTCATCATCGTCGGCGCAGGCCTGGTCGGCCTTGCGCTTGCTGCGGCGCTGACGCGTGCTGGCTTGAGCGTCACGATCGCCGATCGCGGCAGCGTTGCCGCGTCGGCCGCGTCGCTCGATGCAGACGGCGACGGGTGGGACCAGCGGGTTTACGCGATCAGCCCGGGCAGCGCGTGCTTCCTGCACAGCATTGGCGCCTGGCAGCTGCTTACGGTCGATCGAATCGCGTCGATCGAAGCGATGGACGTGCGCGGAGACGCCGGCGGACGCATCGAGTTCTCCGCCTATGAGCTGGGCGAGCGAGCGCTGGCGTGGATCGTCGAGAATCGGGCACTCAATGCCGCACTGGTCCAGGCGGCGCGCGGCATGCCGGGACTAGAGATCGTCGCGCCCTGTTCGCCGGTGTCGCTCGTCTGGCGCGCCGGCGCCGCAGAGTTGCGTCTGGACGACGGACGAACGATATCGGGGCGGCTGATCGTCGGCGCCGACGGCGTTCGCTCGTGGACGCGCGAAGCGGCCGGCATCCGCGGCGTCCCGCGCGCCTATGGCCAGTCCGGCGTCGTCGCCAACTTCGACACCGAGCGCGCGCATCGCGGCCGCGCGTTGCAATGGTTTCTTCGCGACGGCAGCGTGCTGGCGTGGCTGCCGCTGCCGGGCAGGCGCATCTCGATCGTCTGGTCGGCGCCATCGGAGCTCGCCGCCGAGCTCTTGGCGCTGGATGCGGCGGGACTCGCCGCGCGCGTTGCCGACGCAGGGGGCCACGAGTTGGGCGCGCTGAGCGCGATCACGCCGGCGGCGGCGTTCGAGCTTTCGTTCCTGAAACTGCCCGCAGTCGTCGGCGAGAGGCTTGCGCTGGTCGGCGATGCCGCTCACGGCGTGCACCCGCTCGCCGGCCAGGGGGTCAATCTCGGCTTCGGCGACGCCGCAGCGCTCGCCGCGGTACTCGGCTCGCGCGGCCCGGTCACCGACACCGGCGCCGCGATTCTGCTCGAGCGCTACGCCCGCCGCCGGGCCGGCCCGGTGCTTGCGATGCAGCTGGTTACCGACGGACTGTTCCGGCTGTTCGACGTGCGCGCTTCGTGGCTGCGCGTGCTGCGCAACCGCGGGATGCGCGCCGTCGGCGCGGTCGGCTTGGTGAAGAGGCTGCTGGCGCAGCCCGCGCTACGGTAAACTGACCGGCCAAAGGAGTACGCAATGTCAGATTTCAGGTTCCTGGTCGCAATCGCGGCCTGCGCGCTGCTGGGTGCGCCTTCCGCGCCCGCACAGACGCAGGATGCTGCGCGCGTCGACGCCACCGCACCCGAGCTCGCCGCCGTCAAGCAACTGATCGAGGCCAAGTTTCCCGGCGCCGCGGTCACCAATGTCGCACGCTCGCCGTACTTCGGACTGTACGAAGCGCAGTTCGACGATCGGATGATCTATACCGATGCGAAGGTAAGCTACGTGGTCGTCGGCGCGATCTTCGACGCCGACACCAAGCAGAATCTGACCGATGCGCGGCTGCGCCAGTTGAACCGCGTGGCGTGGGACCAGCTGCCGCTGGATCTCGCGATCAAGAAGGTCAAGGGCAATGGCGCGCGCAAGCTGGCGATCTTCTCAGACGCCGATTGCCCGTACTGCAAGCGATTGGAAAGCGAGATGAAGACCCTCGACAACGTGACTATCTACACGTTCCTGTTTCCGATCGCCCAGCTGCACCCCGACGCGGCGCGAAAATCGGCGCTGATCTGGTGCGCGCCGGACCGGTCGAAGGCGTGGGACGAATGGTTCGCGTCGGGCAAGTTGCCGAACAACAAGGGCGATTGCGCGACGCCGTTGGCGAAAACCGCGCAGCTCGGCCAGAAGTACCGCATCGGCGCGACACCGACGCTCGTGTTCGCCGACGGATCGATGGTGCCGGGCGCGATACCGCTGGACCAGCTCGAGAACGAGCTGAAGCAGGCAGAGGCGGCGACTACGAAACAGCCGGCGGCCAAGCCGTAGCGGCGACGACAGGCGTAGGGAGGGGGCAGCATGGCGCTGATGGATTTCATCAAGAAACAGTTCATCGACATCATCGAATGGAGCGACGACTCTCGCGACACGCTGTCGTATCGTTTTCCGGATGAGGACAAGGAAATCAAGCGCGGCGCCCAGCTGATCGTCCGCGAATCGCAGGTCGCGCAGTTCATCTATCTGGGCCAGTTCGGCGATACCTTCGGGCCGGGCAAGTATGCGTTGACCACCGACAACATTCCCGTGCTCAGCGATTTGAAAGGATGGAAGTACGGGTTCGAGTCGCCGTTCAAGGCCGACGTCTACTATGTCGTCACCCGCCTTTTCACCGGCAATAAATGGGGCACTGCCAATCCGGTGATGATGCGCGACCAGGATTTCGGCATCGTTCGGTTGCGCGCGTTCGGCATCTACGACTTTCACATTACCGATCCCAAGCTGTTCCTGAAGGAAGTCGCGGGTACCGACGATCATTTTCGACTCGACGAGTTCAGCGACACGATGCGCTCGCGCATCGTCAGCGTCTTTTCCGAAGCGCTGGCGCAGTCGAAAATTCCCGCGCTCGACGTCGCGTCGCGCTACGGCGAGCTCGGCAACGCGTTACTGCCGTTGATCAATCCGCAGACGACCGCCAAGTACGGCCTCGAGATCACCAGCTTCGTCGTCGAGAACGTGTCGGTGCCGCCAGAGGTCGAGCAGGCGATCGACAAGCGGTCGA
This sequence comes from Casimicrobiaceae bacterium, assembly GCA_036270955.1. GTDB lineage: Bacteria > Pseudomonadota > Gammaproteobacteria > Burkholderiales > Casimicrobiaceae > PALSA-1003. The sequence continues at coordinate 41,362 of DATBBM010000021.1, read as the reverse complement.
GCATGGCCGCGGTCGGCAGCTTGAACGACTATGTCAAGTTCCAGATGGCGCAGGGGCTCGAGAAGGGCAATGGCGGTCCGGGAGGCATGGCGGCGGAGATGGCGGTTGGCATGGCGATGGCGCAGCAGATGATGAACCAGTCGGGTGGAATCATGGGTCCGCAGACGACGCCGGCTGTCGCCGCGCCGGCCGCGACCGCCGGCCAGGAGCCGCAATTGCTGACGCCGGCGCAAGTCGCGCAGCTGCTCGGCGTTGCCGAATCCGACGTGATGTCCAGCCTCCAGAAGGGCGATCTGAAGGGCAAGCAGATCGGCACGCAATGGCGCGTCACGCGCGCCGCGGTCGATCAGTTCCTGCATTCCTGATTCTTCTCAATACGAGCGAGGTTCTGGTGGCGGCGACCCGATGCGATTTGCGCGCCATGCGCGCGTTGTTGGCGCTTGCTGCGGCCTTCTTTTTTTATGCGGCGCCGCTGGCCGCACAGGATCCGCGCGCGAGCGTCGTGCAGGAGGCGGCCCGAGCGTGGCTGGCCCACACCGACGGCGGCGATGCCATCCAGAGCTGGAATACCGCCGGCAAGCGGTTCCGCGATGCGATCACCGCCGATCGCTGGGCGGAATCACTCAAGGGAGTGCGGCCGCCGCTGGGGGCGCTTTCGCAGCGCGCACTGCTGGGTACGCAATTCCGCAAGAACATTCCAGGCGTGCCCGACGGCGATTACGCGATCGTCCTTTTCCGCACCACTTTTGCAAAGAAAATGGATGCGCGCGAAACGCTGACGCTCGAGCACGAGCCCGACGGCGCGTGGCGCGTGATCGGGTATCTGATCCAGTGACCTGGATGCTGCTCGCGCGGGGATCGGTTTATCTGTTCATCGACGATGCCGAAATCCCGCTGACGCCGCACTTCCGGATCGTCGAGGTTCCCTGCTGGCCGGTGAGCCGGCCATTCGCCAGTGGCTGACGCTTCGCCCTCCGGCGCTCCCGCTGATGCGCCGCCGGAGATCGCGCGGCTCAAGTTCACCTGTCCGGCCTGCGGTGCCGAAGCGGTCTGGAATCCGTCGCGACAGGCGCTGGTTTGTCCGTTCTGCGGAACGACATCTCCCGCGACGATCGACCACACGGGCGCGATCGTCGAGCACGACCTGGTCGCGGCGCTGCGTGGCATCGGCGACGACAAGCGCGGCTGGCAAATCGAGAAGCGCTACGTCAAATGTCGCAGCTGTCAGGCGATATCGGTGATGGAGGCGAGCCGGCAGGCGCAGCGCTGCGAATTCTGCGGCTCGGCGGCGCTCGTTCCGTACGCGGAGGTCAAGGATGCGTTTCGCCCCGAGAGCGTGCTCCCCTTCACGGTCGGCGAAGACAAGGCGCGCGACGGCATCCGGGCCTGGTACGGCAGGCTGTGGCTTGCGCCGAACAGACTCAAGCGCGCGGCGTTGACCGACACGGTCAAGGGCATTTATCTGCCGTACTGGACGTTCGACGCTAGAGCGGACGCTTCATGGACCGCCGAAGCCGGTCATTACTACTACACGACCGAAACCTACACCGACGGCAGCGGCCGTACGCAGACCCGCCAGGTGCGCCAGATACGCTGGGAACCGGCGGCGGGGCGCTTGCAGCACGTTTTCGACGACGACCTCGTCTGCGCCTCGGTCGGCGTGCATCCCGGGTTGCTGCGCGGCGTCGAGCCATTTCCCACCGGCGAGCTCAAGCCCTACGATGCGGCGTACGTCGCAGGCTGGGTTGTCGAACGCTACCAGATCGATCTGGTGGGCGCCGCCAAGGCAGCGCGCGAGGCGATGGACGAGGAGCTGCGGCGCCTCTGCGCCGCGCAGATTCCGGGCGACACTTACCGCAATCTCGACGTTCGCGCCGCCTATTCGGGACAGACGTTCAAGCACATACTCGCGCCGGTCTGGCTGCTCACCTACAATTTCGGATCGCGAAGCTTCCAGGCGGTCATGAACGGCGTCACCGGTACGATCCAGGGCGAGTATCCGAAGAGCTGGGTAAAGCTCACGCTGCTCGGCATCGCCATCGTGATCGCAGTCATCGTAGTGCTGTCGCTGGGCACGCACCGCTGACGTTTCCGGTGGCTTCGAACAACCCGGCGTTTGCACGGAGGTCCCGATGAAAGCGGCTATCGTCACCGGCGTATCGCGCGGCCTGGGCGAATCACTGGCTGCGGCGCTGCTGGCGCGCGGATTCGCAGTGACCGGCGTCGGCCGTACCAGCGCCGGGCGCTTGGGCGGCGAGCACTACCGCTTCGTGCAGTGCGACCTTGGGCAAGTGGCGGGGCTCGAATCCACGCTGGCGCCGGTGTTCGGCGAGATCGCTGCGGCGCGCCCGCGCTCGGTCTGCCTGATCAACAACGCTGCCGTCGCGGGACCGGTAGGAGCGCTGGGCACGCTCGACCCTGCGTCGATCGAAGAATCGCTGGCGGTGAACCTCGTGGCGCCGCTCGCGCTGGTCAACCTGTTTTGCCGCTCGTTTGCCGACGCGTCGACGCAATCGCTGGTAGTCAATATTTCGTCGGGGGCGGCAGCGAGTCCGCTGGGCGGCAGCGGTCCTTATTCGATCGCCAAGGCGGGCCTGGAAATGCTGACGCGGCAGATTGCCGCCGACCAGGCTGCTCCGGCGTTTCGCGCAATCTCCGTGCGACCGGGCATTATCGACACGGGCATGCAGGCGTATATGCGCACGCTGCCGCGCGAGAAATACGCCAACGTCGACATGTTCCGCGAGTTCCACGCCTCGGGACAGCTGGTGCCGCCCGATGTGGTGGCGGCCAAGATCGTCGACAGATTGGTATTGGGCGAAGTCGAGAACGGACGCTGCTACAGCTACAAGGAGCTGTAGCGTGCCGGCCGTAGAGAAATCGCGCGACGCCGCTTAGCGCCGCAGCCTTTCGACCCGGTACTCGAGCAGGCTTCCGGCGGCTCCGGCTTCCCACATCAGGCAGTAGGTCTGATCGCGATCGGCGCTGAATTCGCCGGATTCGCCCTGCGTGCCTGCCGCCGAGACCGGCTCGATCACCGCCTTGCCGTCGTGGAAATGGATGTTGAATGCGACCGGCGCCGCCGCCCTGAACAGGTAACCGATGCGCTGGCCGGCTTCGAGGAGCACGCATTCCTCGTAGACGCCATAGGCGGGGATGTCGACGCCGGTGACGACCTTGGGCACCTCCAGGCGATCGGGCGCTGTCGCACACGCGACCGACTCGAGCACCGCGGCGAGCGCGACCGCGACCGTTTTGCCCCGCGCGATCAACGACCGGCCCGGCGCATGCGACGCCAGTCCTCGGCCAGCATCGCCCAACGCTCGTGGTCGCGCCAGCGTCCGGCGATCTTGACGTACCGGCGCGAAAATCCTTCGCGCGTGAACCCCGCGCGCCGCACCAGCGACACAGACGGCCGGTTGTTCGGCTGCACGTTGGCTTCGATTCGATGCAGCTTGAGTTTGGTGAACGCCAGCGCCAGAACCAGATTCAGGCCTTCCGACATGTAGCCGTGCCCGACGTGCGGCGCGAACGCGTAGTAACCGAGGTAGCAGCTCTCGAATGCGCCGCGGACGATCTCGCTGAAGTTGAACACGCCGATCAGTGCGTCGTCGTCGAGCTTGCAGACGACGACGCCTATGTGCGATGCGCTCGCCTTGTCGCGCGACTTCGGCCCCGCGAAATGGCGCAGGTACGCGGCGAAACTCGCCTTGGTCGCTGGCGCCTGCACCCATCCTCGATGTAGACGGTCGGAAATCCGCGCGCCGGAAATGAACGCCGCGGCGTCGCGCGGGCGGGGACGCCGCAGGTAGACTCGCGACCCGGTGACAAGCGCGTGCTTCGGTGCTGGCATAATGCGCATCTTACCGCGAGGGTGTGCTGGCAATGAGCCACTGGATCGAAGGCAAGGTGAGCGGCAAGCGACAGTGGAGCGAGCGGCTGTTCTCGCTGCAGGTCGACGCACCGGCCCTTACTTTCGTCGCCGGCCAGTTCGCGCGCCTCGCTCTGCCCGCGCCGCCCGGCTCGAAGGAGCCGATGCTCGGCAGGCCGTATTCGTTCGTCAATCCGCCCGAGCGAGCGCCGCACGAATTCTATTTCAACGTATTGCCCGAGGGTCCGCTTTCGCCGCGGCTCGCCGCACTGGTGCCCGGCGATTCCCTGTGGCTGCTCGAGCGTGCGAACGGATTCTTCAGCATGCCCGAGGTTCCTTCGGCCGCGGTGCTGTGGTGTCTTGCCACCGGCACCGGCATCGGCCCGTTCCTGTCGATCCTGCGTACCGCCGACCCATGGGAAAAGTTCGAGCGTGTCGTGCTCGTACATGCGGTCCGCTACGCGCAGGATCTTTCGTATCGGGATGTGATTGCCGAGATCGGGACGGCGCGCGCCGGCCGATTCGCATTCGCGCCGTTCGTCAGTCGCGAGAGCCATCGCAGCGCGCTGTCCGGCCGGATCCCGGACGCGATCCGCGATGGACGCCTCGAGGCCTGGACCGGCCTGCCGCTGACCGCGGAGAACGCGCATGCGATGCTTTGCGGCAATCCCGACATGGTGCGCGACACGCAGGCGGTGCTCGAATTGCGCGGCATGAAGCGCCACCGCCGCCGCGAGCCCGGCCACTATACGGTGGAGACGTACTGGTAGCTGCTTGCGGCCGGGTTTGTGGCGGCTAGTCGGCCAGGTTGTGCGCGACGATTTCGGCGACGTCGGTCGAGAGCGCCGGCGCGGCGGCAATCCGTTCGAGGGCTTCGCGCTGCAGTGCGGCGCGTGCCGAGTCGAATCGGCGCCAGCGGTTGAACGCGGCGGCCAGCCGCGCGGCGACCTGAGGATTGCTGCGGTCGATCGTCAGCACCTGATCGGCGACGAACGCGTAACCGCCGCCGTCCACGGCGTGGAATGCGGGCAGGTTCGACTGGGCGAACGATCCGACCAGCGACCGGATGCGGTTCGGATTGCGCGCGTCGTACACCGGATGCGACAGCAGCGCGCGCACGCGCTCCAGCGTGCCGGGCCGGCACGAGGTCGCCTGCAGCGCCAGCCACTTGTCCATCACCAGCGGATTGTCGCGCCAGCGCGCCTCGAACCGCGACATCGCGATGTCGCGCACGCCGGCCGCCGTGTCGTTCAGCGCCGCCAGAGCGGCGACGGCGTCGGTCAGGTTGTCGGCGGCGTCGAACTGCGCCAGCGCGAGCTCGTGCGAGGCGGGATCGTCGCGCGCAACCAGGTAAGCGAGGCAGACGTTCTTCAGCGAACGTTGGGCGACTTGCGCGGGATCGGCCGAATACGTGCTGGCATTGCGGTGTGCGGCGAAGCCGGCCTCGAAGTCGGTGGCAAGCGCTTGCGCCAGGCTTGCCATCGTCTGCATCCGCACGCGGTGCAAGGCGTCGATATCGATCGGTGTCTGCCGGTCGGCCAGGATGCTGAGCCGCGGCGGCCGCAGCGCGAGCGCGAGCAGCGCCGGGTCGCTGATGCGGTCGGCGAGCAGCGCCCTGACCACGTCGACCAGGGCAGGGCGCAAGGCGAATGCTGCGCTGTCGTTGGCGCGGGCCGCCTGGTCGAGAATCGCGCGTGTAAATATCCGTTGTGCGGCGTCCCATCGGCATACCGGATCGGCATCGTGCGCGGCGAGCAGCACCAGTTCCGCCTCGCTGTATTCGTAGTCGACCTTGACCGGGGCCGAGAATCCGCGCAGCAGCGAGGGTACGGGAGGCTCGCGGACGTCGACAAAGCGGAACGATTCGCGTGCCTGCCGCACGTGCAACACCGCGGTGGTGGCCGAGTTAGCGGTGGCCTCGCCGTCGCCGTCGAGGTGCAACGGCAAGTCTTTTCCGTCGCGGCCGACGAGCCCTACCGCCAGCGGAATATGCAACGCGCGCTTGTCTGGCTGGCCGGGAGTCGGCGGACACGATTGCGCGATCTCAAGCATGAAAGTCTGCGCTTCCGCGTCGTAGTCGCCCTTGACCGCGAGCGTCGGCGTACCCGCCTGGCTGTACCAGAGGCGGAACTGGGCGAGATCGACGCCCGACGAGTCCTGCATCGCCTGCACGAAATCGTCGCAGGTGACCGCGTGGCCGTCGTGCCGTTCGAAGTACAGATCCATGCCGCGGCGAAAGCCTCGCGCTCCGAGCAGCGCCCGCTGCATCCGGATCACTTCGGCGCCCTTCTCGTAGACGGTCGCAGTATAGAAATTGTTGATCTCCGCATAGCTGTCGGGGCGCACCGGATGAGCGGTGGGACCGGCATCCTCGGCGAATTGCTGGGCGCGCAGAAAATCGACCGCTTCGATCCGCTCGACCGCACGCGAGCCGACGTCGCTCGAATATTCCTGGTCGCGAAACACCGTCAGGCCTTCCTTCAGCGACAGCTGGAACCAGTCGCGGCAGGTGACGCGGTTGCCAGTCCAATTGTGGAAATATTCGTGCGCGATGACCCCCTCGATGTTCGAATAATCGGCATCGGTCGCGGTTTCCGGATGCGCCAGCAGCAGCTTGCTGTTGAAGATGTTGAGACCCTTGTTCTCCATCGCGCCCATGTTGAAATCGTCGACGCAGAAGATCATGAAGGTGTCGAGGTCGTATTCCCTGCCGTATTGCACCTCGTCCCATCGCATCGCGCGCTTCAGCGCCGCCATCGCGTGATGACATTTGGCGAGATTGGCCGGCGTCGAAAAAATACGCAGCGCGACTGTGCGGCCCGACGCGGTGACGAACTCGTCGTCGAGCGAGGCCAGGTCGCCGGCAACCAGCGCGAACAGGTACGAGGGCTTCGGATACGGGTCGTGCCAGATCGCGTAGTGCCGGCCGGCGTCGCCGGGGATGGCGCCACGCTCGATCAGATTGCCGTTCGAAAGCAGCACCGGATAGCGCGCTTTGTCCGCGACGATCGTCACCGTGTACCGCGCCAGCACGTCCGGCCGGTCCTGGAAGTAAGCGATGCGGCGAAACCCTTCGGGTTCGCATTGCGTGCAAAACGCTTCCGACGACAAGTACAAGCCCTCGAGCGCGCTATTGGCCGCCGGTTCGCATACGGAAACGATGTGCAGTACACCAGCGTCGGGTGCTGACCGAAAAGTGATGCCGGACGAAGAAAGTTCGTATTCGCTCGGGGCGAGCGGCCGCCCGTCGAGGCTGATGTCGATCAGCTTCAGCTGCTCGCCGCAGAGTAGCAGCGGGGCGCCGTGCTCCGACGCCGGATTTTTGCGGTAGGCGAATCGCGCCGATACCCGCGTCGCAGCAGGATCGAGCTCGAAGCGGAGCTCGATGTCGTCGATGAGGTGCGAAGGCGGGCGGTAGGCGAGCCGCTGTACGACCGGCGGCACCGCGTCGCGAGGAAGCATCAGCGCTTGACGTCCAGCAGCTCGACGTCGAAGACCAGCGTCGCCCCCGGCGGAATAACCCCGCCGGCGCCGCGGCTGCCATAGGCCATATCCGGAGGAATGATCAGCGTGCGCTGTCCGCCGACTTTCATGCCGGCCACGCCTTCGTCCCAGCCGCGAATCACTCGTCCGCCGCCAAGCGGGAAAACGAAGGGTTCATTGCGATCGCGCGAGGAGTCGAACTTGGTTCCCTTGTGGTCGGGTGCAGCGGGCGCGTAGAGCCAGCCGGTGTAGTGAACAACTACCGACGCGCCTTTGATTGCTTCTGCGCCGGTGCCAACCTTGTTGTCGATCTTTTGCAATTCATTCAATTTGGCATCCATCTTGCTAGACGTGGTTGAGGAGTCTGTCGTGCCCGTCTGTGCGAGCGCGAGGCAGGTAGTGAACAGCAGCGCGGCTGCCGAAAGAAAGAGCCGCATTTGCCGCATGCGGAGTGAGACGCTGGGCACGTAGACCTCCGGGATTAGCGCGACGGATAAAATGCGCGCTACGATTTCGACGAGGCACGAATTTTACTCCAATTCGATGCCCATTTTTGCGCGACCGACCGATTTCGGCTATAAATCAAGGTTCCTCCGCAACTCGGCAATCATGTCGACGAGGCCGCAATGAGCGCGATGTCCGGCACGGGCAGAGGGCAGAACTCAGGGCAGAGCCATCGTCGTCAAACTGGCTCAATGAAAGCGATGTTTGGATTTTTGACCCCGCACGGCAAGGAGTCGGGCGATCCGCTGCAAAGCGCGAAAGCCGCGGCCGCATGGCTCCGGCAGCTGCCGGCGCTCGATGTTATCGGGCGGCAGCAGCACGTGATCCGGGCTCTCGACGCGGTGCGCGGCACGCAGCGGGCGATCGACTTGAACCGCATTACCGCGATCGAATTTGTCGACGCCGCGCTCGGCGCCGATCGTCGCCAGCTGATCAAGCAGTACATCGAGAATATCGAGACCTCGCCCAAGCTGGCCGAGCGGATCTGGCAGGCGCTCTGGGAAATGAGCCAGGCATTCACCCTCGCCTATCAGCAGGCGCTCGAAAGCGCGCTGCCACAGGCGGGCAACGCGCGCTGGCGCGCGGCGCTGCCGCTGCTGTTCGTGCGCTTCGTTCACTTCCACGGCACTGACGCCAAGCTTCGAGTATTCAAGTACGAGCGCTGGATCCCGGCCAAATGGATCGAGCTGCACCAGGCCTATCTTCGCGCGTGCGAGATGCAATGCGATCGGCAGCCGGTGGTGCTGCCGGCCGCGGGCCAGGGAGCGCAGCAGTGGTCGGTGGAGCAGGAATACCTGTATGTGCTGCTCGTTCATCAGCTCAACACCGGCAACCTCAACCCGACCGAAATCGATTGGGCAAGCTCGCAGCTGCGAGCGTGGACCCGGCGCCTCGAGCTCGAGCAGATTCCCCGCTCGCTCGAGGGATTCTTCGTCGATCTGGCCGGACGCGAAGGCTTAGTGCGGCGAACCGGCAACGATCGCGGCTCGGTGCTTCGCTATCTCGACACGACGGCGCTGGCCGACGGTCTCGAGCGCGCGATCACAGCGTTGCGCGACGCCGAGCTCACCGATCAGGGTCCGGTCGCCGCGATCAATCAGCAACGCCTTTCGGTGCTGCGCAAGATCCAGCCGGCTGTCTCGCCGACGTCGGAGACCGAACTGCGACGTGACCCGCGTGTCCCAGTCGCGGTGTCGGCCCGTGTGCGCGTCGGTCTGTCGCGCATTTGCCAGGACCTGGGCGCGCAGGCGGCGGGCGAGAGCGGCAGCGAGGTCAACGCCGGAACCGAGCAGATCGAAGTGTTTGCCGTCGCCGGCGCGCCACGGCTGAGGCGCAAGCCATCGGAGGACGACTCGCTGGCGGTGAGCCTTTCGTCGTGGACCGACCCGACCTGGGAAATCAAGGATCGCAGCGTCGCGGGACTGCGCATCGCGGCAACTGGCGGCATCGGTCAGAGCCTGACCTTGGGGACACTGGTCGCAGTGCGCCAATCGGACGCCGGTGGATGGCTGCTCGGCGTTGTCCGGCGGCTGAACAAGGTTTCCAACGAGGAAGTGGAAGCCGGCGTTAACATCATCGCGGAGCGCGTCGTCGCCGTGACCCTGGCGGCGAAACGGCGCGCGAACGAGGACATGGGCTACATCATCAACGGACTCGACATGTCGACGATGGGCGAGCGCTTCGAGGGCCTGTACCTGCCTCCGCCTTCGCGTCCCGACAAGCCGCTGGCGATGAAGACGATTATCGTGCCGACCTCTGAGTACGCCGAAGGGCGCAACGTCCTGCTGACCACGGCGCGGTCCGTGTACACGGTGTCGATGCGCCACCTGGTCGAACAGCGTCCCGACTGGAGCTGGGCGACGATCCAGCTCGTCGACAAGAAGGTGCGCGAGGAAACTAATCCAGAGGCCGGAACTTGAGCGTCAGGTTGCGCTGAAACAGATCCGGTGAATCGGGACGCGGCAGCGGCGAGGCCTTGATGATCGCCCGCTGCACCGCCTCGTCGTAGGCGCGGTTGCCGCTGGATTTCTTGAGCTGTGCATCGATGATCTCGCCGGTCGGCAACTGCACGACGTCGAAGATCGCTTCCGGATTGCCGGCGATCTCCGGCGGCACGACGACGTTCCCTTTGACCTTGGCCTGGATCCGGCGGATGTAGTCTGCGTTCGCGCGGGCTTTCGCCGCGTCGGCGACGGCTACCTGCTCACGCTGGGCTTGTGCCTTCAGAGCCTCGGCCTCGCGCGCCTGGCGTTCGCGCACTTCGGCCAGCCGCTTTTCCTCGACCTTCTTTTTCTCGGCCTCGACGCGCTCCTTTTCCTTGCGCTCGCGATCGGCCTGCTCTTTCCTGCGCTCTTTCTCCTGCTTTTCCTTCAGCGCGATCTCCGCCTTGGTCGGCGGCGGCGGCTCGGCTTTCGGCGCAGGCTTCGGCGGTTCGGGTGGCGGCTTAGGTGGCTCCGGGGCCGGCTTCGGCGGCTCGGGCTCAGGCTCGGGCTTCGGCGGCGGCGCCGGCGCCGCTTCCTTCGGCGGCGCATAAAGCTCGACGCTCACCGGCTCGGCCTCGCGATTCTGCCAATTGACGCTGACGATCAGGAATACGACGAACGCCAGATGGACGGCAATGGCGAGGATCGCGGCAATCCACTTGCCGACCGACCAGCCGGGCGCCGGGCGCGACGGAGGCACGGTCGATCAGCCTGGCTGCCGGCGCGCGAGCAGGCCCACTTTGCTAACCTTGTTCCGCTGCAGCATGTCGAGCACGGCGACGACGGCTTCGTAACGAACATCGGAATCGGCGGCGATCACCACCGCCTGTTCGGGCGACTGCTTCTGGCGCTCCTTGATGCGTGCGATCAGCTCGTCTCGGGAAACGCGCACCGGCGACGCGGTTCCTTCCTTGAGCATCAGCGTCGCATCGCGCTTGATCTGTATTTGCATCGGAGCGACCGGAGTCGTCAGCACGCTTCCAACGCTGGGCAAGGTGATTTCACCCGGCGTGATAAGCGGCGCGGTGATCATGAAGATCACCAGCAGCACCAGCATGACGTCGATGTACGGAACGACGTTGATCTGGTTGATCGATTTGCGCGGGCGGCGCATCGCATCACCCCTGCCGCTGCAGGATGTTGGAGAATTCCTCGATGAACGTCTCGAAGCGCGTCGCCAGCCGGTCGACGTCGTGCGTATACCGGTTGTACGCGACCACGGCGGGAATCGCGGCGAACAGACCCAGCGCGGTGGCGATCAGCGCTTCGGCGATGCCCGGCGCGACCTGCGCGAGCGTCGCCTGGCTGACGCTCTGCAAGCCGCGAAAGGCGTTCATGATTCCCCACACGGTGCCGAACAAGCCGATGTAGGGGCTGACCGAGCCCACCGTCGCAAGGCCGGCGAGGTTCGCCTCCAGGGCATCGATTTCGCGCTGGTACGATGCGCGCATCGCGCGGCGTGCGCTGTCCATCGTCGCCGCCGACGACGAGCCTTGCTTGCGGTGCTTGGAGAACTCGCGGAATCCGGCTGAGAAGACCCGCTCCAGCGCCCCGCCGTCGCGCCCCTGGCTTGCGCGCTGGTAAAGCGCATTCAAGTCGCCGCCTTTCCAGAACTCGTCTTCGAAAGCGTCGGTGCTGGACTCGGCACGCCGCAGCGCGAACATCTTCAGGAAGATTTGCCACCACGACCAGAGCGAAAGTATGAGCAGCAGCACCATCACCGCCTGGACGACGATGCTGGCGTGCGCGACCATCGCGACGAATGAGAGATCAGGATGAACGTTCAAGCGTCGGGTATCCTTACGTTAGACGCCGACCTCGTCGGCGGTGTCGAGCGCGTCCGGCTCATTCGCTGAAAAGCTCGCCGGCCGCCGCTGGCGGCGCCAGGCCGAAATGTCGATACGACAGCGCGGTGGCGATCCGGCCGCGGTTGGTCCGCTGCATGAAACCCTGCTGAATCAGGAACGGCTCGAGCACGTCCTCGATCGTGTCGCGTTCCTCGCCGATCGCCGCCGCGAGGTTGTCGACGCCGACCGGACCGCCGCCGAACTTGTCGAGCACGCAGCGCAGCAGCTTCCGGTCCATCACGTCGAGGCCCAGCGCGTCGACGTCGAGCATCTGCAGCGCCAGATCGGCGACTTCGGAGGTGATGTTGCCGGCGGCGCGCACCTCGGCAAAATCGCGGACACGGCGCAGCAGACGATTCGCGATGCGCGGCGTGCCGCGCGACCGTCGCGCGATCTCGAGCGCGCCGTCGGCTTCGATCGGAATCTCGAGCAGCCGCGCGGACCGGGTGACGATGCGGGTCAGCTCCTCCGGCGTGTAGAACTCGAGGCGCGCGACGATGCCGAAGCGATCGCGCAGCGGGTTGGTCAGCATGCCGGCGCGCGTGGTCGCGCCGACCAGCGTGAAAGGCTGCAGGTCCAGCTTGACCGAGCGCGCGGCGGGACCTTCGCCGATCATGATGTCGATCTTGAAGTCCTCGAGCGCCGGATACAGGATTTCCTCGACGACCGGCGACAGCCGGTGAATCTCGTCGATGAACAGCACGTCGTGCGGCTCGAGATTGGTCAGCAGCGCCGCCAGGTCGCCGGCGCGCTCGAGCACCGGTCCCGAGGTCTGGCGCAGATTCACGCCGAGCTCGTGCGCGATGATGTGCGACAGTGTCGTCTTGCCCAGGCCGGGCGGCCCGAATAGCAGCACGTGATCGAGCGCTTCCTTGCGCTTTTTCGCGGCCTCGATGAAGATCGAAAGCTGGCCGCGGATCTTTTCCTGGCCGATGTACTCGTCGAGGGCGCGCGGCCGCAGCGTGCGCTCGAGCACTTCTTCCTGTGGGCTCACCGGCGCCGCGGCGATCAGGCGATCGGTCTCGATCATGCGTCTATTATGCCTGCGGCGCCGCGGCTGGTTCCGCGCATCGTCATGCCTTCGCCAGCAGCTTCAGGGCCTGCCTGATGCCGTCGCCGACGGTAGTGCCTTCGGGCAGCTCCCTGACCGCGCGCGCGGCCTCCTTGTCGCTGTAGCCCAGCGACAGGAGCGCGTTCAGCACGTCGGAGGCGACGGGAGCCGGCCGATGCACGCCGACCGCGGTCGTCAGGTCGGCGCCTAGCTTGTCCTTGAGCTCGAGCAGCAGCCGCTCGGCCGTCTTCTTTCCTATGCCCGGAATCTTGGTAAGCCGGCCGCTGTCCTGCATGGTGACCGCCTGCGCGAGCTCGGCGACCGACAATCCAGACAGCACGGCAAGCGCGATGCGCGCGCCGACGCCGCTGATCCGGATCAGCTGGCGGAACGCGCGGCGCTCGTTCTCCGAAGCGAAACCGAACAGCAGATGCGCGTCCTCGCGCACGACCAGGTGGGTGAAGAGCGTAAGCCTGTCGCCGATGTTGGGCAGGTTGTAGAACGTGCTCATCGGCACGTCGACTTCATAGGCGATACCCTGGACGTCGAGCAGGATCTGCGGAGGGTTCTTCTCCAGCAGCGTCCCGGCGAGCCGGCCTATCATCGCGTTGCCGCCGGCGCGACGTGCACGCCCCGGGGCGACCGGATTGGAGGACTGGGAAAGCCGGGCAGGTGAACGCCGCGCATGGTGTCAATTATCGCATGCACCGAGGCGCCCCACCGACGGCTGCCACTCAGCGCCGGATCGCGCGCAGATGCGCGGCGACGGCGGAAAGGGACTCGAGCACCAGCGGCTCGAGCGCGAGCAGCTCGGCGCTGGGCGGATGAAGATCGGGCACCATCACCGGCGTCATGCCGGCGGCCGCGGCGGCGATGATGCCGGGCTCCGAATCCTCCAGCACGATGCAGTCGCGGGCCGCGACACCGAGCCGCTCGGCGGCGGCGATGAAAATGTCGGGGGCGGGCTTCCCTCGCGCGACTTCGTCGCCCCCAACCAGCGCAGCGAAGCGATGCAACAGCCCGACCCGGTCGAGCTTGGCGCGCGCGCGTTCGCGCCTGGTCGATGTCGCGACGGCGACGGCGATGCCGTGCTCGTCGAGCAGATTCAGGATGTCGTCGAGTCCCGGCTTGAGCGAGATCCCTTCGGCGGCGACGATCGCGTCGTAGTCGGCCGCCCAGGCGGTGGTCAATTCGCCGACCGGATAGTCGGGTCCGTGCCGGGCGCGGATCAGCGCGACGCAATCACCGAAGTTGCGTCCGATCATCTGCCGGCAAAGCTCGAGATCGAACTCGCGCCCGAGGGCGCGCGCAGCGCTCTCCCATGCGCGCAACGCCGGGCCCTCCGTATCGAGCATCAGGCCGTCCATGTCGAAAATGACGGCTTCCGGCCAGCGTTCGATCAAAGTATGCGGCCTCTGCGAACGCGGTAGCCGCCGCGACGCAGGCCGCCGATGCCTGCGCCGCCGTGAGCGTGACAGATAGCGCAAGCGAGCGCGTCAGCCGCATCGGCGGAAGGCACCGACGGCAGGGCGAGCAGGCGCCTGACCATCTCCTGCACCTGCTCCTTCGCCGCCTTGCCGTGACCGACCACCGCCTGCTTGATCTGTAGCGCCGTGTACTCGCTGACCGGCAGCTCGGCAAGAACCGCCGCGGAGATCGCCGCACCGCGCGCCTGGCCGAGCAGCAAGGTCGACTGCGGATTCACATTGACAAAGACCTTCTCGACCGCGACCTCGGTTGGAAGGTGGGCGCCGATGACGGTGGCAAGGTCGCGCGCGATCAGCTTGAGCCGATCGGGCAACTCCCCCGAGGTGTTGCGTATGCAGCCGCTGGCCACATACTGAAGGCGGTTGCCGGTGCAGATAATTATTCCAAACCCAGTGACACGGAGGCCGGGGTCGATTCCCAGTATCCGTCGCGCCAGTTGGATCTGGTTCATTCGACGATGACTGCCGTCGTATAGACGTCCTGCACGTCGTCGAGCGCTTCGAGGGAGTCGAGCAGCTTCTGCATCCGCACCCCGTCCTCGCCCTTGCACTCGACTTCCACCGTGGGCTTCATCGTCACCTCGGCGAAGTCGGATTTGAGGCCTGCATCGGCGAGCGCCTGCCTGACTCTCACCAGGTCGTGCGGCGCGGTAATCACTTCCGACGAGCCGTCGTCCTGGCCGACGACGTCCTCGGCGCCGGCGTCGAGCGCGATCTCGATCAGCCTGTTCTCGTCGGTCCCCGGCGCGAACACGATCTGGCCGCAGTGCTTGAACAGGAACGCCACCGAGCCGTCGGTGCCGAGGTTGCCACCGTTCTTGGAAAAGGCATGGCGCACGTCGGCTACGGTGCGCGTCCGGTTGTCGGTCAGGCAGTCGACGATTACTGCCGCACCGTTGATGCCATAGCCTTCGTAGCGGATCTCCTCATAGCTCGCGTCGTCGGCGCCGCCCGAGCCGCGCTTTATCGCGCGCTCGATCGTGTCCTTCGGCATGTTGTTGTCCATCGCCTTGTCGACCGCGAGACGCAGCCGCGGATTGGTCGAGGCGTCGACGCCGCCGAGCTTGGAGGAGACGGTGATTTCGCGGATCAGCCGCGTGAAGATCTTGCCGCGCTTGGCGTCGGTGGCAGCCTTCTTGTGCTTGATATTCGCCCACTTGCTGTGGCCGGCCATGATGCGTTCCCGAGATGCTGCTTGATCGCAAATTATAGCAGCGGGCACACGGCGCAGCCCGCGCGACAAGAGGCGGCGATTACAGCAGATCCTGCTGCTTGAGAAATTGCGCGATCGCCTTCAGACGCACTTCGCTGTCGTTGATCTCGAGCATGCTCTGCTTGATGTTCGCCGGTAGCGGCAAGAGCTCGGCAAGCCGGTAGCCGACCCACGAGGCGTCGTCCAGCGCCTCGCCGACGAAATGCTCGCGCCCGACGCGATTGATCATTAGCTCGAGCAACCCCGCCAGTGGTTGGTGGATCTCGGGCAGCGGGATTTTCGGCTCGGGCAGGATCGAGGTCGCCTGCGCCAGCACCAGGCCGTCGTCGGCGGTGCGGTGCGATTGCACCTGGAAGCGTTGGCCGCCCTCGGTCTTGAGCTGCAGGATGCCGAGCTGAGGCATGTCCCATGAGGTGATCCTCGCCAGCGTGCCGACCAGCGCGAACTCGGGTGCATCCGCGACGCCGCGACGCGCGACTTCCTCGCCCCGTGTCAACAGGCACACGCCGAAAGGCTTGTCGTCCTGGATGCAGCGCTTGGTCATGTCGATGTAGCGCTGCTCGAAGACCTTCAGCGGCAGCAGGCCGCCGGGAAACAGCACGGTCTTCAGCGGAAACAGCGGCAGCGTCAGCGGCTCGCGCGATGGCGCGCCGCGCCGGAAGGGCAGCATCGGGCCTTACGCGCGCTCGAAGCGTGGCGGCGCGACGCGTGCCGCGCCCCAGCGAGGCCCGAGTGCGTGCTCGACGCCGAGCTGGTCGAGCACGCGCGCGACGACGAAGTCGACGAGATCCTCGATCGTGCGTGGATGCCCGTAGAAGCCGGGTGACGGAGGCAAGATCACAGCGCCGGCCCGCGAGAGCTTCAGCATATTTTCCAGATGTATCGCCGAAAGCGGGGTCTCGCGCGGCACCAGCACCAAGGTCCGCCGTTCCTTGAGCATCACGTCGGCGGCGCGCTCGATCAGGTTGTCGGCCATTCCCGCCGCAAGCGCGCCCAGCGTCCCCATGCTGCACGGGCAGACGGCCATCGCATCCGCCGGGTTAGATCCGGACGCCACCGGACTCATCCAGTCCTCGCGCCCGAACACCGTCAGCTGACCGGGCTCTGCGCGATAGCGCTCGGCGAAGTAGGCCGCCGCTGCCGCGGGTTGCGTGGGCAGCGTGAGCTCGAGCTCCTGTCTGGCCACGACCTGCGCCGCCGGAGAGTACAGAAGGAAGACGCGTGTCCGCGCCGCGATCAGGCACTCGAGCAGGCGCAAGCCATACGGCAGTCCCGACGCGCCGGTGAATGCGACGGTGACGGTTTTCGCGGCAGTCATCGGATGATTCTAGCTCATTGGGCAGCCCGTCGCGCGACGGGGCCGGTGCCGCGGAGAGCGTGCGATACCCGCAGGGTGTTCAGCCGATCTCGCGGTGGCGCGTGTGCACCTGATAGCGGCCGCCGAACGCCTGCGCCAGCCGCTCGGCCAGATAGACCGATCGATGCCGGCCGCCGGTGCAGCCGATCCCCACCGTAAGGTAGTTTCGATTGTCGCGCGCGTAATCGGGCAGCCAGCTGGCGACGAAATGGTAGATGTCGGTGTACATGCGCTCGACCTCGGGATGGCTCTCGAGGTAGGCGATGACTGCCGCGTCCTTTCCGTTGAGCGGTGCGAGTGCCGGCTCGTAGTGCGGGTTCGGCAGGCAGCGCACGTCGAAGACCAGGTCCGCGTCGAGCGGCACGCCGTGCTTGTAGCCGAACGACTGGAACAACAGCGTCATCCGCGACGGATCGACGCTGATGAAATCCTTGACCCAGCGGCGCAGCGCCGCCGCCGGCAGGTCGCTGGTGTCAAAGCTGTAGCCGAGCGAGCGGATGTCGGCCAGACGTGCGCGCTCGAACTCGATCGCCTCGCGCAGCGTGCGGTCGTCGCTGGAAAATGGATGCCGGCGGCGCGTTTCGGAAAATCGCTTGACCAGAGTTTCGGTCTTGGCGTCCAGATACACGAAACGCACGCTCCAGCCGTCGGCGCGCGCGGCTTCGATCGCGGCCTGCAAACCGGCGAGGGCGGGATCGGTCTTGACGTCGAGCGCGATCGCGACGCGCTCCTGCTGCGCCCGCTTCAAGTGCTCGAGCAGGCCGCCGAGCTGCGTCGACGGCAGATTCGACACCGCGTAATAGCCGCTGTCTTCCAGCGCCGCAAGCGCGACGCTCTTGCCCGAGCCTGAGACGCCGCCGATCAGCACCAGGTCCATCTTGGCCTGTCAGCCGCCGTCTTCCATCAGCTTCTGCTGCCGCTCGATGAACTCCTTGGTGCTGTCGATGCCGCGCTGGTTGAGGACGAAATTGCGGACCGCCGCTTCGACCAGCACCGCGAGATTGCGGCCGGCGGCTACCGGAATCGTCACCTTGCGGATCGGCACGCCCAGAATCTCCTGATAGGTCGCGCTGACCTGCAGCCGGTCGAGCTCGGAGAATTGCTCGTTGCTGTGGTCCTCGAGGTGGACCATCAGCTTGAGGAGCTTGCGGGGCCGCACGGCGGTCTCGCCGAAAATCGTGCGAATGTTGAGCACTCCGATGCCGCGCACCTCGAGAAAGTCCTTGAGCACCGCCGGGCAACGTCCTTCGAGCGTGTCCGGCGAAATGCGGTACAGCTCGACGATGTCGTCGGCGACCAGCCCGTTGCCGCGTGAAATGAGCTCGAGCGCCAGTTCGCTCTTGCCGATCGCGGATGCGCCGGTGATCAGCACGCCCATTTCGAGCACGTCGAGAAACACGCCGTGCAGCGACGTGGATTCGGCCAGCATGCGCGACAGATAAAGGCGGATCACATCTACCACGTGCGGCGACGGCTGCGGCGAGGTCAGCAGAGCCATGTGATGCCTGTTGCATGCATCGAGCAGATACTTGGGAATATCCTCGCCATTGGCGACGATGATCGCCGCCAGGTCGGTGGTGAACAGACGCGAAATGGCCTGCTGCAGCGCGTCCTCGGGCAGGCTGCGCAGATAGCTCGCCTCGGCGGCGCCGATCATCTGCACGCGGAACGGATGGATGAAATTCATGTGGCCGACCTGACCGATCGTCGGCTTCAGCGCGGCCTCGCCGGTAAGCACGCGATTGCCGCCCTGCCGGCCGGCGAGCCAGACCATGCCCAGGCGTTCCTGGTTGTCGGCGATCAGGCGCTCGATGCTCACCTGCCGCACGGCGCCGCTGCGGTTCATAGCGGCTCGGGCTGCCAGGCGGCAAACACCTGATGCACTTCGGCGGCATCGGCCGCCATCGCGACCTGTTCTCGAAACGACCTTTCGCCGAACATCTGCGCCAGCTCCGACAAAAGCTCGAGGTGCTCCTCGGTGGCGTGCTCGGGCACCAGCAGCACGAATACCTGCTCGACCGGTTTTCCGTCGGGCGCGTCAAATGGAATGGGCTGCTGCGGCCGGACGAATGCTCCCGTCGCCTGCTTGAGTCCCTTGATACGACCGTGCGGAATGGCGATGCCCTGCCCGAGCCCGGTCGAACCCAGCCGCTCGCGCGCGAACAGGCTGTCGAACACGACCGAGCGCGCGATCTGCGAATGCGATTCGAATAGCGCTCCGATCTGCTCGAACAGGCGCTTCTTGCTGGTCGCTTCGAGGTTGAGCGCGATGTTCGCTTCCGGCAGAAGCTGCGCGATCTGGTTCATCGTATGGGATCGTTGGTCGACGGAATCGGTGCGGACGCTTTTCAGCGCCGCCGGGGCCGGACGCGATTATACGCCCCGCGACAGCCTATTGAGGACGCACCTTGCCCGGCGTCGCGGCGCTGGCGGTCCGCTTGATCTCGCCGGGTTCGTGGCGATGGCCGTTCTTCTTTTCCTTGTGCCGGAGCACCTGCCGGTCGAGCTTGTCTGCGAGCGCGTCGATCGCGGCATACATGTCCGGGTCGACGCATTCGGCGTGGATGTCCTTGCCGCGGATGTGCAGATTGGCGGTCACTTGCTGCCTGAGCTTGTCGACTGACAAAACCACGTTGACATCGATGACGTGATCGAAGTGGCGCGTCACCCGGTCGAGCTTCGCCGTCACGTAATCGCGGATCGCGGGAGTGATCAGAAGATGATGCCCGCTCAGGCTGAGGTTCATCCAGCTCTCCTTCGCATTGGCGCGCGGCCTAAATGGCCTTGCGCAGATTTACCGGAGGTATTTGCAGAGCTTCCCGGTACTTCGCGACCGTGCGTCGCGCGACGACGATGCCCTGTTCGCCCAGCAGGTCGGCAATGCGGCTGTCTGTCAGCGGCGAATTCTGATCCTCGGCGCCGATCAACTGCTTGATCAGGGCGCGAATGGCGGTGGCCGAGGCGGCGCCGCCGGTATCCGTGGCGACGTGGCTGCCGAAAAAGTACTTGAGCTCATAGGTGCCGCGCATCGTCAGCATGTACTTCTGCGCGGTGACGCGCGAGATCGTCGATTCGTGCAGATTCAGGATCTCGGCGATCTCACGCAGGACCATCGGGCGCATCGCGACTTCGCCGTGGTCGAAGAAATGCCGCTGCCGGTCGACGATGGCCTGCGACACGCGCAGGATGGTCTCGAACCGCTGCTGCACGTTGCGAATCAGCCATTTCGCCTCCTGCAGCTGCGCGGCCAGCTGCTGGTTCGACGAGCCTCTGTTGCGGGTGAGGATGTCGGCATAGATTCGATTAAGCCGCAGCTTGGGCATCGCCGCCTCGTTGAGCGCCGCGACCCAGCGACCTCTTATCTTTCTTACGACCACGTCCGGAATCACATAGTTCGCTTCGGTTTTGGAAAATTCGCCCCCCGGACGCGGATGCAGGCTGGTGATCAGCGTGCGCACTCCGCGGAGACCCGCGTCATCGATGTGCAGCAATCGCTTCAGCTTGCCGAAGTCGCGCGCGGCCAGAAGCGGCAAGTGATGCTCGACCAGCTTCAGCGCCTCGCACAGGAACGGCGTTTTGTCGGGCATCGCCTTGAGCTGCAGCGCCAAACACTCGGAAGCGTCGCGGGCGCCGACGCCGGCGGGCTCGAAGTTTTGCAGGTGCCTGAGCGCGATCTGCAACTCGTCGGCGTCGATGCCCAGCTCCTCGGGAAAGAAATCGAGAAGCTCCTCCAGCGACGTCGTCAGGTAGCCGTCGTCATTCAGCGCGTCGATCAGCGCCGATACGATTTGCCGGTCGCGCAACGGAAGGTTGAGCTCGGCGAGTTGCGAATTTAGGTGGTCGCGCAGCGAGCTGGTCGCGACCTGCTGCGGCGAGAAATTTTCGTCGTCGTCGTCGGTCCCGCCGGTCGAGCTGCCCCAGTCGCCTTCGCCCGCGGCGCTGGTCATCGAATCGAAATCCGACTGCAGCGTGCCGTCCGATCGCTCCAGCGGTTCGTCGACGGTTGCCGATGTCGCCGCCGACTGCGCGAATTCCGGCGGCGGGGCGATGTGCTCGTCGTCCTCGGCCTTTTCGAGCAGCGGATTTTCCTGAAGCAGCCGCTCGACCTCGGCATTGAGCTCGAGCGTCGACAATTGCAGCAGGCGGATCGATTGCTGCAGCTGCGGCGTAAGCGTCAGATGCTGACTGAGCTTGAGCTGGAGCGTCGGCTTCATTGCGGTTGGGCGCCGGCGCGGTGGCGAACGATGGGACGGTGTTGCGGCGCGGAAACGGGCGCAGCCCAGCCGCCGGCGGTGCGGCGTGGCCGCGTGGCCGGCAGGGACCCACACCTGCCCGAAGCTGTCGTCGTCATGGCTAAAGCCGGAAATGCTCTCCCAGATAGACCTTCCTGACGTTTTCATTATAAACAATTTCGTCGGGCGTTCCCGAGGCCAGCACCCGCCCCTCGTTGATGATGTAGGCGCGGTCGCAGATGCCGAGTGTTTCGCGCACGTTGTGATCGGTGATCATCACGCCGATTTCGCGCTCCTTCAGGAAGCCGATGATCTTCTGGATGTCGAGAACTGCGATCGGATCGATGCCGGCAAACGGCTCGTCGAGCAGAATGAACCGCGGTCTTGTCGCCAGCGCGCGCGCGATCTCGACGCGCCTGCGCTCGCCGCCGGAAAGGCTGACCGCAGATGCGTCACGCAAATGCGAGATCGACAGGTCCTCGAGCAGCGCGTCGAGACGATTCGCGATTTCGTCGGCGTCGATTCCCTGCAGCTCGAGAATCGCCTGCACATTGTCGGCGACTGAAAGCTTGCGGAAAATCGACGCTTCCTGCGGCAGATACGACAGGCCCAGGCGAGCACGCGCATGGATCGGCATTCGCGTCAGATCGTCGCCGTCGAGCTCGATAGCGCCGCCATCCGCGGCGACCAGTCCGACGATCATGTAGAAGCAGGTGGTCTTGCCGGCGCCGTTCGGCCCCAGCAGCCCGACGACCTCACCGCTGCCGACGGCCAGCGAGACATCGTGGACGACGATGCGCGATTTGTATCGCTTGTTCAGCGCGGCGACCGATAGCGTGCTCATTGCATTCGCCGACGGCTCACTTGCCGGCGGGAGGTCCGATCTTGTCGTCCGGCTTGAGCGGCAGCGGCGGGTTGGGCTTGGCGGTCGATGCGGCCGGCGCGGCGGCGGCGCTCTTGCCGTCCTTGCCGTCCTTCGATTCCGGCTGGAAGACGCCGCGAACCCGTGCGCCGAGCGGTGCTTCCCCGGAGGCGGCGGCCGCGCTGTCCGGCCGACCTTCGGCCTTGAACGACTCGGTCCCCGCGTCGTAGGAAATATAATTGCTGCGGATCTGGTCGCTGCCTTTTTTGAGCAGCGCGTTGTCGAACAGTTCGACGAATCGCTTCTGTCCATCGTAGACGATGCGTTGCGCGAAGCCCTCGTAGTACTCGTCGACGCCGTCGCGCTTTTCGCGGAACGTCACTGGATTGCCATACGCAGTCGCGGACAGCGAATTGTCCGGGTTCTGATGGAATGTGATCCGATCGGCGTGGATCGACAGCGTGCCCTGGGTCACGACGACGTTGCCGGTGAGCTCGCCATTCTTGGTCTCGGCGTTGCCGCCGCCGGTGTCGCCCTGGAAGTTGATCGGTTTGTCGCGGTCGGCCTTTTCCGCCCACGCCGGCGGCGCGACGATGCCGAGGCAGAGAAGGGCGCAGCAAACGCGCGCGAGGGCCCGGGCGAGCGGCGTGCGCATCGTTCTATCGATCATCGGCCTATTTGCTCTGGGGCTCAATTTGTCCGCTGACACGGGACTTAAGCTTGATCGTCTTGCTCTTGTTGTCGTATTCCATCCCTGTCGCGTTGATTATCCCACGGGGGTCGGCGATCGTCACCGGCTTGTCGGTCACGATCTTGTCCTCCTTCGGCATCACCAGCAGGTATTCGCTAGTGATCGTCGTCGGCCCGTCGTGCGCAGTGTCCGACGACGCATCGCGCACGCCCTTGACGTGGCCGGTGAAAGCGACGTGGTCGCGATCGCCGCTGACGCTCGCCTTGTCGGCGGTGACCGTCAGTCGCGGCTTGCCCGGATCGTTGAACGTGATCTCGGGTCCTTCGAGGTCGGTCGAGTCATCGTCGGGATAGTGCCGCGCCGCGCGAGCGACCAGCGCCTGATGGATGCGGCCTTTGTCGTCGAGGCGGGTTGCCTTGAAATTCTCGATGGTTAGGTCGGGGTCGTGCCTTCCCGATCCGTCGAACTTGGGCGCCGGCGCGCGCACTTGCGCGTCGAGCCAGTAGGTCATCGCGACCAGTGCGCCGAGCAGCAGCGCCGGCGACCACGCGACGACGCGATCGAGCAGCGACTGGCGGACCTTCATTGCGCGAACGCCTTCAGCATCGGCTCGAGCGCGCCTTTCGCGGCGAGGATGAGCTCGCACAGCTCGCGCACGGCGCCGGCGCCGCCGTCGGCGCGAGTCACATAGTGGGCGGCGCCGCGCACCGGCGCCGGCGCGTGCGGCACCGATACGCCCAGTCCGCAGCGCATGATCACCGGCAGGTCCGGAATGTCGTCCCCGATGTGCGCGCAGTCCTGCGCGTCGATGCCCAGCTGGCTGCGCAGCCGCTCCCACGCGGCGACTTTGTCGTCGGCACCGAGGACTACGTGCGCGACCGAGAGATCCTCCGCCCGCCGGGTAACCGCCGGCGCGCGGCTGCCTGAGATCCACGCGACAGTCACGCCGGACTCCTGCAGCATTTTCAGCCCGAACCCGTCCAGCGTCGAAAATGCCTTGAGCTGGCTGCCGTCGGCGGCGTAGTAGATCTTGCCGTCGGTCAGCACGCCGTCGACGTCGCATGACAAGAGCCGCACGCGGCGCGCCCGGCTGTCGAGGTCGGCCGGCGTCATACGACCTTGGCCCGGAAGAGATCGTGCATGTGCAATGCGCCGACCAGCCTGCGCTCCTCGTCGACGACGAGCAGCTGACTGACTTTCGGCGGCGTTTCCATCAGCTCGATGCAGTCTATCGCCAGCAGGTCGGCGGCGATCGTGCGAGGGTTTCGGGTCATCAGCTCGGCGACACGCGCGGCGCTGAAGTCGCGCACGCGACTCAAGCTGCGACGCAGATCTCCGTCGGTGAAAATGCCGGCGATGCGCTGCTCGCTATCGACGACCGCCGTCATGCCCATGCCCTTGCCGCTCATCTCGACGACCGCGTCGGCGAGCGAGGCGTCGGCCGCGACCATCGGCAGCGCGACGCCGGTGCGCATGACGTCGCGCACGCGCGTCAGCAGCCGTCGTCCCAGCGTGCCGCCCGGATGCGAACGCGCGAAGTCCTCGACCGAAAAGCCGCGCGCGTCGAGTACGGTCAGCGCCAGCGCGTCGCCGAGCGCCAGCGCGGCGGTGGTGCTCGCCGTCGGCGCCAGCCCGAGCGGACAGGCCTCGCTGTCGACGCTCGCATCGAGATGAATGTCGGCCGCCTGGGCGAGCGATGACTGCTCGTTGCCGGTCAGCGCGATCAGCCTGGCGCCCTGGCGCTTCAGGTGTGGAAGCAGCACCAGCAGCTCGTCCGTTTCGCCGGAATTCGACAACAGCAGCACGACGTCGTCGGTGGTGATCATGCCCAGATCGCCGTGGCCCGCCTCGGCGGCATGAACGAAGAATGCCGGCGTGCCGGTGGAGGCGAGCGTTGCAGCGAGCTTGCGGGCGATGTGACCCGACTTGCCGATGCCGGTAACGACGACGCGGCCGCGACAGCTGTAGACAGCATCGGCCGCGGCGACGAAGTCATCGCCCAAGCGCTGCTGCAGTACGTCGATCGCCATCGCCTCGGTGGCCAGCACGCTGCGGCCCAGCGCGAGCGCCCGCGCGGCATCGACGCCGGCCGCGCCAGCAGGCGCGGCCGGGGCGTGGGCGCGGATCGGCGTCGGCATCCGGGCAGTATACCGTCAGGGGAAAGCGGACGCTCTGTGCTACATTCGCACGGCGCTCGCGCGGTGCGGTGCGGCCGGTGCGGAGGCGCGCATCGTCGTCTCGCGCGGGCTGCCGGCGCGCAAGCAAAAAGATGACCCATACGCTGCAACTGATACTGCTGTTGCTCGCCGCATCGGTCGTCGCGGTGGTGCTCTGCCGGCTGGTACGCCTGCCGCCCATACTCGGCTACCTGGCGATCGGGATCGCGGTCGGGCCAAACGCGCTGAACTGGGTGCCGGACAACGCGAACGTACGCGATCTGGCCGAATTTGGCGTCGTGTTCCTGATGTTCTCGATCGGGCTCGAATTCAGCCTGCCCCAGCTCAAGACGATGCGCAGGGCCGTGTTCGGACTGGGACTCGCGCAGGTCGCGAT
Organism: Casimicrobiaceae bacterium; assembly: GCA_036270955.1. Lineage (GTDB taxonomy): Bacteria > Pseudomonadota > Gammaproteobacteria > Burkholderiales > Casimicrobiaceae > PALSA-1003. The sequence continues at coordinate 16,229 of DATBBM010000021.1, read as the reverse complement.
CACGACGCTGGTGGCGATGGTCGGCCTGCATTTCCTGGAGTTCAGCTGGCTTGCCGGGTTCGCGCTCGGCGGGGCGCTGGCGATGAGCTCGACCGCGATCGTGTCGAAACTGCTCGCCGAACGCTCCGAGCTCAACTCTCCACACGGACGCGACGTGATGGGAATCCTGCTGTTCCAGGACCTGGCGGTGGTCGCGTTCCTGATCGCGGTGCCGACGCTGTCCGAGGGTGGCGCCGACCTGTGGAAGCCGCTGGCGATCGCCGCCGGCAAGGCCGCCTTCGCCCTCGCCGCGATCCTGTTCTTCGGCCAGAAGGTGATGCACGGCTGGTTCTACATCGTCGCCCGGCTGCGCTCGCCGGAGCTGTTCATGCTCAACGTGCTGCTCGTCACGCTCGGACTGGCGGAGCTGACCGAGCTCGCCGGCCTCTCGTTCGCGCTGGGTGCGTTTCTCGCGGGCATGCTGATCGCGGAAACCGAGTACCGCTACCAGGTCGAAGAAGACATCAAGCCGTTTCGCGACGTCCTGCTGGGCCTGTTCTTCGTCAGCGTCGGCATGTACCTGAATCTGAGCATCGTATTCGACCACCTCGCCTGGGTGCTGCTGCTGCTGACCGGCCCGGTGCTGGCCAAGCTCGTCCTGGTCGTCATTCTCGCCAGAGCTTTCCGTTCGCCGCTCGCCACGGCGTTGCGCACCGGTTTCTATCTGGCGCAGGCCGGCGAGTTCGCGATTGTTCTGCTGGCTTTGAGCACCGATTTGCACGTCCTCGATGCGACGTTTCCGCAACTGGTGCTTGCGGCGATGGTCCTGTCGATGCTGGCGGCGCCGTTCATGATTCAGCTGGCCGAGCCGGTGGTCCGCCGGATGACCGCCAATGACTGGCTGGCGCGCGCTGCCCAGGTTACGCAGATCGCTGCGCGCACGATCTCCCGGCAGGATCACGTGATCGTCTGCGGCTACGGCCGTAGCGGCCAGAATCTCGGCCGCCTGCTCGACGCCGAGGGCATACCGTTTCTCGCGCTGGACTCGGATCCGCAGCGCGTCGCCGAGGCAGCCAGCGGCGGCGGCAACGTCGTGTATGCGGATGCCGGCCGGCGCGAAGCCCTGACGGCGGCCGGATTGCAGAAGGCGCGCGCCGTGGCGATCACGTTCGCCGACACCGCGATCGCGGTCAAGATCCTGCACCACGTGCAGCACACTCGGCCCGAGGTTCCGGTCATCGTGCGCACGTTCGACGATACCGAGCTCGACCGTCTGCTGAAGGCGGGTGCAGCCGAGGTGGTGCCGGAGATGCTCGAAGGCAGCCTGATGCTCGCGTCGCATTCGCTGCTGCTGCTGGGCGTGCCGCTCAACCGCGTGCTGGCGCGAATCCAGGCGGTGCGCGAGGAGCGTTACAGCATCTTCCGCGGCTTCTTCCATGGCGCGACCGATGCTTCCGACGCCGAGGATAATCTTCAGCCGCGGCTGCATTCGGTGCTGCTGACCGAGCGCTCGACCGCGGTTGGCAAATCGCTCGCGGACCTCGCGCTGGACGGCCGGGTCGAGGTCAACAGCGTGCGCCGGCGCGGCGCGCGCGCCGCCGCGCCGACGCCCGACTTTCGCTTCGAGGCAGGCGACGTCCTGGTGCTGCTGGGCAAGCCCGGCGACCTCGCGTTCGCCGAGCGGCGTTTGCTTCGCGGCTGACACGGTTACACCCGCTTACACCTGCGGGCGCACATCGTTGTTGCGTTGCGGCGAACGGGCTACAATCCACGTCCTTCCCCGGATTTACACAGCTAACTCGATGCCGGTCGCCGCCACCGCGGATTCGCATGCCACCCTGAGTTCGACGCGCCGGCTCGACCCCGCCGCGCCGGCGATCGAGCTGGCCGATGTGTCCTTCGGCTACGACACGCGACAGATCCTTCGCGGTATTACGATGATCGTCCCGCGGGGAAAAATCGTCGCGATCATGGGTGCGAGCGGATCGGGAAAGACGACGATTCTGCGCCTGATCGGAGGCCAGCTGAAGCCGAAGAAGGGCAAGGTGCTGGTCGGTGGGCAATCGGTTTCCGACCTCGAGCCGGATGCGCTTTATGTGCTGCGCCGCAAGTTCGGCATGCTGTTTCAGTTCGGCGCCCTTTTCACCGACATGACCGTGTTCGAGAACATCGCGTTCCCGATGCGCGAGCACACCGACCTGCCGGAAGCGATGATTCGCGACCTGGTGCTGATGAAGCTCAATGCGGTGGGGTTACGCGGTGCGGCGCACCTGATGCCGTCCGAGCTGTCCGGCGGCATGGGCCGCCGCGTCGCGCTGGCGCGCGCGATTGCGCTCGATCCGATGCTGGTAATGTATGACGAGCCGTTCGCCGGGCTCGATCCGATTTCGCTGGCGATCGTCGGGCAGTTGATCCGGCGCCTCAACGACGCACTGGGCATCACCTCTATCGTCGTCACGCACGACGTTTACGAATCGTTGAAGATCGTCGACTACCTGTATTTCGTCTCCGAAGGGAAAATAATCGCGAGCGGCACGCCTGACGAGGTGCGCGCCTCTAGCGATCCGTTCGTTCGACAGTTCGTCGACGGACAGCCCGACGGACCGGTGCGATTCCACTATCCGGCGCCGCCGTATCAGAAAGCGCTGCTTGCCGATATCTAGCGACCCGATGGGCGACCTCGCGCTGGCGCTTCGCCGGCTCGGGGGCACCGTGACCGGCGGCGTTGCGCAGCTGGGGTACATGGCTCGCTTCCTCGCCGCCATCCTCTGGTACACGCCGATGGCCTTGCGCCGTCTGCATCTGACGGTGCGCGAGATCTATTTCTCCGGCGTGCTCTCGCTGGTGATCATCCTGATGTCGGGTCTTTTCGTCGGCATGGTGCTGTCGCTGCAAGGCTACGAGGTGCTCCGCCGCTACAGTGCGCAGGAGCAGCTGGGCATCGTCGTCGCGCTTTCCCTGGTCAAGGAACTCGGACCCGTGATCGGTGGTCTGCTGTTCGCGAGCCGGGCCGGTTCCGCGATCACCGCCGAAATCGGGCTGATGAAGGCCACCGAGCAGCTGTCGGCGATGGAGATGATGGCGGTCGACCCGATCGCCCGGGTAGTCGCGCCGCGGTTTTGGGCTGGCGTGATCTCGATGCCGTTGCTGGCAGCGCTTTTCTCGGCCTTCGGGATTTTCGGGGGCTACCTGATCGGCGTGCGGGTGATCGGCATCGACGCCGGCGCCTTCTGGGGACAGATGCAGGCAGGGGTCAAGGTCTGGCCGGATATTACCAACGGCATCATCAAGAGCATCGTCTTCGGCGCCGCGGTGTCGCTGATCGCGGTCCTCGAAGGTTACGATGCGAAACCGACGGCCGAAGGCGTGTCGAGTGCGACGACGAGAACCGTCGTCGTGTCTTCATTGGCGATACTCGCGCTTGATTTCGTGCTGACGGTGTTCATGTTCAGGGGAGTCGGTCTATGAATCGTGCCGCGATCGACCTTTGGGTTGGCGTGTTCGTCGCCGTCGGGCTCGGCGCGATATTGTTTCTCGCGCTGAAAGTCGGCAATCTGCTAACGTTGGATCAGGCGCCCAGCTATCGCGTCGAGGCGAACTTCGACAATATCGGCGGACTCAAGCTGCGCTCTCCGGTGAAGGCTGCCGGTGTCGTCGTCGGACGCGTAGAATCGATCCGGCTCGATCCCAAGACGTATGCGGCGATCGTGACCATGCGCATCGATCGCGACTTTTCCTTCAGCAAGGATACGATCGCTTCGATCAACACCTCAGGTCTGCTCGGTGAAGTGTACATAGGTCTCGATGCTGGAGGCGACACGACCATGCTGAACGACGGCGATCGCATCGCCAAGACGCAATCGGCGGTGGTCATCGAGAAGCTGATCAGCCAGTTTCTGTTCGACAAGGCGTCACAAGGGGGCGCCGGCAAATGAATTCATCCGCTCTCAGCTGGTCGTCGACGCTCGCCCTGGCCTGCGCGCTGCTGGCCGGTTGTGCATCCCCACCGTCGCGCGTCGACCCTTTCGAGCCGTGGAATCGCGCGATGTATTCGGTCCACGAGGTCGTCGACGGCAACGTGATCAAGCCGATCGCGGAGACCTACGTGAAGGCAACGCCGCAGCCCGTGCGTACCGGGGTGTCGAACTTCTACGGGAACATCGACGATCTGTTCACCGGCATCAACCACCTGCTCCAGGGCAAAAGGGAGCGAGCCGGCGACGACTTCGGCCGCGTGCTGCTTAATTCGACGTTCGGCATGCTCGGCATCTTGGATCTCGCATCGGACATGGGGATCACCAAGGACAAGACCGACTTCGGCATCACGTTCGGCAAGTGGGGAGCGCCGCAGGGCCCATATCTTTTCGTGCCGCTGTTCGGGCCGACCACCGTGCGCGACGGGACCGGTTGGCTGGTGCGCATCTACACCGGCCCGATCGGCTACATCGACAATGTGCCGCTGCGAAATTGGCTGATCGCTCTCGGCTATCTCGACACGCGGGCCCAGCTGCTCTCGGCCGAGAGCGTGCTCGATGCGGCGGCACTGGACAAGTATCGTTATCTGCGCAACGCCTATCTGAGGGCGCGGCGCTACCAGGTCTACGACGGCAAGCCGCCGCCGGAAGAAGAAGAGGAATGAACAAGCAAGCACGGACATTCGCGATCCCGCGAGGTGCCTGCCGGCTTTCACGGCATCAATATTCGAAGAGGTTCACGATGATTTACCGATGGGTAGCGATACTTTTCGCCGCCTCGCTGGCGCTGAATGCGCAGGCGCAGGAAGCACCCGATGTTCTGGTCAAGCGCGTTGCCGAAGATGTGCTGCAGACGATACGCGGAGACAAGGATCTGCAGGCCGGCAACCAGGCGAAGGTCAAGCAGCTGATCGAGAGCAAGCTGGCGCCGAATTTCGACTTCACCCGCATGACCGCGCTGGCGATGGGAAAGAACTGGCGCAGCGCCACGCCGGAGCAGCAGAAAGTCCTGACCGATGAATTCCGGACGCTGCTGGTGCGCACCTATTCCGGCGCGCTGTCGAACTATCGCGACAACACGATGGACTACGCGCCGCTCCGGGCGAATCCGGGCGACACCGAGGTCATCGTGCGCACGTCGGTGCGGCGGCCCGGTCAGGCGCCTGTCCAGATCGACTACAGCATGGCGAAGACCCCCGACGGCTGGAAGGCGTACGACGTCATCGTCGCCGGCGTGAGCCTGGTGACCAACTACCGCGACGAATTCAACGATGCGATCAAGAGCTCCGGAATCGACGGCTTGATGAAGATGCTTGCCGACAAGAACAAGGGGCCGACGCCGAAGTGACCAAGAGCGCGCAGCCCGCGGTGCCGGCGGAGCCGGTCGCGCAGGTGCTGCGCGCCGATGACGGCCGCTGGGTGGTCGCCGGTCCGCTGACGATCAGCAACGTCGCCGGTGTGCTCGCGGCAAGTGTCGAGGTGCCGCTGCCGACGACGGGTCGGATCGACCTGAAAGGCGTGGAACCGGTCGACTCGGCCGGCGTGGCGGCGTTGCTCGAGTGGAAACGCCGGGCTCTTGCCGAAGGCGTGGAACTCGCCTTCGAGAACGTTCCGCCGACCATGGCCTCGCTGGCCGAGCTCTACGGCGTCGACGGACTGCTTTCTCCAGCCTGAACATCTTGGTCCGGATTCTTTCGCGATTACGCGCCACGCGGCGCGTGCATATCCTCGATCGCCTCGAATCGGCGTCAGCCGCAAGCGTGGGAGGTGCATGAGCGCTGCGGTCGAAATCGTCGACGTCGCACGGCGCTTCGGATCGGTGCAGGCGCTCGCCGGCATCGACCTCGCGGTCGAAGAGGGTGAGTTCTTCGGCCTACTCGGTCCCAACGGTGCCGGCAAAACGACGCTGATCTCGATACTCGCAGGCTTGACGCGCGCCGACCGGGGCGAGGCGCGCGTGCTGGGTCACGACGTGGTGACCGACTATGCGCGTGCGCGCCGTCTGCTTGGCGTCGTACCGCAGGAACTGGTATTCGATCCGTTTTTCACCGTGCGCGAGACGCTGCGCATCCAGGCTGGATATTTCGGCATTCGCGATCAGGATCAGTGGATCGACGAGCTGCTACATCACCTCGGCCTGGCCTCGCGCGCCAACAGCAACATGCGGTCGCTTTCCGGCGGGATGAAGCGCCGCATGCTGATCGGACAGGCGCTGGTGCACAAGCCGCCGGTAATCGTTCTCGACGAGCCTACCGCCGGCGTCGACGTCGAGTTGCGGCAGAGCCTGTGGACGTTCATCCGGAAGCTCAACGGCGACGGCCACACGATCATTCTGACGACGCACTATCTGGAAGAGGCGGAGTCCCTGTGCGGACGCATCGCGATGCTCAAGGCGGGCAGGATCGTCGCGCTCGACACCAAGAAGAAGCTGCTGTCGACCTTCGCCGGACTCACCGTCCGGCTGACCATCGCCGAGGCGTTGCCCGGCGCTTGGCCGGGCCGTGTGCTTCGCCGCGACGGGCAGACTTATCTGCTGTCGCTGGCCGACTACGCAGAGCTAGAGAGCATGCTGGCCTCATTACGCGAAGCTCGCATCGCGATCATCGAGCTGTCGCTGCAGGAAGCCGACCTCGAGCAGGTGTTTCTTCGCATCATGGCGCGGCAGGAATGAAGGCGCTCGACCAGCCGACGCAAAGCGCGGCCGCGCCCGTGCGGCTGCTGCCGGCGCGCGGCGCGGGCTGGCTGACGCTGTTCTACAAGGAGCTGTTGCGTTTCTGGAAGGTCAGCTTCCAGACGATACTCGCGCCTGTCCTGACGGCGCTGCTCTACCTGCTGATTTTTTCCCATGTGCTCGAGGCGCATGTTTCGGTTTTCGGCGGACGCGTCTCGTATACGGCGTTCCTGATTCCCGGGCTGGTGATGATGGCCGTGCTGCAGAATGCGTTCGCCAACAGCTCGTCGTCGATGATCCAGTCGAAGATCACCGGCAACCTGATCTTCGTCCTGTTGACTCCGCTTTCGCCGCTCGACATGTTCGCCGCCTACGTGCTGGGCGCGATGGTTCGCGGCCTGGTCGTCGGTCTGGGCGTGTTCGTCGTGACGCTGGCGTTCGCTCCGATCGCGCCCGTGCATGCGCTGTGGGCGCTCGCCTTCGCGCTGCTCGGCAGCGCCATTCTGGGCATTCTCGGATTGATCGCCGGAATCTGGTCCGACAAGTTCGATCAGCTGGCTGCTTTTCAGAACTTCGTCGTCGTGCCACTGACGTTCCTGTCCGGCGTCTTCTACTCGATCCATTCGCTGCCACCGTTCTGGCAGACGCTGTCGCATTTCAATCCGTTCTTCTATATGATCGACGGCTTCCGCTACGGCTTTTTCGGCCTCTCGGATTTCGCACCGGCGACCAGCCTCGCGATCGTCGTATTCTTCTGTGCGGCATTGAGCGCCGTGACACTCGTCATGCTCAAGCGCGGCTACAAACTTCGGCATTGACCCATTTCATGGCAGCGATCACTCCGGAAGAAATCAAGCGCACGATCGAGTCGGGGCTCGTCTGCGAGCACGTCGCAGTCGACGGCGACGGGCGGCACTTCCAGGCGCTGATCGTCAGCGCGGCATTCACTGGCTTGAGCAAGGTGCGGCAGCACCAGCTGGTCTACGGCGTACTGGGCGAGCGCATGCGCGAGGAGATTCATGCGCTGTCGATGCAGACGCTGACGCCGGCGGAGTGGCGCCCCCCGGCGCGCTAGACTGGCGCGATGGACAAGCTGGCGATTACAGGCGGTGTTCCGCTGCACGGCGAAGTGCGGGTTTCCGGCGCAAAGAATGCGGCGCTGCCTATCCTGTGCGCCGCGCTGCTGACTTCCGAGCCGCTGGTGCTCACGAACGTGCCGAAGCTCAACGACGTGCGCACGATGCGCTCGCTGCTCGCGCAGATGGGTGTGCGTGCGGAAGGGAACGCCAGCGCACTGACGCTGTCGGCAGCCGATATCGACTGGCCGCTCGCGCCCTACGAGATGGTGAAGACGATGCGCGCATCGATCCTGGCACTCGGTCCGCTGCTCGCGCGCTGCGGCGAAGCGCGGGTGTCGCTGCCGGGCGGCTGTGCGATCGGGCTGCGGCCGGTCGACCAGCACATCAAGGGCCTGCAGGCGATGGGCGCGGAGATCGATCTCGATCACGGCTACATCGACGCCAAGGCCAAACGTCTGTCCGGCGCCAATTTCGTCTTCGACGTGGTGACGGTGACCGGCACCGAAAACCTGATGATGGCCGCGACGCTGGCGGACGGTACGACCGTGCTGGACAACGCGGCGCGCGAGCCGGAGGTCGTCGATCTCGCCGACTGCCTGAACGCGATGGGGGCCAGGATCGCCGGCGCCGGCACCGACCGCGTCGTGATCGAGGGCGTGCAGCGCCTGTCCGGCGCCACGCACGCGATCATGCCCGATCGCATCGAGACCGGAACCTTCCTGGTTGCCGCCGCCGCGACCGGCGGCGACGTCGCGCTCACCGGCGCGCGTCCCGATACGCTGGGCGCCGTCCTCGACAAGCTCGCCGAGGCGGGCGTCGCGCCGACGATAGAGGGGAGCACAATCCGGATCAAGCGCAATGGAACGCTCAGGTCGGTATCGATGCGCACAGCCCCCTATCCGGGATTTCCGACCGACATGCAGGCCCAGCTGATGGCGCTGATGACCGTCGCCGACGACGCGGCGATGATCACCGAAACGATATTCGAGAACCGCATGATGCATGTGCAGGAGTTGAGGCGCCTGGGTGCGGCCATCGAGGTAGAGGGCAATACCGCGATCGTCCGCGGCGCACAAAAGCTGACGGCAGCGAATGTGATGGCCACCGATTTGCGCGCCTCGGCGGGCCTGGTGATCGCCGGGCTGATCGCCGAAGGCGAAACGGTGATCGATCGCATCTACCATCTGGACCGCGGCTACGAGCACATCGAGGATAAGCTCTCGGCGCTGGGTGCGCGTATCCGACGCGTCAGCTGACCGGCAAGCGGGTGCGCGCGGATGAGTGCGCTAGAATGCGCCTTTCCTGCCCGCCATGTTCCCGCTCACCATCGCGCTCTCCCGTGGGCGCATCTTCGATGAGACGCTGCCGCTGCTGGCCGCGGCCGGCATCGCTCCGGAAGACGACCCGGAAGGCTCGCGCAAGCTGATCCTCGCGAGCAATCGCGCCGACCTGCGTTTTGTGATCGTGCGCGCGTCCGACGTTCCGACCTACGTTCAGCACGGCGCGGCCGATCTGGGTGTCGCCGGAAAGGACGTCCTGCTCGAGCACGGCGGCGAAGGCCTCTACCAGCCGCTCGACCTCGCGATCGGCCGCTGTCGCCTGGTCGTGGCGGCGCGACGGGATTTCGATTACGCCAGCGCCGTGCAGCGCGGTGCCCGCCTCAAGGTCGCCACCAAGTACGTCGGCGCGGCGCGAACGCATTTCGGCGCCAAGGGAATTCATGTCGATCTGATCAAGCTGTACGGATCGATGGAGCTCGCGCCGCTGGTGGGCCTTGCCGATCTGATCGTCGACCTGGTCAGCACCGGCAGCACGCTGCAAGCCAACGATCTGGTCGTCGTCGAGGAGATCCGGCCGATCAGCGCGCGACTGATCGTCAATCCCGCCGCGCTCAAGCTCAAGCGCGATGCCGTCCAGCCTATCCTCGACGCCATCGCAGGGGCGGTACGACGCGATGCTTGAGATTCGCCGCCTCGATACGTCGGATCCGGGCTTCGCGTCTGCGCTGGCGAAGCTGACGGCGCACGACAAGGCCGACGACGATGCGATCGATGCCTCGGTCGCCAGCATCATCACCGACGTGCGCGTTCGCGGCGATGCCGCGGTGCTCGAATACACGGCGCTGTTCGACCGGGTCAAGGCGACGTCGGTTGCCGCCCTTGAATTGCCTGCAGCCGAATTGAAGGCCGCGCACGACGGGCTGCCGATCGACCAGAAGCGGGCGCTCGCGCAGGCCGCCGAGCGCATTCGCGCCTACCACTCGCGTCAGAGCGCCGAATCCTGGTCGTTCACCGAACCGGACGGCACGCGGCTGGGCCTGCGCGTCACGCCGCTCGAGCGCGTCGGTGTCTATGTACCCGGAGGCAAGGCCGCGTATCCGTCTTCGGTGCTGATGAACGTGCTGCCGGCGAAGGTCGCCGGCGTCAGCCAGATCGTAATGGTCGTCCCGACGCCCAACGGCGTCAAAAACGCACTGGTGCTCGCCGCCGCGCACCTGGCCGGCGTCACGTGTACCTACACGATAGGCGGCGCGCAGGCGATCGCGGCGCTCGCGTTCGGCACGGCGACGATCGCGCAGGTGGACAAAATCGTCGGCCCCGGAAACGCCTATGTCGCCGCGGCCAAGCGGCGGGTGTTCGGCGCTGTCGGCATCGACATGGTGGCCGGCCCGTCGGAAGTGCTGGTGATCGCCGATGGCAGCGCGCATCCGGATTGGGTGGCGATGGATATGTTCGCGCAGGCCGAGCACGACGAGGCCGCGCAGGCACTGCTGCTTTCGCCTGACGCCGGCCTGCTCGATCAGGTCGCGGCCAGCATGGCGAAGCTCCTGCCGGCGATGCCTCGGGAAAAGATCATCGCGGCCTCGCTGCGCCAGCGCGGCGCGCTGATCCTGGTGCACGATCTCGAAGAAGCTTGTTCGCTCGCCAATGGAATCGCGCCAGAGCACCTCGAGCTCGCGGTGGCCGCGCCCGACGATCTGTTGCCGCGGATCCGCAACGCGGGCGCGATATTTGTCTGGCATCACAGCTCGGAAGCGCTGGGCGACTATTGCGCCGGCCCGAACCACGTGCTGCCGACCGCCCGCAGCGCGCGCTATTCGTCGCCGCTCGGCGTTTACGATTTTCAGAAGCGGACCAGCGTGATTGCCGCGTCGCGGGACGGCGCGCGCACGCTCGGCGAGATTGCGTCGGTACTCGCGCGCGGCGAGGGGCTTCCGGCGCACGCCGCGAGCGCCCAGTACAGGATCGATTCGTGAGCGACCGTCCACCCGGACTCGATGCGGCGAGCATCGTTGCCGCGGTCGTGCGGCCGGAAATTTGCGCGCTGGCGGCGTACTCGGTCGCCCCCTCGGAAGGGATGATCAAGCTCGACGCGATGGAGAACCCGTTCCCGCTGCCGGACGCGGTGCAGGGCGGGCTCCTCGCCGCGCTCGCGCGGGTTGCTGTCAACCGCTACCCCGACATCGCCGCCGACCGGGTCAAGCGGGCGCTGTCGCATGCGTTCGCCATCCCCGATTCGCTGGGAGTGATGCTCGGCAATGGCTCGGACGAATTGATCCAGCTGATCACCTCGGCGCTCGCCCGTCCCGGTGCGGCGATGCTCGCCCCCGAACCTTCGTTCGTCATGTACCGGCTGAATGCGATTTATGCCGGCATGCGCTTTGTCGGCGTCCCGCTGGCGAGTGACTTCGCTCTCGACCGCGATGCGATGCTGGCGGCGGTCGAGCGGGAGCGCCCGGCACTGACCTTTCTCGCCTATCCGAACAACCCGACTGGAAACCTGTTCGCCGCCGACGATGTCGCGGCGATCATCCGCGCCTCGCCTGGACTCGTCGTCGTCGACGAGGCCTATGCGGCATTCGCGGATGCGAGCTTCCTCTCTCGTATTGCCGAATTCCCGAATCTGCTGGTTCTGCGCACGCTGTCCAAAGTCGGCATGGCCGGTATCCGGCTGGGGTACGCGGTCGCCGCGCCCGAATGGATCGCGCAGTTGAACAAGCTGCGGCCGCCGTATAATGTGAACGCATTCACGCAGGCGGCCGCCGAGGCCCTGCTCGCTGATGACGGCTGGATGGCCGGGCAGGCCGCCGCCATACGCGCCGAGCGCGGCCGGCTGGCAACGGCGCTCGAGCGATTGCCCGGCGTCACGGTATTTGAAACTCAGGCCAATTTTCTTCTCGTGCGCGTGCCCGAAGCCGATCGGCTGTACGACGGACTCAAGCTACGCCGGATCCTTGTGAAAAATGTACACAGTTGGCACCCGCTGCTGACGAATTGCCTGCGTATCACCGTCGGCACGCCGCGCGAGAACGAGTCGCTCCTTGCCGCGTTGACCGGACTGCTGCCGGCCCGATGAGTACCTCTGCAGCCGCCGCTTCCGCCGGGACCTCGTCGCGCCAGGCGCGCGTCGAACGGGCGACTCGCGAGACGTCGATCACCGTCACCGTCGACCTCGACGGCAGCGGCCGCGCCGACCTTGCGACGGGCATCCCTTTTCTCGACCATATGCTCGACCAGGTCGCGCGGCACGGCATGATCGACTTGACGGTCGATGCCAAGGGCGATCTGCACATCGATGGCCACCACACCGTGGAGGACATCGGCATCACCTTCGGCCAGGCGGTCAAGCAGGCGCTGGGCGACAAAGCCGGGTTGGTGCGCTACGGACACGCGTATGTCCCGCTCGACGAGGCCTTGTCGCGGGTCGTCGTCGACCTCTCCGGGCGGCCGGGACTCGAATACCACGTCGAGTTCACCCGGCCGATGATCGGCGCCTTCGACGTCGATCTGACCCACGAGTTCTTTCAGGGCTTCGTCAATCACGCGCTGGTCAGCCTGCACGTCGACAACCTGCGCGGCGACAACGCCCACCACCAGGCGGAGACCGTGTTCAAGGCGTTTGCCCGAGCGCTGCGCATGGCGATCGCCCGCGACCCGCGCGGTGCCGGCGTGGTTCCCTCGACCAAGGGGACGCTCTAGTCGGTTGACAGGCAGCAGCTGATTCGCCCGCCTCTCGTTAGCTGATCCAGGCCGCCCGATGCCCGACATCGCCGTCGTCGACTACGGAATGGGCAACCTGCGCTCGGTGGCCAAGGCGTTGGCGCATGTCGCGCCCGGGCGCACGATCGAGGTCACGGCCGATGCGGCGGTCATCCGGCGCTCGCCACGAGTGGTGCTGCCGGGTCAGAGCGCGATGCCGGACTGCATGCGGTGCCTGAACGAGAGCGGATTGCGCGAAGTCGTGCTCGAAACAGCGCGCGATCGACCGTTCCTGGGTATCTGCCTCGGATTGCAGATGCTGTTCGACGACAGCGCGGAGGGGCCGACCAAGTGCCTGGGCGTGCTGCCGGGCCGGGTCGTCCGCTTCCCCGAGGGGGCGATGTTCGATCGCGACGGTGCCAGGCTCAAGGTCCCGCACATGGGCTGGAGCCCCGTCCGGCAACGCCTCGCACACCCGCTGTGGCACGGCATTGCCGATGAAACGCGTTTCTATTTTGCGCACAGCTACTACCCGGTGCCGGAGCAGCCCGATTTGACGGCGGCAACCGCCGACTATCCGACGGCGTTTACTTGCGCGATTGCAAGCGCTACTATCTTTGCCGTGCAGTTCCATCCCGAGAAAAGTCACCTCGCCGGTCTCCAGTTGCTCACCAATTTCGTTACTTGGGACGGACGCGCCTAGAGATATTGCCGAACGTCGTCACGGTAGCGACGCCTCGTCGCCCAACCGCCGCCATGCAGATCATTCCCGCGATCGATATCAAGGACGGTAACTGCGTTCGCCTCAAGCAGGGTGAAATGCAGTCGGCCACCGTATTCTCCGAGGATCCGGCGGCGATGGCCCAGCATTGGCTGGAGCAGGGCGCGAAGCGCCTGCATCTGGTCGACCTGAACGGCGCTCTCGCGGGCAAGCCGAAGAACGAGCAGGCGATCCGCGAAATCGTCAGCGTCATCGGGGAGGAGATCCCGGTTCAGCTCGGCGGCGGCATTCGCGATCTCGACACGATCGAGCGCTATCTGGACGACGGAATAAGCTACGTCATCATCGGCACGGCGGCGGTCAAGAACCCGGGCTTCCTGCACGACGCCTGCACCGCGTTTCCCGGCCATATCATCGTCGGGCTCGACGCGCGCGAAGGGAAGGTCGCGACCGACGGCTGGTCGAAAATGACCGGGCACGACGTCGTCGATCTGGCCAAGAAATTCGAGGATTACGGCGTTGAGGCGGTCATCTATACCGACATCGGCCGCGACGGCATGCTGACCGGCGTGAACATCGAGAGCACGGTGCGGCTCGCACGCGAGCTCAAGATACCCGTGATCGCCAGCGGCGGAATCAACAGCCTCGAGGACATACAGGCGCTGGCCGCGTACGAAAGCGAAGGCGTCAGCGGTGCGATCGCCGGCCGCGCACTCTACGAGGGCACGCTCGACTTCATCGCGGCATTGAAAGCGGCGAAGGGCCCGTAGAGCCGGTTCGCTGCAACTTCCGCAGCTTCGTCCGCGCCGCGGCGGGCAGAAAAGAATCCATGGGCCTCGCCAAGCGCATCATTCCCTGTCTGGACGTCGCCAAGGGCCGCGTCGTCAAGGGCATCAACTTCGTCAATCTGCGCGACGCCGGAGATCCCGTCGAAGTCGCGCGGCGCTACGACCAGCAGGGAGCCGACGAGATCGCGTTTCTCGATATCCAGGCGAGCGTCGAATCGCGGGCGCTGCTCTATGACATGATCGAGGCCGTCGCCGATCAGGTCTTCATTCCATTGACGGTCGGCGGCGGAGTCACTCATGTCGACGACATCCGCGCGCTGCTGACGGCGGGCGCCGACAAGGTCAGCATCAATACCGCAGGCGTCAACAATCCCGCGCTGATCGGCGAAGCAGCGAGCCGGTACGGCGCGCAATGCATCGTCGGAGCCATCGACGCGAAGCTGTTGGAGCCCGGACGCTGGCAGGTCTACACGCACGGCGGCAGGACCGCGACGGGCCTCGACGCGGTCGAATGGGCGCGCCGCCTGGTAGAGCTGGGCGTTGGTGAAATCCTGCTGACCAGCATGGATCGCGACGGCGCGAGAAGCGGCTTCGATCTCGGCCTGACGCGCGCGGTCGTCGATGCGGTCGACGTTCCGGTGATCGCATCCGGCGGCGTGGGCGCACTGAGCGATCTGGTCGACGGCATCCTGGAAGGCGGCGCCGATGCGGTGCTCGCGGCCAGCATCTTCCACTACGGCGAGCACACGGTGGGCGAGGCCAAGGCGGCGATGGCGGCAGCCGGGATCGAGATCCGCCCGACGTCATGAGCTGGCTCGACGAAGTAAAGTGGAACGAAGATGGATTGGTTCCGGCGATTGCGCAGGAAGCGCAAACCGGCGCCGTGCTCACGCTTGCGTGGATGAACCGGGAAGCGCTGGCATCGACACAGGCGACCGGCGTCGCCCACTACTGGTCGCGTTCGCGCGGGCGGCTGTGGCGCAAGGGTGAGCGCTCCGGCCACGAGCAGCGGGTGCGCGAGATCCGGCTCGACTGTGACAGCGACGCCGTTCTGCTGGTCGTGGAACAGCAGGGCGGAATCGCCTGTCATACCGGCCGTCACCGCTGCTTTTTTCAGCGGCTCGAAGGCGACGCCTGGCGCGTCGTCGAACCCGTGCTCAAGGATCCGAAGGCTATCTATGGCGACTGACGACGTGTTGCAACGTGTTGCTTCGACCATCGCGGCGCACCGCAAGGCGGACCCGGTGCAATCCTATGTCGCGACGCTTTTCGCCAAGGGCAAGGACGCGATCATTAAGAAAATCGGCGAGGAGGCGACCGAAGCGGTGATGGCCGCCAAGGACGGTGATAAGATTCGCTTGACCGCCGAGCTGGCCGACCTGTGGTTCCACTGCCTGGTGCTGCTCGAGTCCATGGGCCTGGGGCCTGAGGATCTTCTGGCCGAGCTCGAACGGCGGGAAGGAACTTCCGGCCTCGCCGAGAAGGCCGCGCGCGGCTGAGGGCCGGCACCTGGTTCGATTTGCGGCAGCTTCCGCTCTGACCATGGACAACTGCATCTTCTGCAAAATCGTTCGCGGCGAGATACCGTCGGACAAGGTGTACGAGGACGACGAGATCCTGGCGTTCCGGGACATTCGTCCGCAGGCACCGGTGCATTTCATGCTGGTACCGAAAAGACACATCGATTCGCTGGCGCACGCCGAAAACGAGGCGGTGATCCTCGGCAAGATGCTTGCGCTTTCCGGGCGGCTCGCCCGCGAGCAGGGATCGCCCGATGGATACCGCGCCGTCGTCAACACCGGCCGCATCGGCCGGCAGGACGTCATGCATCTGCACATACACGTCATCGGCGGCCCGAGCCCGCTTGGCCCGATGATGCCCCGGTCGGGCCCGTAAAGGAGGGAACATGGGATCGTTGAGCATCTGGCACTGGATGATCGTACTTCTGGTCGTCGTTCTGATTTTCGGTACCAAGAAGCTGCGCAACATCGGCCAGGATCTGGGCGGCGCCGTCAAGGGATTCAAGGAAGGGATGAAG
>DATBBM010000020.1:0-33719 GCA_036270955.1 Casimicrobiaceae bacterium | reverse complement strand
GGCGATGGCGCGACGCGAGAGCTGTTGTGACAGATCATCGCGATACGATATGATTACGTGTTTTATTTGGAGCAGGATGTCGGGAGTCCCAAATCCCTCCTTCCCCGACGACCGGCTGGATCGGCTTCACGAGAAGAGGCTTTGATCGTGCAGGGCGCCCGTAGCTCAATTGGATAGAGCACCGGCCTTCTAAGCCGGGGGTAACAGGTTCGAGTCCTGTCGGGCGCGCCAATCATCGACGCGCCGCGGCAGGCGGCGGTAACACTGGTGGCTGTAGCTCAGCTGGTAGAGTCCCGGATTGTGATTCCGGTTGTCGTGGGTTCGAGTCCCATCAGCCACCCCATCAAATTCTGAACGGTCCGACACCCGGACGGCTTCGCGAGCCGGCCATCCGATTTTTTTTGCTCCCAGTTACTGCTTCGGCAAAAGCCGCCGCACGCGCGACAAGCCTTCCACGATGTCGCGCTCTTCGATCGCGCCGTAACCGAACACCAATCCCGGCCGGGCGGTCCTGCCGAAATAGAATTCGCGCAAAGAATAGATTCCTATGCCGTCGTTTCGAGCCCGGTCCGCCAGTGCGTCGATGTCGACCGGCATCTTCGAAAGCGCCGCCAGGTGCAAACCGACGGCGGAGGGAATCGGCTCGAGCCAGCGGTGGAAATCGCGCTTCAGGCAACCGAGCAGCACTTGGTGGCGCGCACCGTAGACCTGGCGCATCTTGCGCACATGCCGCGCCAGATGCCCTTCGGCGATGAACGTCGCCAGCGTTTCCTGCTCGAGGACCGCACAGTGCCAGTCGGTGCACTGCTTCGCGGCGACAAGCGCCGGTCGCGCCCAGGGTGGCGGAACGACAAAACCCAGGCGCATTTCCGGAAAGAGACTCTTCGAAAAAGTCCCGACGTAGAACACTGACTCGCTGCGATCGAGCGTCTGCAACGCATCGAGCGGCCGTGCAGCAAGGCGAAATTCGCCGTCGTAGTCGTCTTCGATGACGACCGCGCCGTGCGCCTGGGCGAATTCAAGCAAGGCTGTTCGCCGTCGCGTGGTCATCGTGGTGCCGAGTGGAAATTGGTGAGACGGCGTCACGCAGATCACACGCGCATCGGTCGGCAGTCGCTGCACCGCGATCCCGTCACGGTCCACTTGAACGGGGACGATCTTCGCGCCCGCGGCGGCGAAGGCCGCGTGCAGCGGTGGATAACCGGGATTCTCTACTGCGACCACGGTTCGGCCCGGAGAGATCAGGATGCGGGCGAGGAGATCGAGCGCCTGCTGGGAGCCGGCGGTGACGACGATGTCTTCGGGCCGACAGGCGACCGCGCGCGCAAACGAAACATGCTTGGCGATCGCTTCACGCAATGCCGGCACACCCTGCGGCTCCGCGTAGGCGGCCGGTTTCTTCGCGAAGCTGCGGATTGCCCTCGCCGCCAGCCGCCGCCAGACATCGAACGGGAAGAGTCGTTTGTCGGGCACCCCGAGCCGGAAGTCGAAACGCGTCGAAATCGGCGAATGCAATTGAACGGGGACGCGGGACTTGCGCCAGAACGGCTGCAAGCGCGAATCGGCCCCAGCGGCGTCTGTCGCGGCTCCCCGACCGGAGGGCCGCGGACGCACGTCCGCCACGTAGGCTCCGGCGCGCGGGCGGGTGGCGAGATAACCCTCGCTGAGCAGCAAGTCGTACGCCGCCACGGCGGTGTTGCGCGACACGCCGTAGGTCGCGGCCAGGGCGCGCGTCGGCGGCAAGCGCGACCCAGGTTGCAGCCGGCCATCCAGGATCGCCGCTTTCAATTGCCCGTGCAGGGCGCGCAGCAAATCGCGCGAATCCCGGGACGGCAGGCTGATCGGAAGCTCGAAATCTGGATCCATAAAAATGCCCGCATCTGGACCTTATTACATACCAGTGTATCGCTTATTCTTCGACCGTGACATCAGGAGGTACCGATGACCGAGTCCAAACCGCCCTTCAAACGACCCGATACGCTCGCCCCGTCGAACCTCGCCTACCGCGGCGCGAACCGGCGCGCAGCCGAAAGCGGCCCAGGGCGCATCCTGAACCGGTATCAGCCCGGGCTACCGGGCGTAGCTTGTGGGATCGCCGCCATCGCCATGGCGGCGATGACGTTCGGTCTGCTGGTGGTGGTGCCGGCGACGATCGGGTCCGGGATCGAGGCGACCCGCATCGCGCAGGCGTCCCCGGTCCTCGCGACGGCACCCGCCGAAGTCGTCACTGCCACCGCGGCGCAGGCTGCTGCGGAAGTGCAGTCGACGATCGGGTGCGACCGGGCGAGCCGCTCCCGGGTGTCCGAAACGCGTTGCCCGAAGGGCTCCGGCCAGCCGGCGAAATCGGATAGCCGCGGCGTCGGTTGCCTCGACGTCAGCTGAGCGCGCGTTGCTTCGGACTGCGCATCATCGATTGACCACGGGCGTCGAACCGACCTCCGCTGCCGGTTGGCCGCGAGAGACGCCTTGCGGCGCACTTGGTTTGGGATCGCGACGGTGCGCATGGGCATAGGTAAACTCCGCGCCCAGCAGGAATATCTGCGTCGAATAATAGATCCACAGCATCAGCACGACGAACGGGCCGGCAGCGCCGAAAGACGAGGCGACCGAACTTTTTCCGATGTACAAGCCGATCAGCAGCTTGCCTGTGTCGAACAGCAGCGCGGTGATGGCGGCGCCGATCCATACGTCTTCCCAGGCGATGTTTACGTTGGGGAGCACCTTGTAGATCATCGCGAAAAGCATGGTTATCACGGCGAACGACCCCAGAAACGTAATCGCCTGAAGCAGCAATGCGGCTTCGCCGAGCAGGGAGTTTCCCAGCGCGGCGACCGCCGCGCTGAGAACCAGCGAAACGGCCAGAAGAAAGCCGATCGCCAGGACCATTCCAAACGATAACAGGCGAGACCGGATCAGGTTCACGAAGCCGCTTCCTACCCGAGGCTTCGCCTTCCAGATCCGGTCCAGGTCATCCTGCAATTCGACGAACGCTGTCGTCGCAGTGAGGATCAGGGTCCCCGCACCTATCACGATCGCCAGGATGCTGGTGCCGAAGTTCGCCGTGCTGTTCAGCATCTCGGCGATTGCGTTTCCTCCCGCCTCGCCGAGAAGTCCCTGCAGCTGGCCGACCACCGCCGCCTGCGCGGCATCGCGTCCAAAGACCATCCCGGCGACGGCGATTGCAATGATCAGCAACGGCGCGATCGAGAAAGCCGTGTAATACGCGAGCGCCGCCCCCATGCTGGCGGCTCGATCCTCGAGCCACGCGTTTACTGACTGTTTGACCAGCGGCCAGAGCTGTTTTGGCGAGATCATCCGCGCGCTGCCTCGGGTTGGAATTGTTGCAATTGCGACAGGTAAAAAATTCCCGCCGATCCTCGTGTCCCGTGGGAAAACCGCTGGGCGGCCCTTCCTGATGCGCGAGTTGCATGAATCGGGCCACGTCGCACCGCGCGGCAGCCGCGCGCGCCCCGGCGGCGGCAAGACGTTCGAGCAGCCGGCCTTGACTCCAGGTCGTCGTCGGTTATGGTGACGGGCGCCCCGACGCCTCCCTATCGCGACCCATGGCACTCAAATCCACGATCTTCAAAGTCGAGCTTTCGATTGCCGACGTCGAGCGGGGCTACTACCGCGATCACTCGTTGCGGATTGCGCGGCATCCGTCGGAGACCGATGAGCGCATGATGGTGCGCGTCCTCGCCTTCGCGCTGCACGCCGACGACGCGCTGGAATTCGGGCGCGGGTTGAGTGCCGAGGACGAGCCCGATCTGTGGAAGAGAGACCTGACCGGCGCGATCGAGCGTTGGATCGACGTCGGATTGCCGGACGAACGCGAAGTGCGCAAGGCCTGTGGCCGCGCGCGCTCGGTCGATATCCTGGCGTATGGCGGGCGCGCGGTGGAGTTGTGGTGGGATGGCGCGCGGGCCAGGCTCGAGCGCCAGGAGGGGCTTACGGTCACCGAGGTTCCGCTCGACACAACCCGAGCGCTCGCGCAATTGGCCGGCCGCTCGATGCGCCTGCAGATCACGATCCAGGAAGGGCATATCCTGGTAGTCGATGGCGCGAGTTCGATTTCGGCCGAGTTGCGGCCGTTGAAGGTCGCGCTGGCCCCGCGCTGACTGCATGCCTGGACCGCCAGCGCGGGCAATGCCAGGGCCGCACCGGCCGCCAGAAGAGCGGAATCAGCGGACGAACAGCCTGTCCGGAATGCCCGCGTCATGAAATACTGTCGCGCGCCGACGACCAGAGCACGCCCCTCCGATCGATGCCGACCCGCCGAACATTCGCCTTTCTGATCGCCTCGCTGGCTGTGCTTGGCGTGCTCGACGCCCACGCAGGCAAGAGCACCGTCTGCACCGTCACCGTGAACTCGCCCAACGAAAAGGAAACGTTGCGTCGGGTCCTGCCGGAAGACAAGTTCCAATTTGTCGAGCTGGTCGAGCGGGGCCGCCCTGATTGGCTGGCGTCGGCTTGCCGCGAGAACCTGCGTTGCGACGTGCTGGTCGTCTCCGGTCATTTCGACGGCGGGACCGAGTTCTATTCCGATCGCCTCGACGCCCGCGAATCGCTGCCGGTCGCCGAACTCGAGCGCGCGTCCTGCAGCGCTTCCTGCGCCGGCCTGTTTTCGCAGTTGAAAGAAGTCTACCTGTTCGGCTGTAACACCCTGAATGCCGCCACGCCCGACAGCACCGCCGCGGAAATCGCGCGAAGCCTCGTGCGTGCCGGATATTCGAGTGCCGACGCCGAGCGCGTCTCGCGCGCCTTGAACCAGCGCCACGGCGAAAGCAATCGCGAGGGGATGCGCCGCATATTCGCCAAGGTTCCGGTCATTTACGGCTTTTCCGCGATGGCGCCGCTGGGCGCCGCGGCGGCGCCGCTTCTCAGCCGCCATCTGACCTCATCCGCCGCCGGCGAATTCGGCAGCGGTCGCGCCAGCTCGAGCCTGCTCGGCCAGTTCGCCGGTAGCTCGATGACCGCGACTGCCGGCCTGGGGGACGCCGATCCGCGTGCGAGCTATCGCCGCGAAGTCTGCGAGTTCTTCGATGAGCAGCGTTCGCCGGCGCAGAAGCTCGCCTTCATCCATCGAGTCCTGGGCCGCGACATGGCCGAGGTGCGCATGTTCTTCGAGCGCATCGAGGCATTCTATGCGTCGTTGACCGAAGAGGATCGCCAGGCTCCCGCGTTCATTCAGGAAAGCGACGAAATCGCCCGGGATCAGCTGGCCCGGGATCGGTACATGACGTTCGCCCGCGACGTCGATCGTCCGCAAGTCCGGAGCCGCATGGTGCGCGTCGCTCGTACGCTGGGCTGGTTGTCGCCGGAGGACGAAAAGGCCGAGATCGCGCGCATGCTGAGCGAGCTTTTGGCGGGAAGATCGATCGGCTCGGCAGAGGTCGATCTGGTTTGCTCGCTGAACAAGGATCGGAGCCTGGACGACCAGTTGCGGCGCCTCGAGCGGTCGCCGCTGCGCGAAGGCGTCGCCGACGCGGCGTTGCTCGCCTGCCTGGGCAGCACGGAAGACCGGGAGCGGGTTTTGCGGGCGCTGACCGCTCGCACCGATGCGGAAGTCGAGATCGCGCGGGTTTATCTGCATCATCACCCGATCACCGACGTGAACGAGCTCCGGGACGTTGCCGCTCGAATCGCACGGATGACCGAATCGGACGCACAGGTTCGCGCCCTCGACACGCTGGCCCATTACTACCTTGCCGATCGCGAAAGCTTGGATCAGCTGACGCGCCTGTTCCCCGTCGCGACATCGGTGAACGTCCAGCGGGCCATCGCCGGCGTCTTCATCCGCTCCGACTATCGCTCGCTCCCCCGGCAGGACCTGGTGCGCATGCTGCGCGAGCACCGCATCAAGTCTCCGGACGGCGAGGACGTGATCGACGTCCTCATCCGCCGCCTCCAGGCTTAAGTCCCGCAGTACCGCAGGAGCGAACCGAGCGCCGGTTCGCGTCGCCGGCCCCGCCGCCGCTCGCGGTGTCGCCAGCGTCTTATCCCGCCACTCAGTCCGTCCTACACGCGCTTCAGCATGGCTCCGATACCGCCAGCGCGGTGGTTTCGATACGGTGTCCACTCCGACGGCAGCTCATTGCTGTGCAGGGCGCGCCCATGGCAAGAAAATCTGCTCTTCTACTAGCACTGCTGGCCACGCTGTGCATGCTTCCTCAGGCGCGCGCTGCCAAGAGCACCGTCTGCACGATCACCGTTAATTCTGCCGACGAAAAGCAAACCTTCCGGCGCTATCTCCCCGAAGACAAATACCAGTTCGTCGAGCTGGTGGAGCGTGGCCGCCCGGACTGGCTCGCTTCGGCCTGCCGGCAGCGCGTCCGCTGCGACGTTCTGATCATCTCCGGACATTTCAACGGCGAGGAATTCTTTTCCGAGCACCTCGACTCGAACGAATTCCTTCCGGTCGCCGAAATGGAGCGCGCCTCGTGCAGCAATTCCTGCCCGGGATTGTTCTCGCAGCTGAAGGAAGTCTATCTGTTCGGGTGCAACACCCTGAACGCCGAAGCCGGCATAAGCGCGTCGGCCGAAATCGCCCGCACGATGATTCGCGCCGGCCGCTCCAAAGCCGATGCCGAGCGAGTCTCGCGCGCGTTGAACGCGCGTCACAGCGAAAGCAACCGGGACGGCATGCGTCGCATCTTCGTCAACGTCCCGGTGATCTACGGCTTTTCGTCGGTCGCTCCGGTGGGCGCGACCGCGGCGGGCACATTGAATCGCTACTTTCACTCCGCCTCCAGTGCTGAAGTCGGCAGCGGTCGCGTCAGTGCGAGGCTCCTCGGTCAGTTTTCCAGCAACGGGATGAGCGCAACCTCAGGAATGCGCGCTTCGGATCCGCGCGCCGGATATCGGCAGGAGGTCTGCCAGTTCGTCGACGATCGGCTTTCGCCGGCGCAGACGCTGGCATTCATTCACCAGATACTCGGACGCGACATGGCCGAAGTGCGCATGTTTCTCGATCGCATCGAAAGCTTTGCCGCACCGTTGACCGAAAGCGAGCGCCAGACCCCCTCGTTCGTCGTGGCCTTCGACGAGCTCGCCAACGATCAGCCGGCGCGCGAGCGCTTCCTGGCCTTTGCCCGCGACGCAGACGAGCCGCCGCTCAGGGCGCGCATGATCAAGCTGGCTCACAAGCTCGGATGGCTTTCGGCCGACGGTGAGCGCGAAGAGCTGGTGCGACTGGCGCAGGACCTGCTGGCGGGCCGCAGGATAGGTTCGGCGGACGTCGATCTCGTCTGCTCGTTGAACCGGGATCGCGCGCTGGATCCCGAGCTTCGCCGGATCCGCGTGTCGCCGGGAGCCGCCGATAGCGTGCCGCAAGCCGCGATCCTGGCATGCCTGGGAAGCGTCGACGGCCGCGCGCGCGTTTTGCAGGCGCTGACCGGCGCCAACAACGAAGAGGTCCAGATCGCGCAGGTCTACCTTCAGCACAGGCCGATCGGCGATGTCGGCGAGCTTCGTTCAGTCGCGACGCGCATCGCGCGCATGGCGGATGGCGACGCGCAGGTTCGGGCGCTCAATACGCTCGCGGGCCAGTATTTGTCCGACCGCGAAAGTCTCGATGAGCTGATGCGCCTGTTTCCCAACGCAAGGTCGGTAAGCGTGCAGCGAGCCATCGCCGGCATTTTCATCCGCGCCGACTATAAGGCGATCGACAGGGACGAGCTGGTCGGCGTGCTCCGCCAGCACCGGTTGAGATCGGTCGACCGGGACGACATCATCGACGCATTGCTCCGACGCCTTCAGGCCTGATTCCGGGCCCGCCGGTCCGCTGTACCGGACGTGCGCACTCGCTCGATCCGGCTTATGCTGACGGCGGGGGAATCGAGTCGCGCAGCAATGCCGCGACGGCAGGCGCCCGCGCATGACGCGGGGATGCGACCAACGAAAGGAGCTTCACATGCTGACTTTTGTGAACAACGACATCGGGCAAACCGTGTCGTGGAGCGTCGGACAGCCGCGTCCATCGATCAATAACGCCGGCAACTTCAGCTGCGCGGCGGATAGCGCGGAGCGCAAGTTCATCAAGGACAATTTCACCGGCCTGCCGTTTCGCCTCAACAGCACCGGAGCCACCATATGGCGCGGCGATTTCGCGCGGTTTATCGCCGATAACCTCTAGGCAGGCAATCGCGCTGCGGCTGCGGGCCTCCTCCGCATGTCCGCCCGCAGCGCACCCGAAAGGCTCGTCGCGCTTGTGGCGCGTTACAATGCGGACGCGTCACTTCTGATCCTTTCCGGAATTTTCGATGCGAGTGTTCAATTTCAGCGCGGGGCCCGCCGTGCTCCCCGAGGCCGTGCTGCGCCAGGCGGCCGCCGAAATGCTCGACTGGCATGGCAGCGGCATGTCGGTGATGGAGATGAGCCATCGGGGCAAGGAGTTCATCGGCATCGCCGCGAAAGCCGAAGCCGACCTGCGCGCCCTGCTGTCGATTCCCGAAAACTACAAGGTGCTTTTTCTGCAAGGTGGCGCGATCGCGGAAAACGCACTGGTCCCGATGAATCTGCTGGCTGGCAAGACGGCGGCGGACTACATCAACACCGGGGAGTGGTCGAAAAAATCGATCAAGGAGGCGAAAAAATACTGCGCGGTCAATGTCGCCGCCTCCGCCGACGACAAAAACTTCACTTACATACCTGCGCGCGAAACCTGGAAGCTCGACCCCGCGGCAGCATACGTGCACGTCTGCACCAACGAGACGATAGGCGGGGTCGAGTACCAGTGGACCCCCGACACCGGCGCCGTCCCGCTTGTGGCGGACATGTCGTCGCACATCCTGTCACGAACCATCGACGTGTCGAAATACGGTGTGATCTACGGCGGCGCGCAGAAGAACGCCGGACCGGCTGGCTTGACTCTGGTCATCGTCCGTGGCGATTTGCTCGACCGCGCGCTGCCGATTACGCCCTCGGCATTCCACTGGAAAGAGCAGGCCGCGAACGATTCGATGGTCAACACGCCGCCGACCTACGCGATCTATATCGCCGGCCTGGTCTTCGAATGGCTGCTTGCGCAGGGCGGCGTTGCGGCGATCGAGGCCACGAACATCGCCAAGTCCAAGCTGCTCTACGACTGTCTCGACCGCAGCGAGTTCTACTTGACCGCGGTCCGCAAGGAGGACCGGTCGCGGATGAACGTGCCGTTCAAGCTGCGCGACGCTGCCCTGGACGAGGCATTCCTGAAGGGTGCAAAGGAGCGCGGCATGGTCCAGCTTAAAGGGCACCGCGCCGTCGGCGGCATGCGCGCGTCGATCTACAACGCGATGCCGATCGAGGGAGTGCGGACACTAGTCGGATACCTCGAGGACTTCGAGCGCCAGCATGGCTAGGGCCGGCGACAGCAAACGCTCGCGATGAGCCACTACCGGATCCTGACGCTCAACCAGATCTCTACGCACGGGCTGCATCGCTTCCCGTCGGCGCGCTACACGGTCGGCAAGGCGGTCGACAAGCCGGACGCGATCATCGTGCGCTCGCACGATATGCACGCGATGGTCGTTCCTGCCAGCGTCAAGGCGATCGGCCGCGCCGGCGCGGGCACGAACAACATTCCGGTCGCGGAGATGTCCGCCCGAGGCGTGCCGGTGTTCAATGCGCCCGGGGCCAACGCCAACGCGGTCAAGGAGCTGGTGCTCACCGCGCTGCTGCTGGCGGCGCGCAACGTCGTTCCGGCGCTGCGCTACGTCGACTCGCTCGACTCCGGCGCGGCGGACCTCGAAGCCCGCGTCGAGGAAGGAAAGAAACAATTCGCCGGCGTCGAGCTTCCGCAGCGCACGCTCGGCATCATCGGCCTGGGCGCCATCGGCAGCCTGGTGGCGGACACGGCGATCAAGCTAGGGATGAAGGTCATCGGCTTCGACCCGGAAATCACCGTCGACGCGGCCTGGCGGCTGCCTTCCAGCGTGCGCAAGGCCAACAGCATCGAGGAAGTGCTCAAGCATGCCGATTTCGTCACCTTGCACGTGCCGCTATTGCCGTCTACGCGGCACCTGATCGACGGCAAGCGTCTCGCCGTCGCCAAGCCCGGCGCGGTTTTGCTCAACTTCGCGCGCGACGCGATCGTCGACGAGTCGGCGGTCGTCGCCTCGCTGCGCGCCCACCGGCTCAAATACTACCTGTGCGATTTTCCCAGCGCGGCGATGAAGGACGAACCCAGCGTGGTCGCATTGCCGCATCTGGGCGCGTCGACCGCCGAGGCCGAGGAGAACTGTGCGGTGATGGTCGTCGATCACGTGCGTGAATACCTTGAGCACGGCACGATCGCCAGCGCGGTCAACTTTCCCGACGTCGACATGCCGCGCGAGGCGCCGCATCGCGTGGCGATCGCCAATGCCAACGTGCCCAACATGCTGGGTCAGATCTCATCGACGATGGCCAAAGCCGGCCTCAACATCCACACGATGGTCAACAAATCGCGGGGCGAGATGGCGTACACGCTGGTCGACGTCGACAGCCCGGTCGACGAGTCGCTGGTGCGGTCGATCGCGGCGATCAAGGGCGTGCTGTCGGTCCGCGCGATCCCCGTCGACGCCGACGGATAGAGGTTTCGGGGCGGGCTTGTGAAACGCCGCTGCGGAACCCATCTAAGGACCGTGACTTTACCCAGGGCCGCGCCGTGAACCCCGCACTGAACATCGTCTGCCCGCACTGCAACGCGATCAACCGGGTGCCTGAGACCCGCCTCGCGGACGCCCCGGTCTGCGGCAACTGCAAAAAGCACCTCTTCGTGGCACAGCCGGCCGAGCTTACCGCCGCCAATTTCGACCGCCACACCGGCAAAAATGACATCCCTGTCGTCGTCGATTTCTGGGCTGCATGGTGCGGGCCCTGCCGGATGATGGCGCCGCACTTCGCGCGCGCGGCCGCCGGGCTCGAGCCGCGGATGCGGCTGGCGAAGCTCGACACGGAAGCCGCGCAGGATATCGCCGGCCGCTATGCGATCCGCGGCATTCCGACGCTGATCGTCTTCGACCACGGCCGCGAAGTGGCACGCCAGTCGGGCGCGATGGATTCGCCGGCGTTGCTCGCCTGGCTGTCTCCGCTCGCACGTGCGCCGCAGGCGCGAGCCGGCGCGCAAGCTTAGGGGGCGGCAGGTCCGCCTTTGGCGCCGGACTCGAGGGCGATCAGACGCGAGCGCAACGCCGCATCGGCGGCATAGCGCTCGGTGCAATCCCGGCCGATGGCGAGCGCCCCGAGGATCATACCGCCGTCATCAGTTACCAGGCCGAAGCTCAAGTCGACGTACAGCTTGCTGCCGTCGCGGTGCGCCGAGCGCGTGGTGAGCGCGCGATCGGCGTATTTGGTTCGGCCCGTGTCAATCGCTCGCCGAAAGCCTTCCCAGTGGGCTCGGCGAAAGCGCTCGGGGATGATCAGGTCGAGACTGGCACCGAGCGCTTCGGCGGCAGCGTAGCCGAAGATTCGTTCGGCGCCGCGGTTCCAGAGGCGGATCATCCCATCGCGGTCGGCAAAAATGATCGCATCCGGCGCCTGGTCGACGATAGCCTGCGACAGCGCCGGATCCGCCTGTTCAGTCATCGAGCGCGGCTCATTCGCTTGCCCTGTCCATGCAGCAAATATACCGCATCACCTGCGCCGATCGGCGATGACCGTCGTTACTTCACCGGCGTTGCGGCGGCCGGCATGCGAAACGTTCCGCTTACCGCTTCGACGAAGCTTCGCTCTTCGCGCAAGATCAGCCGCTTCGAATGGGCCAGCGCAAAATTCGCCCGCCCCTCGGAGTCGGCTTTGATGCGGGCGCGGTACGCTTCGTATGCGGCAAGGCTGTCGAACGCAATCAAGCCCCATGCGACATTGTTGGTGCCCTCGTGCGGGACGAAGTAGCCGACCAGGTCGCCGCCGCAGCGCGGGATGATGGTCGCCCAGCGCGCCGCGTATTCACGGAACGCATCGCACTGGAACGGATCGATCTCGTAGCGGATGAAGCAGGTGATCGTCATTCGATGCTCGCAGGAGATCGGCAACGGTCATTCTATCGCTTGCAATGCTGCAATGGTTCGTTTAGCATCGAACCATGAAAGACGGACCCAACATCGTCGGCATCGCCGCCTTGATCGGCGACCATGCGCGAGCGGAGGTGCTTACCGCCTTGATGGCCGATCGGGCGATGACGGCGACCGAGCTCGCCACCGTCGCCGGCGTGACCAAGCAGACGATCAGCGCGCACCTCGCCAAGCTGCTGGATGCCGGACTGCTCGCCGCCGAGCGCCAGGGGCGGCATCGCTATTTCCGGCTGGCCGACCGCGATGTCGCCCAGCTGCTCGAGTCCCTGATGGGCGTCGCATTCCGCACAGGTGCGCTGCGGCACCGGCTGAGTCCCCGCGAGCCTGCGCTGCGGCAGGCGCGCGTGTGCTACGACCACCTCGCCGGCGAATTGGGCGTGTCGATCCACGAGCGCCTGCTGGCCCGGCGCGCTCTGGCGCCTGCGGACGGCGGCCTGGTGCTCACCGCTGTTGGCCACCGCTTGTTGCAGCAGCTGGGGATCGACACTGCCGCGCTGGCCTTGCTGCGGCGCAAGTTTTGCCATGCCTGTCTGGATTGGAGCGAGCGTCGCCATCATCTCGGTGGCGCCGTGGGCGCCGCCTTGCTCGCCCGGATGATCGAGCTCGGCTGGGTCAGGCGGACGAAGGGCTCGCGAATCGTCGTGCTTGCCCCGCCTGGCGTGCTGGCGTTGCAACGTTGGATCGGTGCGCCGACGGCGGAGCTCACCGGGAACGTCGCGCGCACTCGTCCTGCGCTTCGGCAGGGCGCGCGGCAACGAACGACCGCCCGGCTCGAATCCTGACCTAGCCGGTCTTCCGGTTCAGCCGTTCGATGAATCGCGCGAGCTCGATGACCATACGCTCGTGCGTGCCCGTGCCTATGTGCTCGACGCCGTCGACCGCGTCGATGCGAAACGCGACTTGCTTGCCCGCGACCCGCGTCACCTCCGCCTCGGCGGAGACAGTGCGCCCGGCGGGCGTAGCCGCCAGGTGTTGGACGTCGACGCGGGTTCCGACCGCGCTTTCGCCGGCATCGAGGTAGGGCTTGATGGCGTTGAGGGCGGCGTTTTCCATCATCATGATCATCACCGGCGTCGCCAGCACCGGAGGCAGCGTCGCATCCTTGAAACGGTTCGCCAGGTGCTCGGGTGTGACGACCATCGAAAACGAGCCCTTGGCCCCGACGGGTATAGGTCGCATGGTTTTTCTCCTCGATCGGTAGAATGACGCGGAAAGCGAGCCGAAGCCGATGTCCGACCTGTTGTTCCACATGATAGCCGGCGCTCCCGATCCGGTCGCGCCGTTCAGCCATGCCGTCGAAGCTGACGGCTGGGTGTTCGTGACGGGGCAGATGCCGTTCGAGGGCAGGTCCAACACATCGCCCTATCCGGCGACGATCGAAGAGCAGACTCACCAGGTGATGAAGAACCTCGTCACCGTGCTGAATGGCTGCGGGCTGCGCCTTGCCGATGTCGCGGCAGCACGCGTCTATCTGCTGCACTTCGACGACGACTACGAGCGTATGAACGAGGTCTATGCCGGCTACTTTCCCGAGGGACGCCGGCCAGCGCGCACTTGCATCGGCGTCACCGGACTCGCTCGCGGTGCCCGCATCGAAATCGACATGATCGCGCGCCGCAGCCGTTAGAGTCTCCGCAGGCAGTCAAGCCGACGTCGGTTCACGCTCCTCGTGGTATTCGTCGTCCACATTGATGTCCCAGATATTCTGCTTGTCGGTCCGTCCGGAAGCGATGTTGTCGATCGCCGCTTTCGCAGTGAGCATCGAATGGTCCTGGTTGTTGTAGCGATGCATGCCGTTGCGGCCGACCAGGAAAAGATTCTCGATGGTGTCGACATGCGCCCGGATCACGCCGAACTCCGCGTAGGCGCCGAAATACGCGGGGTAGGCTCTGGGCACACGCGCCACGGTGGCCTTGACTACGTCGTTGCCGTCGATCAGATCGATCTGCTGCAACTCGCGGATGGCCAACGCCTCGAGCTTTGCGTCGGACATCGACCAGAGCTCGTCTTCCCGGTTGCAGAAATATTCGACGCCCAGCGCGATCAGCGCCGGATCGGCGACCATCGCGGGACTCCAGTTGTTGAAAATCTGAAGCCGCCCGGCACGGACGTTGGGCTCCTGGATGTAGATCCAGTTGTCTGGCGGATAACGGGCATCGCTGCCGGTGGCCTCCCAGCTGCGGCTTTTCATCCGGGTCAGCAGCAGACCCACGGTGACGAAATCGCGATAAGGCAGCTCGCTCGCGACGCGGCGAACGTCTGCCGGCGGTGGCGGATCGAGGCTGGCGATCAGATCCTGGACGGCCATGCTGGAAATGACGTAGTCCGCCGGGAGGCTGCCTAGCGCCCCGGTCGTGACATCCCGTACGTCGACCGCCGCTGCCCGATTGCCGTGGAGTCGGATCCGCTCGATGCGCTGAGACAACCGAATCTCGCCGCCAGCGGCTCGGATCCGGCGCGCGACTTCCTCCCATAGCTGGCCCGGGCCGAGCTTCGGGTAGAGAAACTGTTCGACCAGGCTCGTTCGGGTCCGGCGCGATGGGACCTTCGATCGCGGCGACGCGCGCGACAGCGCATGTCGCGCCGCGGCAACCAGAGACAGCCCCTTGATGCGTTGCGCTCCCCATTCGGCGCTGATCCGGTCGCAGGAGACTCCCCAGACCTTTTCGGTGTACGACCTGAAGAAAGTGCGATACAGCTCGGCGCCGAAGCGGTTGATCAGGAAGTCCTCGAGGTTGCGCTCCGGCCGGCGCGGAAAAAGCGAGGCCCGGATGTAGCTGGCTGCGGCCCTGGCAAAGCGCCACGCGCCGAGGTTGGCGATCGTGCGCAAGTTGAGCTTGACCGGATAGTCGAAGAATTTGCGGCGGAAATAGATTCGCGACAAACGGTGCCGCACCAGCATGACCAGATCGCCGCGCGTCTCCTCACAGCCCGCGGCCGCGATCGGCACGGTGCGCTGCCGGTTGCGGTATCCGACGCTGATCGGCTCGCCGGCAGGGCGCGATTCACGATCCAATGGCAGGATTTCCTGCCACCAGTTCATCACCCAATCGGATTTCGAAAAAAAGCGATGGCCGCCGAGGTCGATACGATAGCCGCCGCAGTCGATCGTGCGCGAGATGCCGCCGACGGTGTCGCCGGCCTCGATGACGATCGGGTGGATGCTCGTATGTCGGATGAGCTCCAAAGCGGCGGTAAGTCCCGCCGGCCCGCCGCCGACGATGACAGCGGTCTGCTGCGTATCCCCCATGGCGCGCATTGTAGGCGATGCCGCGCAGTTCGCCGCATGCGCGCTCAGAATGTGGCAATCGGTCGCCGCGGATGCTAGTGTCCGCTTGATGACTGAACGCATCGATGCGGCCGCGCCCGTCGTGCAAGCGCAGACGTGGATTGCCGGCGTCGGATTGCTCGTCGCCGGCATCGCGGTATCCATCCTGCTGGTCGCCATCGTTCATTCGGGCGGCAATTGGCGCAGCGGGCCACCGGCGATCACCGTCGATGGCGGCGCGTTCGCGCTGGTCCGTGGCAGCGGACACCGGGACGGGCGAGCATTCGTGCTCGAGGCCACCGACGGCGAGCGGCTGGCCGTCCTTTCGGCTCGCGTCGCGGCCTTTGGCGCCGACGGCCATCCGCGCGTCGACTTCAATCTACATTCGACCGACGCGCTCCCGGTCGAGCTCGTCTTCGTCTGGCGCACTGAAGAGCGGCCGAACCGGAACTTTTCCAAGCGGCTGACCTGGACCGGCACGCACATCGCACCACTGGAGCTCGGTTCGGACGACGGATGGACAGGCTCGATCACCGGCGTCGCGCTGGCCGCTCAGGGTGCGCTGCCGCGTCCGCTGGTGCTGGAGTCGTTATCGGTGCCGTCGGTGTCGGTGTTAACGGTGATCGGGGACATCTTCCGCCAGTGGGCGGCGTTCATTCCGATCGTCGCTGCCTCGGTCACGCTTCCTTTCGACGACGAGCGCAGCCACTACGCGACGTTGCTCTCGACAGTAGCCGCCGGCGTTTTTTTTGCGGCGGCGCTCTACTGGCTACTGACGCGCCGCACCTTGACGTTTGATTCGCGCGTTTACTGGGTGATCGTCGTCGCCGGCTGGCTGATTCTGGACACGCGCTTTCAGGTCAATCTCTGGCGGCAGCTGACGCTGACCGCCGCGACGTTTGCCGGCAAGACCGGCGAAGAGAAGCGGCTCGCGTCCGACGACCGTAAGTTGTACACGCTGATGAAGGAGGTGAGCACGGCGCTGCCGCCGCCACCGGCCCGCGTTCACTTCGTCGCCGACGATCAGGCACTGCGGGTGCGCGGATCGTATTTCCTGTATCCGCAGAACGTCTATTACAGCGGAACCAGGCGCCCGTACAAGCCGACGCCTGAGGAATTGCGCAGCGGCGACTATGTCCTGCTTTTCCTGACCAGCGATCTCGGCTACGACAGCGCGACGCAAGCGCTGGTCTGGCGCGACGGCCGGCGCAAGCCGGTGGAACAGATTCTGTCGCGGCCGCAAGGCCTCGTTCTTGTCCGCGTGCGATGACGCCCCGGCCGCTGGATAGAATCACAGGGGGCACATGCACGATCTGATCGGCGTCGCCGCGAGTGTCGCGTTGCCGTGGCTCGCCGGCGCTTGCTGCGTGCTTGCGCTGCAACGCCGCGCCGAACAGCGCGACCTGGCCCTCGCGGCCGGCTACGGTTACCTGATGGGCGCGCTGGCAACGTCGCTGGCGATGCGCGCACTCGACGCAGTCGGGGTGCGATGGACGCCGTGGCTGGTCGGACTGCAGCTGGTCGCCCTCGCCGTCGTCGCCTGCGGTGTTGCCCGCCTGCGCTCGCCGCCCTCGCTGCGCGAGCGCTGGCGTGCGTCGTGCGGCCGCGTCGCGGCCCTGTCGCCCCCGCAGCGCGTGCTTTTCTTCGCCTGCCTGGCGTTGATCGTCGTCCGCCTGGCCGGCCTGGGCCTCGAGCTGGCGTGGCGTCCGCTGCTGCCTTGGGACGCTTGGGCGCAGTGGGCGACCAAGGCCCGGGTCTGGTACGAATATGGAAGCATTGCCCCATTCGTCGACCCGGCGAGGTGGCTCGAATCGGGGAGTGCCATGCAGTTCGTCGATTCGCACCCCGACTATCCGGCGACGGTTCCGCTGCTGCAGGTGTGGACTGCGCTATGTCTGGGCCGTTGGGACGAGTCGCTGATGAACGCGCCCTGGCTTGCGATACTGTCGGCGCTCGGAATCGCCTTCTACGCGCAGCTGCGGCGGATCGGAATCGGCACGGCGCAGGCGATGCTGTTCAGCTACCTGCTGCTGTCGATTCCCTTCATCGATTTCCATGTCGCGGTCGCCGGGTACGTCGACATCTTCCTCGCCGCGGCATACGGCATGGCGGCGATGGCGCTATGGCAGTGGGTCCGATCACGCGGGCGCATCGATGCCTTGCTGGCCATCGTTTGCACGCTGGCCTGCATCGCGTTCAAGAAGGAGGGCATCGTATGGGCGCTGACGCTGCTGCCGCCGGTGCTGGTCGCGATCAACAGGCGCGTCGGCCTGGGCGCGGTAGCCCTGCTCGGCGTTGCGATGCTCGCTCATCTGCTGTTCGGCCCGGGCGAGGTCCGGGTGCTCGGCTACGTCCTACGCACCGAGTTCAGCAACGTGTCGCGGCCGATCTTCGAGCACTTTTTCCAGATGGACAACTGGCATCTGCTCTGGTATCTGACGCTGGCGGTGATCGCGCTGCGCTGGCGTGCGCTGTTCTCCGTCGCGGCAGCGCCGATGACGGTCACGATGCTCGATGCGTTCGCGTTCGTGTCCGTCGTATTTTTCTACAGCAGCGCGGCCTTCGGCGTCGCCGACGAGACGCTGGTCAATCGTCTGCCTTTGCATATGGTGCCGGCGCTGGCGTTCTATCTGGCGTTCCTGTGGCGGCAAGCGCCGGAGCGGACATCCAGCGTCGAAAGCGCGCCAGCGCCCGAAGCGGCGCAATGAGCGCGCGGCTGCCGGCATCGCGATCAGGCCGGATGCGCCCGTCGGTCGAAGCGCCGCCGCAGCGCCGACCAGCGGTACGCCACCAGGGAATACGCGAACGCTGCGACGCTGTACAGGTAATAGACCTGGTGATAGAGAACGCCGCCGATCGCGAACAGCATGCCGCGCCGCCGCCTGAAGTAGTCGAACAGTCGCATGTTGGCGAGCGCGACGAGTCCCAGAAAAATCAGCGCCGGCCAAGGCGGCCAGACTCGCGCCGCCGCGAGCAGAACGGCCGCCAGCCAGCAGGCGGCAAGCAGCGCACGAGCGCGCTCGCCGCCGTCCATGTTCAGGTTTGTCGACCACCATCCGTGCTCGATGATCAGGCGCGACCACGGTATCGCGCGACGGCAGACCTCGGTGTGCAACAGATTGGCCAGGCGCCAGACCTTGAGATGAGTCGCCAGCAGCGCCGGCTCGAGATGGATGCGCAGTCCGCGCTGCCGCAAGCGCAATCCGAGCTCGATGTCCTCTATCGACGAATGAGGGTATTTGGCGCCATCGAATCCGCCTGCCTCGGCGAAAGCCTGCCTGGCGACCGCGCCGCACCCGGCCCAGAATGTGTCGGTGTCTCCTCCGCCATGGATGTGGTAGTAGCGGTGGACAAGATTCTTGTACTGCGAGAAAAAATTGGGCGCCGGAGGGGTATCGTCATAGCTGCCGAAGACCGCGGCCGCGCCGGTCCGCTGCAGGGCTTCGGTCAGCACCCGTGCGGCATCCGCGTGAACGACCACGTCGGCATCGACAAACCACAGGATCTCACCGGTTGCGACGGCAGCTCCGACGTTGCGCGCCCCACCGGGTCCGAGGCGTCCGCCGGATCCGAGCACGGTAACCGCTGCGGCTTCGGCGATCGCGGCGCTGGCATCGCTCGAGCCGTCGTCGACGATGATGATTTCAGCGATCTCCCCGGTGCGCCGCATCGCGAGCAGAGGCTCAAGGCTTCGCTGCAGCGTGCGGCTGCCGTTGTAAACGGGCATGATGACCGTGACGGCGAGCGCCGCCGGACTCGTGCTTTCGGTCGTTGCGTTCAGTGCATTTCCCCCGACCGGCGGTGTGACCGGCTGTGCGATATCGCGCCGGCGCCCGCTTTCGCCGCGCGAGCACTATACTTGGTCGCGCCGATCCGCGCGGTATTTCGCGAGGAGACTCGCGCGTTCGAGCATCCGCAGTCTAATCAGTCGCCATGACCCGCGCAATCAATCAATCGATCGAGCGTAAGATCCACGCGACCGTGGAAGGCGACGGCATCCGATCTCGCGACGCCGCGTCCCGGCGCTGGGACAGCGCGCTCGAGCCGCTGCTCGGTGAGCGTGCCGGAGCGTTGTGGCGATTGCACAGCGATGCGACCAATGCCAGCTTGCTCGCGCGCTGGCTCCCCTCGAACCCTTGCGCGAATCTCCTCAAGACCGATCTGTTCGACGAGGCGATGGGAAGCGGGCTGTATCCGCTGTTGTCGGCGCATGCCCGGCGCGTCGCCGCGATCGATGTCGCGCCGACGGTGCTGGCCGCGGCGACCGTGCGCTACCCGGCGTTGCTGGCCGCCGCTGCCGATGTCCGGCGCTTGCCGTTCGCCAGCGACAGTTTCGACGTCGTCGTGTCGAACTCCACGCTGGATCACTTCGACACCCGGGATGAAATACTTGCATCGCTGCGCGGTTTTCATCGAATACTGCGGCCGGGTGGACGCCTGCTGCTGACGATGGACAATCTCGCCAATCCTGCGGTCGCGCTGCGCAATGCCCTGCCATACCCGCTGCTGCGCAGGCTGAAGCTCGTCGCCTATCCGATCGGCGCGACGGCCGGTCCGCGGCGCCTGCGACGCATGCTCGAGGACGCCGGGTTCGACGTGCTCGAAACCGTCGCGCTGCTGCACTGCCCGCGCGCGCTTTCGGTCGCGCTCGCGCGACGCTGTGAACGCCGTGGAACGCCGGCCGGAAAGGCGCGGTTCTTGCAGACGGCAGCTCGATGGGAGCGCCTGGCGCGCTGGCCGACACGGTATCTGACCGGCTATTTCGTCGGCATCAACGCGCGCAAGCCATGACGTCGACCGAGCGGGAGCGGCGGCGTCGCCCGATCGCAAGCGAGACGGTCGATGCACCGTCGAGGTCGGTGTACCCGACGGGAAACGTCGTTCGACGTGCGCTGCTGACCTTGCGTGGCGAAGGCCCGAGGAGCTTCTGGTTCAAGTTGCTGAGCCGATCCGGCTATCGTCGCCTGCTGCTGCTGGAGCGCGCGCTGGACCAGCCGATTGCCGACTTTGCGCCGGGCCTGCCGGTCGATGTCGCGATGCTTGCGCACGACGAGATCGACGACTATCTGGTCTTTCGCCCCGGCACTACGCGCCGAGAGATCGCCGGTCGCCTGCGCTCCGGCGACCTGTGTTTTGTGGCGCGGCACGATGGGCGAATCGTCGCCGCGGCATGGATCGCCATGCAACCGGTCTGGGTCCCGTTCCTGGGGTGCCGGATCGATGTGAAGCCCGATGAGGCCCACATCTACGACAAGTTCACGCTGCCCGCGTATCGCGGCCACGGCATTTCCAACGCGGTGCGCACGCATCATTTGCGGCACATGCGGCGTGCGGGCCTGCGGCGCGCTACCGGCGCCGTCCTGCCGGAAAACATGTCGTCGCTGCGTGACGATGGCAAGGGCGGCTTTCGCGTCTACGGGGTGCTCGGGCGAATCAAGCTGGGTCCGTGGCAGCGCGTATTCCTGATGCCGCCGCCGCGCGGCCGGCGCTGACGGTCACGGCTCCGGACCAGCATGTGCGGCATTTGCGGCATTGCCTGGTCGGACGCGAAGCGGCCGGCGAGCGCGGAAACCGTCAAGCGCATGTCCGACTCGCTGCGGCATCGCGGCCCGGATAGCGAAGGCTACCTGGCCGCACCGGGCATAGGGCTCGGTTTTCGCCGCCTCAGCATCGTCGATCTGAAAACCGGCGACCAGCCGATCTCGAACGAAGACGGCTCAGTCACCGTCATCTGCAACGGCGAGATCTACAACCACGTCGAGCTGCGCCAGCGACTCGTCGCCGCGGGCCACCGCTTTGCGACCGCGTCGGACGTCGAGGTGATCGTGCATCTGTACGAGGATCACGGCGCCGATTTCGTTTCGCATTTGCGCGGCATGTTCGGCTTGGCGCTGTGGGATGCGCGCCGGCAGCGGCTGATACTCGCGCGCGACCGGCTGGGCATCAAGCCGCTGCACTACGCGGTCACCGCTGACGGCCTCTTTTTCGGATCGGAGCAGAAAGCGATCCTCGCGTCGGGAGCCGTCGAGCCTGATCCCGATCTTCAGGCGCTGGGCCAGCTTCTGTCGTACGGACGCATCATCGCACCCCGAACGATCGTCACCGGCATCCGCCGCCTGCCTGCCGGGCACACGCTGACCTGGAGCGAAGGACGAGTCGATATCCGCCAGTATTGGGAGGCGATGTTTCCCGCGCGCGACGGTTACGACCGAAGCGTAAGCGAGCAGGACTGGGCCGACGGGCTGCGCGACAAGCTGACCGAGAGCGTCAAGCTCCATCTGCGCAGCGACGTGCCGCTGGGCGCGTGGCTCAGCGCTGGCATCGATTCGAGCGCAGTCACCGCGCTGATGTCGCGCCTGGCTCCGCCGCCGGTGCAGACCTTCACCTTGCGCTTCGAGGATCCGGCGTTCGACGAATTGCGCGATCAGAAAGGGCTCGACGACTACCCGGAATACGGTCTTGCCGGTCACCGCATCGTCTGCCGCCACGCCGACATGCAGCGGCTGCCGAAGGCGATCTGGCACGCCGAGGATACGCTGCTGGGCGGCGTCGAGATCGGCCGGCTGATGGTGGCGCAAGCGACGGCCGCGCACGTGAAGGTCGTGCTGACCGGCGAGGGCTCGGACGAGATTCTCGGCGGGTATCCATGGTATCCGACAATGCGCATGCTCGATCCGGTATTTCTGCTGCCGCAGTCGGCGCGCCGAATCATCGCCGGCATTCCCTGGATCGATCGGCGATGGCCCGGCGCGGCGGCGACGATTGCGGGTCCGCGCGAGATGAACTTCGAGCGCTTTTCGCGCAGCATCACGCATTTGCGCGGACGGTCCGACGGCAACGAGGTCCTGGCGCCGCACATCGTCGACGAGCTCGCACGCGGGCGCGACGGCGCCGCGGATCGGGTACCGCCTCCGGCAGGTTTCGAGACCTGGCACCCGTTCGCGCGCATGCAGTATTTCGACCTCAAGCATCGGATGGGCGACGGCGTCGTGCTCGGACTCGATCGCGCATCGATGGCGTATTCGGTCGAGGCCCGTGTGCCATTCCTCGATCACGAACTGGTCGAATACTGCGGGCGCATTCCGCCTCGGGTGAAAATGAAATGGCTGCGCGAAAAACACGTTCTGCGGCAAGCGATGAAAAGCGTGCTGCCGTCCGACATCGTCCATCGCAAAAAGCGCGGGCTCCAGGTGCCGATGGACACATGGCTGCGGGCGCCATTACCCGAGTTCGCCGCAGAACGGATGTCGCCGTCGGCGTTGCGCCAGAGCGGCTATTTCGACTCCGACAAGGTGGCGGCGCTGCTGCGGCGGCATCGCGCCGGCGGCGAGAATCTCGGCCAGATCCTGTCGGTCGTGCTCTGCGTGCAGATCTGGCACGATCTCTTCCGCCACAGCGCGTCGGGCCGCCAGGTGCCGCCATGAGATTCCGCATCCGTGACTTGCCGGCAATGCTGGCGACGCCGGCCGGCCGCATGCATGTGCGCCAGGGCATCGCCTACCGTAGCTGGCCGCTCCTGTCGCCGCTGGCGCGGATGTACCGGCGCACCGTCGTGCGCACGACCCGCGTCGTCGCGGTCGTCGGGTCGTTCGGCAAGTCGACGACCACGCGCGCGATCGCCGCCGCGCTGGACGTTCCGGAACACCCGTTGATGTTGTCCAATTCGTGGTTTTGGATCGCTTTTGCCCTGCTGCGCATCCGGCCCGGACAGCGTCACGCGGTGATCGAGGCCGGGATTTCGAAGCCCGGGCAGATGAAAGGGTATGCGCGCACCGTCGATCCGGACGTCGCGGTGGTCACCGCCATCGGCAGCGAGCACCATCGCAGCCTCGGCACGCTCGAGGTCACGCGCGCCGAAAAGTCCTGGATGCTGCAGGTGCTACCGGCGTCGGGCACCGCGGTCCTCAACGGCGACGACCCCAACGTAATGTGGATGCGGCAGAAGACGCGGGCGCGCGTGGTTACCTTCGGCTTCGGCGCGGAATGCGATGTCCGGGCCGACGACGTCCGGCTCGACTGGCCGCGCGGAACGCTCTTTCGAATGACGGCGTTCGGCGAAACGCGAGACGTCGCCGTGCGCTTGCTCGGCCGCCATATGGTCTACCCGATCCTCGCCGCGATTGCGGTGTCGCACACCGAAGGCTACGCGCTGGATCCCACGTTGCGGCGATTGCGCGAGCTTGCGCCGACGACCGGGCGCATGGATCCCGTACAGCTTCGCAACGGCGTCACCGTGCTCCGCGACGATTTCAAATCGACGCTGGAGACGGTGCACACTGCGCTCGACGTCCTTGCCCAGGTCCCCGCGCCGCGCCGTGTTGTGCTGCTCGGGTCGGTGTCCGAGCCTCCCGGCCCGCAGCGGCCGATCTATCAGGCGCTGGGCGAGCGCGTTGCCGGGATCGCGTCGCACCTGGTCCTGTTCAACAATGAATTCGAGCCTTACTGGTCCGGTGCGCGACGGGGCGGAATGCCCAAATCAGCGGTCATCAACGCCGGGCGCAGCGCACGCGACGCCGCCGAAGCGCTGAGCGAGGTGCTGCTTCCGGGAGACGTCCTGCTGATCAAGGGCCGCGGCCCGGAAAAACTCGATCGGGTCCGATTGATCCTCCAGGGAAGGCGGGTCGGCTGCGATATCCGCTATTGCAGCCTCCGAACGCTCGAGTGCGAGCAATGTCCAATGCTTGAGCGCGGCTGGGAGGGGCACCGCGTGATCATGTAGACGCCGCCGCACCGGCCGTCCTCGATGCCGACGCGCCGGCACGCGCCCAGGCTAGGATAACGGTTTCAGGTCGCCGAGCAAGGTCGGCAACAGCTCCGACACCGTCGGATGAATGTGCATCGCGCGCTGCAGCACCGTATATGGCGCGCCGGCGGCCATCAGATCGAGAAAGCAGTGCACCGCCTCGTCGCCTTCGATGCCTAACAGTGCCGCTCCGAGGATTTTCTTCGTCTCCGCGTCGACCAGCACCTGCATGAAACCCTGCGTTTCGCTGCGCTCGCGCGCCCGGCCGACCCGCGTCATTTTCCGCTTGGCGGTGAGTGCCGGTCGGCCCGAGGCGCGCACCTCGCGCTCGGTCATCCCGACGCGGCCCAGTGGCGGATCGATGAAGAGCGCGTAGGTCGGGATGCGGTCGCTGACCCGGCGCTGCTCGCCGTCGAGCAGGTTCGCGGCGACGATCTCGTAGTCGTTGTACGACGTGTGCGTGAACGCGCCCCGTCCGTTGACGTCGCCGATCGCCCAGATGCCGGGGACGCTGGTCTGCAGCCCTTCGTCGACCTCGATGTAGCCGCGTGCGTCGGTCCGCACGCCGGCCAGGTCGAGGC
This sequence comes from Casimicrobiaceae bacterium, assembly GCA_036270955.1. Lineage (GTDB taxonomy): Bacteria > Pseudomonadota > Gammaproteobacteria > Burkholderiales > Casimicrobiaceae > PALSA-1003. The sequence continues at coordinate 9,095 of DATBBM010000020.1, read as the reverse complement.
CCAGGTCGTCGGTGTTCGGCACGCGCCCGATCGCCAGCAGCAGGTGCGATCCGTCGACGATGCGCGGCTCGTCGGTGCAGCTCATTCGCACGGATACGCCGTGGCCGTTGGGCGCTGCGCCCAGGCACGTTGCATTCAGGCGAAACGCGATGCCCTCCGCCTCGAGTAGCTGCTGGATGGCGGCGGACACGTCCTCGTCCTCGCGTGCGAGCAGCCGCGAGCCCATCTCGATGACCGTCACGGCGCTGCCGAAGCGGCGATACATTTGCGCGAATTCGAGCCCGATGTAGCTCCCACCGACGATCAGCAGGTGCTCGGGCAGAAAATCGATCTCCATCATGCCGCTGTTGGTGAAGTAGCTCACGTCGGCGAGGCCGTCGATGCCGCGCACTGCGGCGCGGCCCCCGACATTGATGAAAATCTGCGGCGCCTCGAGTAGTCGCTCACCGACTCGCACGCTGCGCGGACCTTCGAAGCGCGCGTGGCCCTCGATAAGCGTGACGTTCGGCGCTTGTCCGATCCATTTGGCGACGTTGGCGTTCGATTGCGCGACGATCGCGTCCTTGCGTGCCTTGATCCTCGCCATGTCGACCCGGACCGGTCCCTCGAGCACGACGCCGAAGTCGGCTGCGCGGCGCGCGACATGAGTGGCGCGCGCGCTCGCGATCAGCGTCTTGGTCGGGATGCAGCCCACGTTCACGCAGGTGCCGCCGATCAGCTTCCGCTCGATGATCGCGGTCTTGCGCCCGGCATTGCCCAGCCGGACGGCCAGCGGCGGACCGGCCTGCCCGGTGCCGATGACGATCGCATCGTACGACTGTGCGATCGACGTCCGCTGGTCAGGTACCGTCACGCCTTTCCTCGGTGGATGATTCCGGCGCCACGAATGCGGCCAGCACGCGATTGGCGACGTGCCGCCGCAACGCGGCCGACAGGTCGAATGAGTGTTCGGCTTCGGTTGCGAGAGTGGCGGCAACAGCGAGAGTCTTTCCGGCTGCGAAGCCGTCTAGAAGGGCCGCTTCCCCGGGATTGAGCCTCTCGAGGTCGACGCCGCGCTCGCCGCGGACGACTACCAGCGAATCGCCGCCCTCGCCGAGATCGACCTCCGCCGGACCTTCGAAGTCCGGCTGGTTGATCTGCCAGATGTGCAGGATCGGATAGTCCGATGCGATCAGCTGCACCGACGGATGCAGCACGAACTGCAGATCGGCATGCGCTTCCTCCGCCAGCGCGGCCAGCGCCGCGAGATCGAATGGCGGCGCGTCGGCCGCAATGGCCGCCTGATCGATCGCCGATTCGAGCCTCGCGATATCCGGGAGGTAGGCGAGTGTTCGCGCCGGCTCGTATGCGGCAAGGAAGCGCGCCAGATCGTCGCCGTACCGATTGACGTCACCGCGGGTCGACGGATGCGCGCGCACATAGGCGTCTATGGCGGCGTTGAAGAACGCGGCGCCGACCAGCCGCCTGACCACCGGAAACGTAGTCGCCAGCGCCTTGCGGTAATTGCCGAACACGTTGCTCCGGTAGATGTCCATGCGTGCCGCAGGACTCATCGTGCCGGCGACGATGCCCAGTCCGGCGAGCGCGGCCGGATCGCCAGACATTATCGCGGCGGCCACGGCGCGCTGAATCTCAACCAGCGATGGCATGGCGATGCTCGTCGAGGATTGCCTGGGCTTGCGCCGCTTGACCCCGCAGCACGTCGAGCGCCGGAATGTCGGTGTCCCACTCGAGCAAGGTCGGCGTCGGCCCGAAACGCTCGATTGCGGCGCGGTACAGCGCCCAAACCGGAGCTGCGACCCGCGACCCGTGGGTGTCGATCAGGCACGGCCCGCTGGCTTCGTAGCCGGCGAGATGGATCTCGGCTACGCTCCCGGCCGGGATCGCCGCGAGATACGCGTCCGGGTCGAACCGGTGATTGACTGCGTTGACATACACGTTGTTGACATCGAGCAGCAGCTTGCAGCCGCTTCTGCTCGCGACGGCGGCGACGAAGTCCCACTCGGCCATGGTGTCCGCAGCGAAACGCAGATACGCGCATACGTTTTCGACCAGCAATGGATGGCCGAGCGCGGATTGCACCGCGTCGACGCGGTCGCACACCAGCGCGAGCGACTCGCCGTTCAGCGGCAGCGGAAGCAGATCGTTCAGATGGCGGCCGTCGACACGGCCCCAGCTCAAATGCTCGGACACCGCCGCAGGCTCGATCCGGGAGGCCAACCGCTTCAGGCGCGAAAGGTGCGCGATGTCCAGGGAGTCAGCCGACCCGAGCGACAAGCCGACGCCATGCAGCGACACCGGATAGTCGGCGCGTATCGCCTCGAGCGCGGCCAGCGCCGGGCCGCCTTCGACAAAATAATTTTCGCTGTGCACCTCGAGCCATCCGATCGGCGGCCTCGACGCGCGGACCTCGGCGACATGCGGGGCCCGCAAACCGATGCCGGCGACGGCCGGAAGTACGCGTGCGGGCGCCATCTCGGGTTACCGGTCAGGTGCGCCGCCTGCGGTCAGCGGACAATGCGGGATCGCGAAGCTATGGATCAGGACTTAGGCGCCGTTGTCTTGCCGCCGATTTTCTCGCAGGTCCCCTTGGCGACGTATTTCCACGATAGCGGATCGTTGTCGACGGAACTTTGTCCGGCGCAGGCGTGCTTGCCCGCGGCGCAGTCGTTCTGCCCGGCTTTGGCGATGCCGTAGCACTTGTCCTTGCCCTTCTGCTCGGGAACCTGCGCCGACGCGGCGGTCGCAATACCGAGCGCCAACAGTCCCGCAATCGCTGCTTGAATCGTCGATTGCTGCTTCATTGCCAATCTCCTCTTGCAATGACCGGAATCGGTGAGCGACGGACCTGGGCGTCCGTGAATTGGTCGTACCGACGCCGACTACCTTACACCATCGCCGGACCGCCAATGCTGTCGCGAGCCCGGCTGCCGGGCAGGATTCCGCCGCGCCCGCCGGCACCCGCGGCGACGGTCGCGGCGAATTGCCGTTACCATAAGGGCCTTCCCGCGCCCCCCGCCATCATGCGTTTTACCGTCGCTACCTACAACATCCACAAGGGATTTTCCCACCTGACAAGGCGGGTCGTCATCCACGAGTTGCGCGACAAGCTGCACGGGCTGGACGCCGACGTGGTGTTCCTGCAGGAAGTGCAGGGCGTGCATCGCCGCCATGCCGGCCGTTACCGCGACTGGCCACTGAAGCCCCAGCATGAGTTCATCGCCGACAAGGTCTGGCGCGAAGTCGCCTACGGGCGCAATGCGATCACGCGCCATGGCCACCACGGCAACGCCGTGCTTTCGCGCTTTCCCATCACTGAGCAGGCGAACCAGGACATTTCGGCGCACGCGTTCGAGAGCCGCGGCATGCTGCATTGCGTAATGCAGCTGCAGCGCGGGCTACCGCCGCTGCACTGCATCAACGTTCACCTCGGGCTGTTCGAGCGCGGCCGCCTCTGGCAGATCGGGGCGCTATGCGAGCGGATCCGCGAGTCGGTTCCGGCCGGCGCCGCGCTGATCATCGCCGGCGATTTCAACGACTGGCGCCGCAAGGCCGACCGGATGTTGCAGGAGGAGCTCGGCGTCGTCGAAGTATTCGAGGCGGCGCGCGGGCGGCCGGCCCGCACGTTTCCGTCGGTGATGCCGGTGTTCCGGCTCGACCGCATCTACGCGCGCGGACTCAAGGTCATCGCGGCCGATGTGCACTACGCCTATCCGCTGGCCCGGCTGTCGGATCATGCGGCGCTCGCCGCAACGTTCGACCTTACGCGTTCCAGTGCCGCGTCGCGCTGATCGCCAGCCCGCGGCGCGATGAATCGCTTCCTGCCGGGCAACCGCATCACCCTGCTGAGCAACGGCGACCAGTACTTTCCGGCGCTGATAGGCGCAATCGACGCCGCGCGCGCGACCGTGTGGTTCGAGACGTATATCTTCGCCGACGACGCAACTGGGAGGCTGGTCGCCGGCGCGCTGATCAGGGCCGCGAAGCGAGGCGTAAACGTGCGCGCGCTCGTCGACGGCTGGGGCGCCAAGTTCTACCTGACCGTCGCGCTGGAACGCGAAATGCGCGACGGCGGCGTCGATTTCCAGAAGTACCGGCCCGAGGTCGCGCCCTGGCAATTCCGCTCGCATCGCCTGCGCCGCCTGCACCGGAAGCTGTGCGTGGTCGACGGGGAAATCGCCTTCGTGGGCGGCATCAACGTCATCGACGATGAGAACACGCCGCGACAAACCCCGCCCCGGGTCGATTTCGCGGTTTCGGTCGAAGGCCCGCTGCTGCCCGAGATCGAGCAGACGATGCAGCGCGTGTGGGGGATCGTGCAACTGGTGAGAACCGGAACGTCAGAGCTGACGCTGTTGTTTCCCGAGCCCCGCCGAGCGCCGCGCGTCGGCACCCAGACCGCCAGATTCGTCATCCGCGACAATCTGCGACATCGCCGCGACATCGAGCGGGCCTACCTCGCCGCGATCCGCACCGCCAGGCGCGAGATCATCATCGCCAACTCGTACTTTTTTCCGGGGATTCGCATCCGGCGTGCCCTGGTCTCGGCCGCCCAGCGCGGCGTCGCCGTAACCTTGCTGCTGCCGGGGCGGGTCGAGTACCTGCTGCTGCACCTGGCCACCCGGGCCATGTACGGCCAGCTGCTGCAGGCCGGCATCGCGATCGAGGAATACCATCGCAGCATGCTGCACGCCAAGGTCGCCGTCGTCGACGATATCTGGGCCACGGTCGGCTCGTCGAACATTGACCCCTACAGCCTGCTGATGGCCCGCGAGGCCAACGTGATCGTTCGCGATCGCGGTTTCAATGACAAGCTGAAGGGGCAGCTCCGCGAGCTGATCGCCACCGGGGCGCGCCGAGTGGCGCCGGACGACTGGCAGAGCCGGTCGAGGCCCTACAAGGCGGCGATCTGGATCGCCTATGGGATCGTCCGGATGGCGATGGGTTTGGTCGGGTACGGCGGCAACGACTGGTTCACCGAGAGCGCGAAGGATTGACGACCTCGGTGCGGCGAGATCGGCGGCGGTTGAAGTAATATGGCGACGACGCGAACAGGCTCGCGGTGTCGCCGCCGGCCGCGGCAACTTACGCGCCATTGCGCTTACCCACCCTGATGCGACGCAGCTCTTCGCTTCCCTTGCCTCCGACCGAACGCTCGCCGCGGCGCGCCCGCAGCGACTGGCACACAGTCGGCACGCTGCTGCCTTATCTGCTCGCGTACAAGGGCCGTGTGCTGCTCGCGCTCGGCTGTCTGGTCGCGGCCAAGCTCGCCAACGTCGGCGTTCCGCTGGTGCTGAAGGAGATCGTCGACCGGCTGACCGCGGTCACCGGCCAGGCGCTTGCGCTGCCGCTGGGGCTGCTCGCCGCGTACGGCGCATTGCGGCTTTCGACGACGGCGTTCACCGAGCTTCGCGAATATCTGTTCGCCAAGGTCACGCAGCGCGCGGTGCGCACGATCGCGTTGAAGACCTTCCGCCATCTGCACGCGCTGTCGTTGCGCTTTCACCTCGCGCGGCAGACCGGCGGGCTCACCCGCGACGTCGAGCGTGGAACGCGCGGCATATCGACCCTGATCGGGTATACGCTTTTCTCGATCCTGCCGACGCTGATCGAGATCGCCCTGGTTTCGGCGATCCTGATCGCGCGGTATGACATCTGGTTCATCGGCATAACGCTCGCGGCGCTGGTGCTGTACATCATCTATACGGTGACGATCACCGAATGGCGCACCGGCTTCCGCCGCCAGATGAACGAGCTCGATTCCAAGGCGAACACCCGCGCGATCGACAGCCTGCTGAACTACGAGACGGTCAAATATTTCAACAACGAGGAGTTCGAGGCGCGGCGTTACGACGAAAGCCTGCAGCGGTGGGAAGAGGCCGCCGTCAGGAGCCAGACCTCGCTGTCCCTGCTCAACATCGGGCAGAGCGCGATCATCGCCGTCGCGGTGACGCTGATCATGTGGCGCGCGACGCTTGGCGTGGTCGAGCACACGATGACGATCGGCGACCTGGTGCTCGTCAATGCCTTCATGATCCAGCTCTATATCCCGCTCAACTTTCTCGGCGTCATATACCGCGAGATCAAGCAGGCGCTGGCCGACATGGAGCGCATGTTCCACCTGATCGAGGTCAACGCCGAAATCAGCGACGCCCCCGGCGCGCCGCCGCTCGCCGCCGGCGGCGGCGAAGTCCGCTTCGAGCACGTCGATTTCCACTACGAGCCGAACCGGCAGATCCTGTTCGACGTGTCGTTCGTGATTCCCGCGGGCCGCACGATCGCCGTCGTCGGTCCCAGCGGTTCGGGCAAATCGACGCTGGCCAGGCTCTTGTACCGGTTCTACGACGTCAGCGGCGGCCGCATCACGATCGACGGACAGGATTTGCGCTCGGTGCAGCAGACCAGCGTGCGCGCGGCGATCGGAATCGTGCCGCAGGACACGGTATTGTTCAACGATTCGATCGAGTACAACATCGCCTACGGCAACCCGGGCGCGACGCACGAGCAGATCGTCATCGCGGCCCGGCTCGCGCAGATCCACGACTTTGTCTCCACGCTGCCCGAAGGCTATCGCACGCCGGTCGGCGAGCGGGGCCTGAAGCTCTCGGGCGGCGAAAAGCAGCGTGTGGCGATCGCCCGCGCGATCCTCAAGGACCCGCGGATTCTGATCTTCGACGAAGCCACCTCGGCGCTCGACTCCAAATCGGAAAAGCTGATCCAGGCGGAGCTCGAAGAGATTTCGGCAGGCTGCACGACCCTGACCGTTGCCCATCGCCTGTCGACGATCGTCGGCGCCGATCAGATTCTGGTGCTTGAGCACGGGCGCATCACCGAGCGCGGTACGCACGCCGAGTTGCTGGCCGCCGGCGGCTCGTATGCCCGCATGTGGGCGCTCCAGCAGCAGCGCCGCGAAGGGGCCGGGGAGGGCAGTCCCGATCGGCCCGGTCCGTCGGCCCAAGTCATCGCCTGACGGGGTTCGCCCGTTAAGCCGTTGGCATATGGGCTGAGGTGTGCTATAAACTTGCGTCCCTGATGAGAACTATCTTAATGAAGTCAACGTTACTATCTGTTTTTATTGGCTTATTTCTGATTGCTACAGGTGCCGGCGCGGCCGAAGACCTGAAGCCGATCGGATCGACGCTGCTGATCGACGCCAGCAAGCTCAAGCTCGCGTCGGCAAACGCGCTGGTTTTCGACGCCCAAACCGGGCAGCCGATCTATGCCAAGGGCGCCGACGCAGTGACGGCGATCGCCTCGGTCACCAAGCTGATGACCGCGATGGTCGTGCTCGATGTTGAGCAGCCGATGGACGAGGCGCTGACGATCGACATAGGCGACCTCGACCTGCTCAAGGCAAGCAGCTCCCGCCTGCGGCTGGGCAGCACGATGACGCGGCGCGAAATGCTGCAGCTGGCGCTGATGTCGTCGGAGAATCGCGCGGCGTCCTGTCTCGCGCGCAACTATCCCGGCGGAACGCAGGCGTTCGTCGAGGCGATGAACCGCAAGGCGGCGAGCCTCGGCATGCTGCAGACGCATTTCAGCGACGCGACGGGGCTCTCGAGCGAAAACGTCGCGACCGCGCGCGATCTGGCTCGCATGGTGCAGGCGGCTGCAGGCTATCCGCTGATACGCGAGTTCACGACGACCGCCAGCCACACGGTCGAGATCGGCCCGACCGGCCGGGTTCTGGGCTTCAACAACACCAATTCGCTGGTGCGCGGCGGCCAGTGGGACATCACGCTCAGCAAGACCGGGTTCATTCGAGAAGCCGGCAAATGCCTGGTCATGCTTGCCAACATCGTCAACCGGCCGGTTGTCATCGTGCTGTTGGACTCGTACGGCAAGCTTTCGCGCATCGCCGATGCGCAGCGGGTCAAGTACTGGCTCGAAACCGGCGAATCGCTGGCGCTGCCGACCGCGGCGCACGGCTCGGCCAAGGCCAAGCGCTCGACCCATCGCGTGCGCGGCAGCTTCGCCGCGGTGTCGACCGCGGACAAGGCCAAGGCGCGCCACCTGTAGCCGGCCGGAACGCCAATCGACGGCCGCGAAAGCGGCCGTTTTTCATGGCTCGACGGCCTTGATCGGCGGCCCGCTTCGCTCGCCGCCACGATCGCCAAGGACTAGCGGGCGCGTCGCGTCGTTGCCTCGCGCTGCTGCGCCAGCAATTCGCCGGCGTGCGCGCGGGTCTTGGCGGTGATTTCTCGGCCGCCGAGCATGCGCGCAAGCTCCTCGACCCGCGCGCCGGCGGAAAGTCGCGCCAGCTCGGACGCAACCGCGTCGCCTTTGCCGATCTTGGTGACGCGGTAGTGCTCGTCCGCGCACGCCGCCACTTGCGGCAGGTGGGTAACGCACAGCACCTGCCGCTTCAGCCCGAGCTCGCGCAGCATCCGGCCCACGGTCACTGCGACCGCGCCGCCGATCCCCACGTCGACCTCGTCGAAGATCAGCGTCGGAACGCGCCCCACTTCGGCCAGCACGACCTGGATCGCAAGCGCGAGCCGCGACAGCTCACCGCCCGAGGCGACTCGCGCCAGCGGCCCGGGCGGCTGTTTCGGATGGGTTGCGACGCGGAACTCGACGGTTTCGGCGCCGAAGCTCGCCGGCTCGGCCAGCGCAATCAGCGCGATCTCGCAACGGCCGCCGGCCATCGCCAGCTCCTTCATCATCGCAGTCACCTTCTTACCCAGCGACAGCGCCGCCGCCTTACGCTTGACGGAGAGCTCGCGCGCCAGCGCATCGAACGATTGCCTGGCTTGATCGACCGCGCGCTCCAGCGCGCGGGCGTCGGAGTCCGCGACGAGCTCGGCCAAGCGTCGCGCGGTTTCGTCGGCCAGGGCAGGCAGCGCCTCGGGACGCACTCGATGCTTGCGCGCGAGATCGTGGAACGCCGCGAGCCGTGTCTCGACGCGCGAGAGCTCGCCCGGATCGAGGTCGAGGCGCTCGCGATACGCGCGGAGGCTCCGTCCCGCTTCGTCGATGCGGATCTTCGCCTCGTCGGCAAGTTGAACGATGTCGGAAAGCGCCGGATCGTGTTGCGCGGCCTGCCTCATGCGATTCGCGAGCGCGGCGAGACGCGCGCCGAGTGCGGCGTCGCC
>DATBBM010000019.1:0-2181 GCA_036270955.1 Casimicrobiaceae bacterium | reverse complement strand
ACGATGATCAACGGCATCGGCGTCGTCGCCTGGGGCGTCGGCGGCATCGAGGCCGAAGCCGGCATGCTGGGTCAGCCGCTGTACATGCTGACGCCGGACGTGGTCGGCGTGCACTTGAAGGGCAGGCTTCGCGAAGGCGTGACGGCGACCGATCTGGTGCTGACGGTAACCGAGCTGTTGCGCAAGTCGAAGGTCGTCGGCAAGTTCGTCGAGTATTTCGGCGAGGGCGCGGCGTCGCTTTCGGTCCCGGACCGCGCGACGCTCGCGAACATGTCGCCGGAGTACGGCGCGACGATGGGGTTCTTCGCCGTCGACGACAAGACGATCGAATATCTGACCAATACCGGAAGGACGCCGGCGGAGATCGACGCGCTCGAGACCTATTTTCGCGCCCAGGGCCTGTATGGAATGCCGGCTGCCGGCTCGATCGATTATTCGCAAACGGTCGAGCTGGATCTGTCGACGGTGACCGCCAGCCTTGCCGGCCCGAAGCGTCCGCAGGATCGGATCGAGCTGCCGAAGATGAAGGCATCGTTCGACACGCTGTTCTCCAAGCCGGTCGCCGAAAACGGGTTCGCCCAGTCGCCTGACAAGCTCGCCCGCCGCTATCCGGTCCAGATCGCGGCCGCGCCCGAGCCGCGTTCGAGCGACTCCAAGCAGCGGCTGCCGGACAACGGCCAGCCGCGGAACGTCGTCGAGATGGTGGACAACCGGCCGACGCAAGATCCGGTCCGCGTGCAGAGTCCGAAGCCGCTCGACATCGGCAACGGCGACATCCTGATCGCCGCAATCACCTCCTGCACCAATACCTCGAATCCAGGAGTGCTGCTCGCCGCAGGACTTCTGGCGAAAAAAGCGGTGGCCAAGGGCCTGACGGTCAGGCGCCACATCAAGACTTCGCTGGCGCCGGGATCGCGGGTGGTCACCGAGTACCTGAGCAAGTCGGGGTTGCTGCCCGAGCTCGAGAAGCTCAACTTCTTCCTGGCCGGGTACGGGTGCACGACCTGCATCGGCAATTCCGGACCGCTCGATCCGTCGATCGAGGAAGTGATCACCAAGAATGATCTGGTGTGCGCGGCGGTTCTTTCGGGCAACCGCAACTTCGAGGCGCGCATCCATCCGAACATCAAGGCGAACTTTCTCGCCTCGCCTCCTCTAGTCGTCGCGTACGCGATCGCCGGACGGGCCAATATCGATCTGACCACCGAGCCGCTGGGCATCGGCAGCGACGGGAATCCGGTCTTCCTGCGCGACGTCTGGCCGACGTCGCAGGAAATCGGCGCGGTGATGCAATACGCGACCGACCCGGCAACCTATCGCCGGCTGTACGGTGATTTCACCAAGGACAACCCGCTGTGGAACGCGATACCGACGACCAAGGGACAGGTCTACGCGTGGGACAAGTCGACTTACATCGCCGAGCCGCCGTTTTTCGCCGACTTCAAGATGCAGCCGGGCAAAGTTGCGGCGATCCACGGAGCGCGCGTCCTCGGCGTCTTCGGCGATTCGGTGACGACCGACCACATCAGCCCGGCAGGATCGATCAAACCGACCTCCCCCGCCGGCATCTACCTGCTCGAGCACGACGTCGGCGTGCCTGACTTCAACAGCTACGGCAGCCGGCGCGGCAACCACGAGGTGATGATGCGCGGCACGTTCGCCAACGTGCGCATCAAGAATCTTATGCTGCCGCTGCGAGCCGACGGCACGCGCATCGAGGGCGGCGAGACCATCCTGCGACCCGAGGGCAAGCAGATGGCGATCTACGATGCGGCGATGACGTATATCGCGCGCGGCACGCCGACGGTGGTCTTCGCCGGCGAGGAATACGGCACCGGAAGCTCGCGCGACTGGGCGGCCAAGGGGACGCAGCTCCTCGGCGTCAAGGCGGTGATCGCGCGCAGCTTCGAGCGCATCCATCGTTCGAACCTGGTCGGTATGGGCGTGCTGCCGTGCCAGTTCAAGGGTGCCGACAGCGCTGGCTCGCTCGGGATCGACGGCAGCGAGGAATTCGACATCGTCGGGCTCGAATCGGGCATCCGGCCGCAGATGGATGTCGCGCTGGTGATTCATCGCAAGGACGGCTCGACGCAACGCGTCCCGCTGCTGCTGCGCATCGACACCCCGATCGAGGTCGATTACTACCTGCACGGCGGCATCCTTCCGTACGTGCTGCGCGAG
>DATBBM010000018.1:0-8703 GCA_036270955.1 Casimicrobiaceae bacterium | reverse complement strand
TGGCGGCATTCGGAAATCTGCGAGCTCTATCCCGACGTAATAGCGAGCCGGCCAAAGCCTCGCGCCCGTTCGATCGCAATCGTGATGGCTTCGTGATGGGTGAAGGGGCCGGGGTGGTCATCCTGGAAGAATACGACCATGCCAGGAAGCGAGGCGCGCGCATCTACGCCGAGCTGGTCGGTTACGGCATGTCGGCCGACGCCCACCACATCACCGCGCCGCCGGAGGATGGCGGCGGCGCCGCGCGCAGCATGGTGAACGCATTGAATAACGGCGGGCTCGACGTGCGCGATATCGACTATATCAACGCGCACGGTACGTCGACGCAGCTCGGCGACCTCGCCGAGTGCGTCGCGGTCAAGCGCTGCTTCGGCGAGCATGCGTCGAAACTGGCAGTATCCTCGACCAAATCGATGACCGGCCACCTGCTTGGCGCTGCCGGCGGAGTCGAAGCCGTGTTCACCGTGCTCGCGTTGCGCGACCAGGTCGCACCGCCGACCGCCAATTTGTTCAATCGCGACCCGCGGTGCGATCTCGACTTCGTGCCGAACGAGGCGCGCGAGATGAAAATCCGCGCCGCGCTTTCGAATTCGTTCGGCTTCGGCGGCACGAACGCGACGCTGGCCTTTCGGCTGCTGTGAGCGGCGTGCGCGCGCATCGCGGGCGTGGCGCCGTTGACGGCAGGCTGCCATGGCGCTGATCGTCCAGAAGTACGGCGGCACGTCAGTCGGCAGCATCGAGCGGATCCGCAACGTCGCGAGACGGGTCGCGCATTTCCACCGCGCCGGCCACCAGCTGGTCGTGGTGCCGTCGGCGATGAGCGGCGAGACCAACCGCCTGCTCGCGCTGGCCCGCGAGCTTGCGCCGAATCCCGACCCCCGCGAGCTCGACGTCGTCGCGGCGACCGGCGAGCAGGTCACCATCGGTCTGCTGGCGATCGCCTTGCAGCAACTCGGATTGCAGGCCAAAAGTTATACCGGCGGCCAGGTGCAGGTGCTGACTGACAGCGCGTTCACCAAGGCACGCATCCTGAAAATAGACGAAGAGCGGATACGGGGCGACCTTGCCGACGGCACCGTCGTGATCGTCGCGGGCTTCCAAGGTGTCGATGCCGACGGCAATATCACGACGCTGGGTCGCGGCGGGTCCGACACATCGGGCGTCGCGCTGGCTGCGGCGCTCGCCGCCGACGAGTGCCAGATCTATACCGACGTCGACGGCGTCTATACGACCGACCCGCGCATCGTTCCGGAGGCCCGGCGGCTCGACCGGGTGACGTTCGAGGAAATGCTGGAGATGGCCAGCCTCGGATCGAAGGTTCTGCAGCTGCGGTCGGTCGAATTCGCCGGGAAGTACAAAGTCAAGCTGCGCGTGCTGTCGTCGTTCGAAGAGCCCGATAGCGACTCGCGCGGCACGCTGATCACGTTTGAGGAAGACGACACCATGGAGCAGGCGATCATTTCAGGCATCGCATTCAACCGCGATGAAGCCAAGATATCGTTGATGGGCGTCGAGGACCGGCCCGGCATCGCGTACGCGATACTCGGACCGATCGCAGCTGCCAATGTCGACGTCGACATGATCGTGCAGAACATCGGCGCCTCGGGGCACACCGACTTTTCGTTCACGGTCAATCGCGGCGAATACCAGAAGGCGCTCGACGTGCTGGCGAAAGAGAAGGGCGCCGCGTTCACGGCGAGAGAGATCATCGGCGACAACCGGATCTGCAAGGTATCGCTGGTCGGGATCGGCATGCGCTCGCACGTCGGCATCGCGGCGAAGATGTTCAAGGCGCTCGCCGATGAGCGGATCAATATCCAGATGATCTCGACCTCGGAGATCAAGACGTCGGTCGTCATCGACGAGAAATACCTGGAGCTGGCGGTGCGCGTGCTGCATCGCGCGTTCGAGCTCGATCAGGAGCCGACGCCGGTCGCTGCGTCGCGATAACCCACGGATTCCGCAGTAGAATTGTTTGACCCTGCGCGACGCACGCGGGTAGAATCGAAGGTTACCCGGAGAGATGGCCGAGTGGTCGAAGGCACTCCCCTGCTAAGGGAGCATACGGGCCAAAACCTGTATCGAGGGTTCGAATCCCTCTCTCTCCGCCAAATTTAGCCGGATAGGGTCGCGGCGGCGCCGCCAGCGGAGACGACGATCGATCTTGCGATCGTCGAGGCGCCGGCAAGCCGTTTAGCGCACGATCTCGCAGCGCACGTTCAGCATACCGGGCGTTGTGCCCTGCTCGAGGAAGATGCGCACTTCCGAGATCGGCACGTCGCAGGAGAGCTCAGCGTTGCGGATGACGTGCAAGAGCGCCGGACCGCCGAGCTCGGTGATCACGCCTTCGGCCCAGACATAGCGGGCGATGCCCTTGTCTTCGGGCCCGAGCGCACGGGTCTGGGCGTCGGCGAACGAGGACAACCGGTGCGCCGCGCGGCTGCTGGCGACGGCTTGGTTCGAGCGCGTTACCGCGTCGATCGCCTTCTGTGCAAAATGATGGGTCGCCGCCTCGGTGTGCTGTCTCGCCGCCACCTCGTGCGCCATCGCAGCCTCGGTGTGCTGCGAACCCGCTAATTCGTCGGATGGAAACATGGGATTCCTGACAGCGCTCGCTTATAGGGTGCACGCGGCGGGGTCTCTTGTCGGGCCTTTGTTCGGTAGCGTACATAAGTCTTATCTGCTCAACCAAGGCGATTGTCAATCGTCCGGACGTTCGCGCTAAATATTGCCACGCGGATTAGTGCCGGCCGCTGCGGGACGGGTTTGTGCGGCAACGGACCAACTTGACGCCCGGAATGTAATTTCTACAATCGGTATTGGTTGCTCAATGAGATTCGGATACGGAAGACCCTATGTCAGAAGCCGGCAAAGTATTGTCGCGCTACGCTAGCGCCGAACTGGTTCTGTGTGACAAGGCGGGACCGATGCTGATCGATCTGGTCAACGAAATCGAGCAGAGAAGCGGCATCAAGGTCCGCGAGATTCGCGTCACGATCGACCAGCCCGACCCGCCGAACGGCTGGGCCGGGGCGAACTGCGTCATCGTCCGCGAAGCCTGCGACAGCGCCGCATAGACCGGCTTCAGCGTGTTCGAGCTTTGCGCTGCGGCGACGCAGAAGCCGCCGTGCGTCAGCCCAAAAAGCGGTCGTACACGGCCTTATCGGCCCGATAGCAGGAGCAGGACGCCTGCTCGAGCCCGCTGCGGTTCAGTACGGTTACCTGGCCGCGCACATAGCTGATCAGCTTTTTTCTTTGCAATTCGCCGGCGGCGTTAGTCACGCCGACGCGGCGTACGCCGAGCATCCACGCCAGGAACTGATGCGTGATGTGAAAGCAGTCGGCCTGCGCGCGGTCGCGGGTCATCAGCAGCCAGCGTGCGAGCCGCGCTTCGATCAAGTGGAATCGCGCGCAGACGGCCGATTGCGCGAGCTGGCTGGTCAGCACGTACAGGTATCGGTTGAGCTGCTTCTGCAGCGCGACGCTTCGCGCCTGCTCGAGACGGAATGCCGTCGCGCTCATGCGCAGGCACGGTCCTCCGCCTTGCACCAGCGAATGCAGCGGCGACGAGTCTACGCCCAGGGCGAGCGTGACGCCGTGCATGCCTTCGTTGCCGACCATGCCCACCTCGAGGCTCGCGTTGCCATCAGCCGGCGTTATCAGCGAGATGAAGCTCGCGAGCGGGAAATAGGCATGCCGAATGGTGCTCCCGGGCTCACCTAGCACTTCGCCCATCGCCAGATCGATCTGCTCGCAGTTCGACATCAATCGCGCACGGTCCCTGGAGGGAAGCGCGGCCAGCAGTCGATTCGATTTCGCGCCTTCGCGTTTATGCGGCAGGTCGTTCCTCGTTGCCATTGCGGTCGATTGATCCTCTCGACAAGGAAGCTGATCGTTGTTCGTTTGCGTCGCCGCGCCAACTCGCGCGGAGGTTCGTACGCTCGCTTATACAGGATTAAGTTCATCACCCCGCTGTCTGTGCGGTCTCGAACATTCCGCAGCTTGGGTGGGCGCACGAAATGCGGCGCTGCGCCGATTGGCGCCGTGCTGGCAACCACGTTGGTCCGATACCGCACATACTTGACAGAAAAATCGCCGCAGCTAAAAAATTTCACTCGTTCGTATCAATTTCGGGAGTGTTCGATATGTCGATCGCCAGCGACAACTTTGCGCCGTATGCCCAGGCGGAAAAGGAGCTCTGCGACAAAGCTGGTCCGCTGCTTAGCGAAATCCTCAAGGAAGTCGAGCAGCGCAACGGCATTACGATCAAGGAAATACGGGTGACGTTCGAAAAGCCGGCGCCGAGCAATCTGTGGTCCGGTGCGAATTGCGTCATCGTCCGGTAGAAGCGCGCGGCGCGAGCCGGCCCCGGCCGCGGAAGAATGGATGGCGCTGCCGAGTGACGGCGCTACCGCGCGCGCTCGCGGGCTGCGGCCCCGCCGCTATAAGATCCTGCGCGGCGCCGCGACGGCGGCCGGCCTGTAGCTAACCCCCCCCCCGAGCATCCTGTCGTAGACGCTTCGGTCGGCCTGATAGCAAGGGCATGCGGCCGCTTCGAGGCCGCGCCGATCGAGGACGGTGACGTGACCGCGCACGTAGTGGATCAGCTTTTTCCGCTGCAGCGCGCTTGCCGCATTGGTGACACCCACCCTGCGGACGCCGAGCATCCAGGCCAAGAATTTCTGCGTGACATGGAAGGTATTCGCGTGCGCGCGGTCCTGCGTCATCAGCAGCCATCGCGCCGCCCGCGCCTCGATATGGTGGAAGCGCGTGCACAGGGCGGACTGGGCGAGCTGGCTCATCAGCACGTACAGGTAGCGGTTCAGCTCGCGGCGCAGCGCCGGGCTGGCCGCGTATTCGGCGCGAAACGCATGCGCGGTCATCCGGTAAGCAGGACCGCTTCCCTGAACCAGCGCGCGCAGCGGCGACACGTCGATGCCCAGCGCCAGCGAGATCCCTTGCATGCCCTCGGTGCCGACGAGGCCGACTTCGAGGCTGGTCGCGTCTTCGCTTGGTGTGATCAGCGAGACGTAGCTTCCGGTGGGGAAGTAGACATGGCGGACCCGATCGCCGGGCATGCCCAGCTCGTGGCCGAAAGCGAGATCGACGTCATCGCAGCGGGCGAGCAGCCGGTTTCGGTCCTTGGAGGGTAGGCGCGCGATCAGCCGGTTCGGCTGCGCAGTACGGCCAGTGGCAGGCGCCATGAGCGCCTCCTTCGCTGTTGGGACGGGCCCAACACGCGGCACCAGGCGCCTTTAACTGCGGGTCTCGATGTCGAATGCTGTTTGGCTGAGATAAAAAATGGCTATACGAGTCTCTTATACGCCCTATTTGGCGCACGCATGCAAATGGTTTACATACATACCGCTCCGGGCAGCAGGGTCAAAGGTCTTATGCGGGCGCCATCGGGCTCGCCATAACCTTTGTCGAGCGACGGCTCGACCGAACAGCGCCGGCAAGCTGGGTTCAAAGACTGCGCTGGTACCCTAGATAAGTGGAGACGCGATTCGTTTCCGCCGCATTTTGCAGGCCTTTTCCGGCCGAGAAGAGGACCTGGTTTTTGGAATCGAACAGATAGTATCCGCCGACGTTGAAGCCCGTTTCGCGCCCCTGGCCGACGACTTGCGGACTCGTATGGAAGACTTCGATCCCGAGTCGCCAGTGGCTGGTAAACGCGTATTGCGCCTGCCATCCCAGGAACCAGTAGTTGCGGTTTTCGGCACCGTTGTTGATCCAATAGCCGCCATGGACATTCATTTGCAATTTGCCGTTGTTCTTTTGCAACGCAAGCGCGAGGAACAGCTGATCACCCCCGTTGCCGAGCCCGCGATCTGCATTTCCAGTCGATAGGTTGAGTTTCGGAAGAAAGCTGACCTGGGGTTTTGTGTCGGATTCTTGAATGAGACGGTATTTGAGCGCCAGTGTCGTGTCGCCATAGCCGCGCTGCGCGCTTCCGTCGGTCGGGAAATCGAAGTTGTAGGGCATGCCGAGATCGACTTCCAGATTCGGAATCGGCCCATAGTGAATTTCCACTCCTGCCAGTGTGCCGCTGCGTCCGGACGCGGCGAGCGTTTGCTGGTTGAACACGACGATGTCGGTATGAGCGACGTCGATCACCACAGGATCGTCGGTCTGGAACGGGGCCCCTGCAAATGCGCTCTCTGGCATCATGGCCAGGATTGCCAGCGCCGAGATAAGACAGCAGCCGTGAATCCGCGGAAAAATGATCTGGAATCGCATTTGAGTTGATTCGTAACATAATCCCAAGCGAGACGGCAACGTGCTGGCCAGCGTGGCCGCGGCGGCAACCTCTTTCAGGAGCGATTCCTTGACCACCAAACTCGACAACTCGTTACGGCGAGAGCTGATCGTTCTCGGCAAGCCCTACACGCTCGTGATAACGCCGAATGGCCTGGCGCTGACTCCAAAGGGAAAGCGAAAGGGCTACGAGCTGGCCTGGGCTGATCTGGTCAGCGGCGATGCGGCGCTGGCGGTCGCGCTGAACGCTTCGCTGGCACACGGACCCAAGCCGGACCCGGCGCCGACGAAACCGCCGCGACCGACAGCGATGAGCGCCAAGCCTCGCGGCGCCAAGCGCGCACGAGCGAGGAAATCCTGACTAATCGTCAGGTGGTTGTTCCCATGCCTTGCGGGGTACAGGCGTACCGATCTCCGGCCCCGCATCCAATTGATGGATGACGTCGCGGACATCTTCGATCGCGAGCTGGAGGACTTCACACGCAGCAGCGAGAGTGGTCTGGACCCGGGAAGCCTCAACCCGGCGGCCGCCATCGCTACAAAGCGGCTTCAGGTCGAGCTGCACGGCGACGAGCTTGTCGATCAAGAAGCGAAGGCGGGCATGAGCGTTCGCGTCGCCCGATTGTTCTGCTTGTTCTGGCATTATTCCCATCTTATGAGGGGGGCAGGGCGCTAATCTAGCGTGATCGCCGAACGGCTGTCGACCCATGTGCGAATTCACACACGCTAGCCACGCAAGGTGCCGGTGCGGTAGGCTGCAGTCCCCGCTTCGGCAGTAGCCCATGCGAAAGACGGTTGTTCAGTACCCTCGCAGGACTGCGCCCGCGAACCGTCTTTTGGCGTCGTTGCCGCACGCCGATCTCGCTCGGGTAATGAAGTCGCTGGAGCGCGTGGATCTCCGTCTCGGGCAGGTATTGCACGAGCCGCACCAGCCGCACGAGCACTTTTACTTTCCCGAAACCTGCATCGTGTCGCTGCTCGGCGTCCTCGCTAACGGCGACTGTTCGGAGGTTTCGCTTACCGGCAGGGAAGGGTGTGTCGGATTGGCACTGGTCCTCGACGGCGAGTACACGCTGCTGCGAGCAACGGTGCAGAGTGCCGGCACCGCCTTGCGCTGGAAGACGAGCGCGCTGCGCCAGGAGCTCAAGCGCGGCGGCGCCGTGGAGAAGATGCTGCTTCATTACGTGCAAGCGGTCTGGACGCAGACGGCCCAGTCGGCGCTATGCAACCGCCATCACACGCTGGAGCAGCAAATGTGCCGGTGGTTCCTGACGAGCCTCGATCGCGTCAACGGCAACACGCTGCGAATGACGCAAAAGCTGATCGCCAACATGCTTGGTGTCCGGCGCGAACGCGTCGCGATGACCGCGAAGCGACTACGGACTCGCGGTTGGCTCGCCTACCAAAACGGCACCGTCGTCGTGCTGAACCGGAGCGCGCTGGAACGCTGCTCTTGCGAGTGTTACGAAGTGGTCAAGTCGGAGTATCACCGCCTGTTTCAGCGCAAGCGCAAGAAGCGGGGCGGCGGCCGGAAGGGGCGATGAAAAATCGGGGCGGCGCTCGCGTGACTGTTCGCGAACGTCGCCCCGGCTCAATCCTGCCTAGACTAGCGCGTCTTCCTATCCTGTACGTCTCTGTTTTGCTTGTCCGCCTTGTCGACCGCGTTTTCGACGTTGCCGACGCCCTTCTGAATCTTGCCTTCGACCTGTTTTGCGCCGCCCTTGATCTGCTGGCTTTCGTTGCCGGTCATTTCACCGAACTTCCGCTGCACTTTCCCGGCGATGTCCTTGGCGGTGCCCTTCACTTGATCGCGATTCATGGTGTCTCCTATAGAGGTCCCTACGCCACCAAGGATAGGACCCGCTCCGTTGCGAAAACATCAGCGGCTGTCTGAAGATGGTGTAGGAGCAGCTGATCGACAGGTTGACATCCGGTCTTATCGCCTATACCATACATATATGAAGCAAAAAGAAGCCAAATCCGTAGGTGCCGGGGCGGCAGGGGTCCAGACGGCCTTTGCGCTGGTCCATGCGGCCCAGGCGATCGAGGACCGGTGGCAGCACGCACTCGCAGCGGTCGGCTTGTCGACGGCAAAGCAGGGCGCCCTGACCGTGCTGGTCGAGGCGGGCGAGCCGCTGAGCCTGAGCGAGCTCGCCGAGCGGCTGACCTGCGTACGGTCGAACATCACCCAGCTGGTCGACCGCCTCGACGCTGAAGGGCTGGTGCGCCGCGTCGAGAATCCGGCCGATCGACGAAGCAAGAAGGCGGCCATCACGCCGCTGGGGATCGAGCGTCAGGCCGCCGGAGCGAAAGCCATGGACCGCGTGCAAAAGGAGTTGGGAAACGCTTTGTCGGGGATAGATCTACCTGGTTTGGAGCGGCTGTTGACCAGGCTGAAATAGGCCCTTTTTTTGAGCTTCTAGTACATATATATATTATCTATCT
>DATBBM010000017.1:0-31952 GCA_036270955.1 Casimicrobiaceae bacterium | reverse complement strand
CGGCCAGCGCGCTGCCGCCCTCGCTGAAATTGACGTTCCCGGTCGGCCCGGTCCCGCTCACCGTCGCCGTCAACACCACGCTCGCTCCCGCATTGGCAGGATTGGCCGAGCTCCCCAGCACCGTTGTCGTCGGCGACTGCGCGGAGCCCAGCGAAAAAGCCGTGAGACTACTCGTCTGATCTGTCACGTAGACGACGCCGTTGGCGACGATGAGACTCTGCCAGTGCGACGAGCCCGTCCCCAATGCGGTCAGCAGGATGCTGCCAGAAACCGGATCGACGACGCGCACGCCGCCGGCGCTCAGGTAGAACAGCATGTTGTTGGCGACGACGGGCGACGTGCCGCCCGGCACGGAAGTAGGCATGTCGATGGTCGGCCATTGCGTCACGAGCGACGGATTCCCGCCGCCGTCCACGTTGACTCGCACGGCCGAGGTGCCGTGGCCATTGACGACGAAAAACCAGGTGCTGCTGTCTGCCGGATTGATCCATACCGCCGGCTGACTGAAAACGCCGCCTCCCTGAATCAGGGAAATCGGTGCGCCGATCGAACCACCGGTGTGGCCGGGCCCGCCCAGGCCGCTCAGATCGGCGAGATTCAGCAGGCGCAGCATCCCGTCCTTGCCGCTTTGCACGGCGAGATGTTGGACGTTCGAGTTCGCCGGTGCGGGAAGAATCGTCGGTCCGGTGCTGCCGATGTCGGTATCTCCGTCGTCGAGCGATGACCAGTTCGCCGGCGTGTAGCTGTCGAGCGGCTTGCCGGCGTTACCTCCCGTTCCGCCCGAGGCGTCCGGCTGAAGCGCCAGCACCGATTCGCTCCAGTTGTGCACGCCGTCGAAGCGGCCGACGCCGGCCGTGAAGGCATTGCCGGTCGCCACGAATATGCGATTGGTGCCGGGGTCGTAGAAGACACCGGGTCGCGCCCAAATCGCGTTCTGGCGCGTGGCGCAGGTCGCCGGCGTTTCCGGCGTGATGAAGTGATCGAGATGTCGCGCCTTATCGCTGCATGCCGTGTTGAACACACGCTGTGCGCCGGTCGCGAGGTTGATCGCGGTGACATGACCCTGGTAATCGCCGTTGTCGCCCGGATAGCCAGCGTGCGCGACATACAGGTACTTGACGCCAGCGGCGGTGGCGATCGTCAGCGCCGATGAGCCCTTTTCGTCGTAGCCTTTGAGCGTGGTGAGCTGCGGCCAGCCGCCGGTGAAGATCTCGACGCCATCGCCGACCTGATATTTGTGAACGTAGCCGTCCAAGCCGTAACCGTAAACGTAAAGGCGGTTGGGATCGATCGCGGGTGAGGACGTCGTATAGCAGGCGCTGCCGCCGCCGTTGTTGATCGTGCAAGTTCCCGGGCCGTATTGCTGGGTCCAGACGACGGCGCCGTTCTGCGCATCGAGCGCGATGATCTGTCCGTCGCTCGTCGCGACGAACAACAGATTCTTTACGCCACCCGGCGTCGATACGTTTTCGAGGAAGACCGGGGCGCCGTCGACGAGGCCGGACAGGGGCACCTGATACTTGATGGCAAGCGTGCCGACATTGGAGGGGGTCAGGATGGTTTCTGCGGTGTTCCGGCCGCTGTGCTGGGGATCACCGCCGAACTGCAGCCAGTCGTAGGCGGTTGCGCCGCGCACGCCGGGTAGCAGCGTCGCCGCAACGAGCAGAATTCTCCCCCACGACCGCTTTACCCGCGTTGCCATCCAGAGTGTTCCTTTCGCCCGAACGACCGCTCTTCGTTCTCTGCCGCTCCTGCGGCGGCCGGCCCGGGCTATGACGATAGCATAGCAGAGCGAACAGCCGCGACCCCAGCGGGCTTCCCGCCGCAAACACCGGAAGGTGGCGATCGTTAATTCGAGCGAAGGCGGATGCGAAGCACGCGCTTGTCGTATTCGTCCTCGGTACTGCGCGTGATTTCCGTCCCGTCGGCGGCGAAAACCCGGCCGCCGCTACGCCGGCAGGCGTCGCGCTCGTACTGGCACGGGCCCATCTCTGGATGCTTGCGGCAGAGGTCGCCCACCCCAGGGGCAAATTCGATCGACGTCTGACGCAATTGCGCGCCAGTGCCGCTGACGCACACGTATAGCGCTCCCGGGGGCGCTGCGATCGCCAGTGTGGGCGCCGCTGGCGGGTTGACCGGCGACGCCGCCACGGGCGGCGCGGGAGGAGGCGTCGCCGGCGGCAACGGGCGCCGCACGACCGCGGCCCCGGCCGCCTCGCCCGGCGGCGTAACCGGCAATGGCGCCTTTTCCGGCGTCGGCGCCGTGCACGCGCCGACGGCTAGCGCAAGCAGACATGCCGCCCATTCGGGCGCCGAAAGGGGTGAAAACCGACTCACGCAGTCTCCCCGACGGGGCTTGTGAGCGATAAGTCTAATCCACTCGAGCCGAGCGGTCTGTCGGCCCGAAAAATCGGCTGGAGCCCACCCTGCAGCGGAAGGCCTCAGCAGCGCCGAAGACGGCTCCGGGGCCATAGAGGCCTTCAAGTCGAGGCGAATTTTTGCTATACTCTGATCCGGTGGTAAATATAAGAAATGGGCTCGACAGCCCATTTTTTTTTTACTTTTTCGGTTTCATGGCGGCGCCATTGCAGAAGCTGTCCGACGTTCTTGAGCGCACGTTGCCCCCGCTGGGCTACGAGCTGGTCGACTGGGACCGCTCGGCCCGCAGCGGGGTCGTGCGCGTATTCATCGACAAGCCGGGCGGAGTCGACGTCGAGGACTGTGCGCAGGTGAGCACGCATTTGACCCATCTTTTCGCTGCCGAGCAGATCGATTACGACCGGCTCGAGGTGTCGTCGCCGGGACTTGACCGTCCGCTGAAGAAGCCGGCTGACTTCGCCCGCTTCTCGGGCGAGGAAGTGCGGCTGACTTTGCGCGAGGCTATCGACAACGCCAGGCGCTTGAAAGGCATCCTGCGCGGCGTCGAAGGCGACGCGGTTCGGCTGGATACCGACACGGGTCCACGCACGATCGCGCTGGCCAATATCGACCGCGCACGGCTGGTGCCGAAGATTGAGTGGAGAAACACAAGATGAACCGCGAATTGCTGTTGCTGGTCGACGCGCTGGCGCGCGAGAAAAACGTGCCGAAGGATATCGTTTTCACGGCGCTGGAATCGGCGCTGGCGTCGGCGACCAAGAAACGCTTTGCCCAGGACATCGATGCTCGCGTGTCGATCGATCGTGAAACCGGCGACTACGACTCGTTCCGGCGGTGGACGGTCGTGCCCGACGAGGAGCACGAGGAGCCGGCGCGTCAGATCGCGATCACCGACGCCGCCGAGCGCGATCCCCCGCTGCAGCTGGGCGACGTCATCGAGGAGCCGCTGGAGCCCGTCGAATTCGGTCGCATCGGAGCGCAGGCGGCGAAGCAGGTGATCCTGCAGAAGATCCGCGACGCCGAGCGCGAGCAGATCCTTAACGATTTCCTCGACCGCGACGACAACCTGCTGACCGGCACGGTCAAGCGCATCGAGCGCGGCAACGTGATCGTCGAATCGGGACGGATCGAAGGCATGATTCCGCGCGATCAGCTGATCCCGAAGGAGAATCTGCGCGTCGGCGACCGCGTCCGGGCGTATGTGATCAAGATCGAGGCGCAGGCGCGCGGCCCGCAATTGTTGCTGTCGCGCATCACTCCCGACCTGGTCGTGCGGCTGTTCGAGCTCGAGGTTCCGGAGATCGAAGAGGGACTGATCGAGATCAAGGCGGCGGCGCGCGACCCCGGCGTGCGCGCCAAGATCGCGGTGAAGTCGAACGATCCCAGGCTCGACCCGCAGGGTACCTGCATCGGGATGCGCGGATCGCGGGTGACCGCGGTGACCAACGAGCTTGCCGGCGAGCGCGTCGACATCGTCCTGTTCTCCGAAGACCCGGCGAAGCTGGTGATCAACGCGCTTTCGCCGGCGGAGATCTCCAGCATAGTCGTCGACGAGGAGCGGCACAGCATGGACGTCGTCGTCGACGAGGAAAATCTTGCGATGGCGATCGGCCGCAACGGCCAGAACGTCCGCCTGGCTTCCGAGCTCACCGGCTGGGAAATCAACCTGATGGGCGTCGAGGAATCGCAGCAGAAGCACCAGGTCGAAAGCGAGCGCACGCGTGCGCTGTTCATCGACAAGCTCGACGTCGACCAGGAAGTGGCCGACATCCTGATCCAGGAGGGATTCACCTCGCTGGAGGAAATCGCCTACGTGCCGCTGAACGAGATGCTCGAGATCGATGCCTTCGACGAGGACACGGTCAACGAATTGCGCAGCCGCGCGCGCAACGCGCTGCTGACCGAGGCGATCGTGCGCGAGGAGTCGGTAGGGAACGTCGCCGAGGATCTGCTGAACCTCGAAGGCATGGACAACGAGACGGCGGGCTTGCTATCCGAAAAGGGCATCACGACACGCGACGGCCTCGCCGATCTTGCGGTCGACGAGCTGGTCGAATTGACCGGACTGCCGCCGGAGCGCTCGCAGGACCTGATCATGAAGGCGCGCGCCCATTGGTTCGAAAACACGGAACACGCGGAGTAGGGCCGGGCGGAACAGCGCGGCAGGAGAAAAAACATGCCCCAGACCACCATCGATAAATTCGCGACCGAGCTCAAGATGCCGGCGGGAATCCTGCTGGAGCAGCTCGCTGCTGCCGGCGTTGCCGGCAAGAAACAAGGCGACAAGCTGTCCGAGCAGGACAAGACCCGGCTGCTCGACTACTTGCGCAAGCAGCACGGCGGCCTGGACCAGAAAAAGAAGATCACACTGACGCGCAAGCAGACGACCGAAATCAAGGCTGCCGACAGCACCGGTCGCGCCCGCACGATCCAGGTCGAAGTCCGCAAGAAGCGCGTGTTCGTCAAGCGCGACGGCGCCGACGCGGCGGCGGCGGAGGAGGCTGCCCCGGCAGCGCCGCAGCCGGTGGTCACCGCGACGGAGCTCGCGGCACGCGAGGAGGAAGCGCGCAAGGGCGCCGCGCTGATCGCCAAGCAGCAGGAAGAGATTCAGCAAAAGCAGGAACAGGCGAAGAAGCGCAAGACCAAAAAGGAAAAGGAAGAGGAAGACGCGCTGGCGAAAGCAGCCGAAGCCGAGGCGGCGGCTGCTGCCAAGGAAGCGGCGGCGCCGGTCGCGCAACCCGCGGCCGCGGCGAAGCCCGAAGCCAAGGCGAAGACCGAAGGCACGCTGCACAAGCCGGTGGCCAAGCCCGGTGCGAAAAAAGACAAGCCTTCACGCAAGCCCTCGGCAACGGCGTTCCAGGAAGAGGCGGCGCGCCGGCGCGCGCTCAAGCTGCGCGGCGACGTCACCGGCGGCGCAGCGACGGCGGGATGGAAGCAGCCGAAGGGCGGCAAGCACCGGCATGAGGAAGGTGACGAGGTCGAGGAAGGCGCGCAGGCGCTTGCGCCCGAGCCTCTGATCCGCGAAGTCGCGGTGCCTGAAACGATCACCGTCGCCGACCTTGCCCGCAAGATGAGCGTCAAGGCCGCCGAGATCATCAAGGCGATGATGAAGCTCGGCACGATGGTCACGATCAATCAGGTGCTCGACCAGGAAACGGCGATGATCGTCGTCGAGGAAATGGGTCACAAGGCGATTGCGGCCAAGCTCGACGACCCGGACTCGCTGCTTGCCGAAAGCGCGCAGGCAACGACGGCGGAATCGCTGCCGCGCCCGCCGGTCGTCACCGTGATGGGTCACGTCGATCACGGCAAGACGTCGCTGCTCGACACGATTCGCCGCACGCGTGTTGCCAGCGGCGAAGCGGGCGGGATTACGCAGCATATCGGCGCCTATCACGTGGAAACCGCGAAGGGTGTCATCACTTTCCTGGATACGCCGGGTCACGAGGCGTTCACGGCGATGCGCGCCCGCGGCGCGAAGGTGACCGATATCGTGATCCTTGTCGTCGCAGCCGACGATGGAGTGATGCCGCAGACCAAGGAGGCGATCGCGCATGCGAAGGCCGGCAACGTGCCGATCGTCGTCGCGATCAACAAGATCGACAAGCCCGAAGCGAATCCGGATCGGGTCAAGCAGGAGCTGGTCGCCGAAAGCGTGCTGCCCGAGGAATACGGCGGTGACACCCAGTTCGTCCAGGTCTCGGCGAAGAGTGGCGCCGGCATCGACAATCTGCTCGATGCGATTCTGCTGCAGGCCGAAGTACTCGAGCTCAAGGCGCCGAAGGATGCGCCGGCCAAAGGCATCGTTATCGAATCGCGGCTCGACAAGGGCAAGGGCCCGGTTGCGACCGTGCTGGTGAATTCGGGCACATTGAAGCGCGGCGACATCGTGCTCGCCGGCGCGGTGTTCGGAAGGGTGCGCGCGATGACCGACGAGACCGGCAAGACGGTCGCGTCGGCCGGGCCGGCGATTCCGGTGGAGATCCAGGGCCTGTCGGACGTGCCGCTTGCGGGCGAGGAGGTGATGGTACTCGGCGACGAGCGCAAGGCACGCGAGATAGCGCTGTTCCGCCAAGGCAAGTTCCGAGACGTCAAGCTCGCGAAGCAGCAGGCGGCGAAGCTCGAGAACATGTTTGAGCAGCTGGCCGAGAGCGAGATCAAGTCGCTGGCATTGATCGTCAAGGCCGACGTGCAGGGCAGCTACGAGGCGCTGGCCAACGCGCTGACCAAGCTGTCGACCGGCGAAGTGAAGGTCAACATCGTCCACGCTGCCGTCGGCGGCATAACCGAGTCGGATGTCAATCTCGCGCTGGCGTCGAAGGCCGTGATCATCGGCTTCAACACGCGTGCCGACGTGGCCGCGCGCAAGCTCGCCGAGCATTCGGGCGTCGACATCCGCTACTACAACATCATTTACGAGGCGGTGGACGAGATCAAGGCAGCGCTGTCCGGGATGCTGGCGCCGGAAAGGAAGGAAAGCCAGCTCGGCCTGGTCGAGGTCCGCGAGGTCTACAAGATCTCGAAGGTCGGCACGGTCGCCGGCTGCTATGTGCTCGAGGGCGTCGTGCGGCGCGGATCGAAGGTTCGATTGTTGCGCGATAACGTCGTCGTATTCGACGGCGAGCTCGATTCGCTGAAGCGCTTCAAGGACGACGTGCGCGAGGTGAAGGCTGGGTTCGAGTGCGGACTGTCGCTGAAGAACTACAACGACATCGAAAAGGGCGACCAGCTCGAGGTCTACGAGATCGTCGAGGTCACGCGCACGCTGTAAGCGGACCGGACGCGGCGAGGCTGCCTGCGGGCGTGCGCGTTTCGCTTGCCGGCGAAGGATAACGATGAAGAGACACTCGCAGCGCGCACAGCGAGTCGGCGATCAGATCCAGCGCGAGCTCGCCGACCTGTTGCGCGTGCATGTCAAGGATCCGCGCATCGGCATGGTCACCGTGACCGCGGTCGAAGTATCGGCCGACTTGTCGCACGCCAAGGTTCTGTTCACCCATCTGGCCGGCAAGGAGCGCGCCGAGGAGGCGGTCAAGGCCTTGCAGCACACGGCCGGCTACTTGCGCACCGAGCTCTCGCATCGGCTGAAGCTTTACTCGGTTCCGCAACTGCACTTCGCCTATGACGATTCGATCGAGTCGGGGCTGCGCATGTCGAAGCTGATCGACGACGCGGTCGCCGAAGACCGGAAGCATCCCGATTGACTTGCGGCGCGTCGGCCGCCAGTGGCCCGGTCCCGGGCCATCGCGGCGCCGTGACCCAGGGTTCCCACCAGGCGATGGCAAGCGACCCCACCCGCACGCCGCGCCGCGCGATCGACGGCGTGTTGCTGCTGGACAAGGGCGTCGGGCTCTCTTCCAATGCAGCGCTGCAGCGCGCTCGCCGGCTCTACCGCGCCGAGAAGGCCGGACACACCGGGACGCTCGACCCGCTGGCCAGCGGCCTGCTTCCGATCTGCTTCGGCGAGGCGACCAAATTCGCGCACATGCTGCTCGAAGGCGACAAAACGTACGCGGCGACCGTGCGGCTCGGCTTGACGACGACCACCGGCGACGCCGAGGGCGATCCCGTCGATGAACGGCAGGTCTGCGCGTCGCGAAGCGACATCGAAGCTGCACTTGCCCGCTTTGTCGGCTCGATCGCGCAGATTCCGCCGCGCCATGCGGCGCTCAAGTACCGCGGACGCAATTACTACGAGTACGCGCGGGAGGGCATCGAGATTCCTCGAGTCGCCCGCGAGGTCTTCATTTACGAGCTTGCGCTGGTCGGATGGCGCTCTCCGGACGTCGAAGTCCGCGTGCGCTGCGGCAAAGGCACGTACGTTCGCGTGCTTGCGGAGGACCTGGGTGCGGCACTCGGCTGTGGCGGGCATCTGGCGGCGCTGCGGCGTTTGGCGAGCGGCGGATTCGATATCGGCGACGCGCTGTCGTTAGAAGCGCTCGAGGGGCTGGACGATGCCGCGCGCGATGCCCGCCTGCTGCCGGTCGATGCAATGCTTTCGACCCTGCCGAGACTCGACCTCGACGCCGCGGACGCTTGGCGCCTCAGGTGCGGTCAGGCGATCGCCGGCGGTGATCTGTCCGACGGCGACTTCCGAGTCTATGCCGCCGACCGATTCCTCGGCGTCGCTCGGGCAAGCACGGGCGTCTTGCGTCCCCGCCGGCTGCTGGCTACCGCCGATGCCGGCACTGCGCCGCTTTCGCCGGTTGAATCGCTTGAATCGTAAGCATTTTTCGAGGTACAATTCCACCCTTTCGCGAGGTTTGGAGTAACTTGCAATGGCAGTCACGATTCAAGAGAAGGCCAAGGTCATCGCCGACCATCAGCGGGCCAAGGGCGACACCGGTTCCCCCGAGGTGCAGATCGCGCTGTTGACGGCGCGCATCAACGGCCTCGGCGATCATTTCAAGTCGAACGTCAAGGATCATCATTCGCGCCGTGGGCTGCTGCGCATGGTCTCGCGCCGGCGCAAATTGCTCGACTACCTGAAGACGCGCAACGCGGACAGCTACCGCGGTCTGATCGAAAAGCTGGGCCTGCGCAAGTAAGCGCATATCGGCCGACGGCCGCTTGCGAATGTTTCCGCTATCAGTTGACCCC
Source organism: Casimicrobiaceae bacterium (assembly GCA_036270955.1). Classification (GTDB taxonomy): domain Bacteria; phylum Pseudomonadota; class Gammaproteobacteria; order Burkholderiales; family Casimicrobiaceae; genus PALSA-1003. The sequence continues at coordinate 22,973 of DATBBM010000017.1, read as the reverse complement.
GAGCAGCCGGCCGTGCCGCGCAGCCACACCCATAACCCGACAATGGCCGCAACTCGGTTGGTAGCTGAGGCGGCCATTGTTGTTTTCGGATTCCGAGGATAAACGTGCCTACAGCAATCAAGAAATCGATACCTTACGGCCGCAACACGCTGACGCTCGAGACGGGTGAGATCGCCCGCCAGGCAGGCGGCGCGGTGCTGGTCAGCTTGGGCGACAGCGTCGTGCTGGTCAGCGTCGTCGCGGCCAAGCAAGCCAAGCCGGGACAGGACTTCTTCCCCCTGACCGTCGACTACCAGGAAAAGACCTATGCCGCCGGACGCATTCCCGGCGGATTCTTCAAACGCGAAGGACGGCCTTCCGAAAAGGAGACACTGACTTCGCGCCTGATCGACCGCCCGCTCCGGCCGCTGTTTCCCGACGGCTTCTACAATGAAGTGCAGGTCGTCGCGACCGTGTTGTCGGTCGACCCGGAGATCGATCCCGACATCCCCGCGCTGATCGGCGCATCGGCGGCGATCTCGCTGTCCGGAATTCCGTTCAATGGGCCGATCGCCGCCGCTCGCGTCGGTTACATTGACGGCCAATACGTGCTCAATCCGAGCAAGACCGAGCTCACGACGACGTCGAAGCTGGATCTGGTCGTGGCCGGCACCGAAGCTGCCGTGCTGATGGTCGAATCGGAAGCCAAGGAATTGCCCGAGGAAGTCATGCTCGGCGCCGTGGTCTTCGGCCACCAGCAGCAGCAGGCGGTGATCGATGCGATTCACGAGCTGGTCGAACAGGCCGGCAAGCCGCTTTGGGACTGGCAGCCGGCCCCGAAGGATCAGGCGATGATCGACCAGGTGACCGGGGTCGCCGAGGCCCGGCTGAAGGAAGCGTATCAACTGCGCCAGAAGCAGGCCCGCCAGCAGCGGCTGAAGGAAATAGCCGCCGCGGTGGAGGCGGAATGCATTCCGGCCGATGCAAAGCCGGGCTACGCGAACGAGGTCAAGAATTTCCTGTTCGAGCTCGAATCAAGGCACGTGCGCAATCAGATCCTGTCCGGCGAGCCGCGCATCGACGGCCGCGATACGCGCTCGGTACGCCCGATTTCGATTCGCAACGGCGTGCTGCCGCGCACTCACGGGTCCGCGCTGTTCACGCGCGGAGAGACCCAGGCGCTGGTCGTCGCGACGCTGGGAACGGCCCGTGACGAGCAGATCATCGACGCGCTGCAAGGCGAATATCGAGAGCGCTTCATGCTTCACTACAACATGCCGCCGTACGCAACCGGCGAGACCGGGCGGGTCGGCAGCCCGAAGCGGCGTGAAATCGGCCACGGCAAACTCGCCAAGCGCGCGCTGGCTGCGGTGCTGCCGTCGCCGGAAGACTTCGCATACTCGATCCGCGTGGTGTCGGAAATCACCGAATCCAACGGCAGCTCGTCGATGGCGTCGGTTTGCGGCGGCAGCCTCGCGCTGATGGACGCCGGCGTGCCGCTCAAAGCGCATGTCGCCGGTATCGCGATGGGCCTGATCAAGGACGCCAATCGCTTCGCGGTCCTGACCGACATCCTCGGCGACGAGGACCACCTGGGCGACATGGACTTCAAGGTCGCCGGCACCGACCGCGGCGTGACGGCGCTGCAAATGGACATCAAGATCCAGGGCATCACCAAGGAAATCATGGCGGTCGCGCTGTCGCAGGCTCGCGAAGGGCGGATGCATATCCTGCACCTGATGCACGAGGCGATGCCGCACGCCCGCACAGAGATTTCGCAGCACGCTCCCCGGATGATGACCTTCAAGATCAATCCGGAAAAGATTCGCGACGTCATCGGCAAGGGCGGCGCGGTGATTCGCGCGCTGACCGAAGAGACCGGAACGACGATCGACATCCAGGACGACGGCATGGTGACGATCGCGTCGGTCAACGCCGACGCCTGCAATGCGGCGAAGAAGCGGATCGAGGAGATCACCGCCGAAGTGGAAGTCGGACGCATCTACGAAGGCACGGTGCTGCGCCTGCTCGATTTCGGTGCGATCGTGCAGGTCCTGCCCGGCAAGGACGGTCTGCTGCATATCTCGCAGATCGCCAAGGAGCGCGTCAATCAGGTCTCCGACTACGTCAAGGAAGGCCAGATCGTCAAGGTCAAGGTGCTCGAGGCCGACGACAAGGGTCGGCTGCGCCTGTCGATGAAGGCTGCGGCCGAAGATGCCGCAGCTGCCGCGCCGGCGGCGCAAGCGACTCCGTCGGAGCAAACGCCGGCGGTGTGAGCGCGCATGCCGGAGCAATGAAAAGGGGGCGCACGGCGCCCCTTTTTTTCCGCCTGGAGACTATTGATGAGCCAGTCCGCGACACGGATCGAGCGTGACACATTCGGACCGATCGAAGTCCCCGCCGATCGACTATGGGGCGCGCAAACCCAGCGCTCGCTCGAGCACTTCCGCATCTCGACCGAGAAGATGCCGGCGGCGCTGATACGCGCGATGCTGATCGTCAAGCGCAGCGCCGCTCGCGTCAATCTGGCGCTGGGCATCCTTTCGCCAAGGATCGCCGATGCGATCGTCGCGGCCTGCGACGAGGCGCTGGCCGGAACGCACGCGGCCGAATTCCCGCTGGCCGTCTGGCAGACCGGATCCGGCACGCAAACCAACATGAACGTCAACGAGGTGCTGGCCAATCGCGCATCGGAGCTCCTGGGCGGAGAGCGCGGCGAGGCAAGGCTCGTGCATCCGAACGACGACGTAAATCGCGGCCAATCGTCGAACGATGTATTTCCGACGGCGATGAACGTCGCCTCGGCCGAGACGGTGGCACGCGATCTGCTGCCCGCTCTCGACGCGCTCCACGCCACGCTCGCGGCAAAGGCGGAAACCTTCGCCGCCATCGTCAAGATCGGCCGCACCCATCTGCAGGATGCGACGCCGCTGACCCTGGGCCAGGAATTCTCCGGCTATGCGGCGCAGCTCGAGCATGCGCGAGCGCACATCGACGCCGCGTTGCCCCATGTTTGCGAGCTCGCGCTGGGCGGAACGGCGGTCGGCACCGGACTCAACACGCACCCGGAATTCGGCGCTCGCGCCGCGGCCGACATCGCCGAGTTCACCGGGCTGCCGTTTGTCAGCGCACCGAACAAGTTCGAGGCGATGGCCGCCGCCGATGCGCTGGTCAACCTGCACGGCGCGCTGAAGACGCTGGCCGCCGCGCTGACCAAGATCGCAAACGACGTAAGGTGGCTGGCCAGCGGCCCGCGCTCGGGACTGGGCGAAATCACTATTCCGGAAAACGAGCCGGGCAGCTCGATCATGCCGGGCAAGGTCAACCCGACGCAATGCGAGGCGCTGACGATGCTGTGCGCGCAGGTGCTCGGCAATGACGTCGCGGTGAACATCGGCGGAGCTTCGGGCAACTTCGAGCTCAACGTCTACCGGCCGCTGATCATCCACAACGTGCTGCAGAGTGTCCGCCTGCTCGGCGATGGGATGGCGAGCTTCGATGCCCATTGTGCCACCGGCATCGAGGCGAATCGCGCGCGCATCGACGAATTGCTAGAGCGCTCGCTGATGCTGGTGACCGCCCTCAATCCGCATATCGGCTACGACAAGGCGGCGGCGATCGCCAAGAAGGCGCACCGGGAGGGGACGACGCTGAAGGCCGCGGCGCTCGCGCTGGGCTATGTCAGCGCGGAAGACTTCGACCAGTGGGTGCAGCCGCAGAGGATGATCGGGCCGCAATAGATACGCCGAGGCCGGTCAGCGCGACGGTATCGCCGCGGCCTCGAGGACGGCTTCGCCGCTCACCGTGACGGTCACGTCGGTCGTCCCGGCCTCGACCGCGATCGGGGCCGGCGCGAACCCCGGCGTCGCCTGCGCCCGCATCGTCGGATACATCCTGCCGCCGTCGCCGGTCTGCACGGCCAGATGTCCTGGACGCCAGCCGGCGAAGCCCAATGCATGGGCGGCCTGCTCGGCGCGCGATTGCCAGCTGCGTATCGCCTGCTGCGTCACGCCGTCTTCGGCATCGCGCCGGACCTTGTCGGACAGCGAAAATCCCATGCCTGACAACAACAGTCCGTTCTCTTCCTGCAGCCGGGTGATCAGGGTTGCCGCGGCGGTGAAATCGGCCGAGTCCAGGCTGATCGATTGGGCGACGTGCCAGCGGCTCGGCTTGCCCCTTTCGGTGACTTGTTGCGTCGAATAGCCCGTGGTCGCCACTTTGACGGCAGGATACGATCGCGCGGTCGCCAGCGCCTTGGCGATGAGCGCGTTGACCTGGCTAGCCGCCGCGGCCGGGTTGGGGTTTTCGGCCTCGGCGCGCAACCATGCCTGTAAACGATCGTTGCTTACCGTTACCGTGGCAGAGGCAGAGACCGTAACCGTGGGTTGCGTCGGGACCACGAACTGCGCACAGGCGACGCCTGCCGTCGCGCCGGCAGCGGCCAGCATGGCCACAGCCGCCGCACGCCGCATCTGAATCCGCAGAGTGGTCATCGAATTCTCCTTACGGTGTTGGCGACTCGCTGCGGCAGCATCTCGATTGCCGCCCGATTCGACCAGGAAAAGCACTTGCGTGCGGCTTCAGTCCAGGGCAGCCAATCGTGCGCCAAGTGCTCGCGCGGGTTCAGGATCACCGGCACGGGCTCGGGCACCTCGACCGAAAACACGTGCTCGGTATTGTGCGTCGTTCCCTCGGGATAGCGAAAGCGCCACTGTGGATAGATCTCGTAGACGTTGGAGAGGTTCCAGTCGCAGACGCCGCCGTAGCGGTCGGCCTCGATCCCGGTTTCCTCGTGCAACTCGCGTCGGGCGGTCTCGGCTAGCGCCTCGCCCGCCTCCTGGCTGCCGGTCACCGATTGCCAGTAGCCGGGAAAGTCGGCGCGCTCCAGCAGCAGAACCCGCAAGTCCGGCGTATTCACCAGAACCAGCGTCGAGACGGGAAGCTTGTGCGGCAACGAATGCGGCCCGATCGAGTGTGCCGCCGCCCGGAATCGGCGGCTAGCTGACGAATACCCAGAATGGCTTGTGCCGCTCCTGCCAGTATTCGGAGGCCTCGCTCAGGATGTCGGAAAGGGTTTCCCAGTCGGCCGAGTGCGCCTTGCGATAAGTTGCGGCGTGCCGCAGCACGATCGCGATGCCGTGACCGCCGAGCCAGTCGCTGTCCTCGAGGCAATCCGCGAGCGCGTCCCAATTGTTGCCGAAGTGCTCGGGCAGCTTGAGGCTTTTGCCCAGCCTTTCCAGCAATGCGGCCTTGTTGTCGACGCCGTGCAGGTCAAGCGAGCAGAACTTGAGCTTGGCCGCGGCGGCCGCGGTCTTCAGCGGTTCGGGCGCGCCGGTCCAGTCATGCACGCCTGCGTCCGCGGCTGTGGAAAGGTCGGGAAGCTTCATTGCCGTATTCTCTTAAACGAACGATAGTGGTCGTCGGAATAGTAGCACTCCGAAGTCGATGCGATGGCGCCGCCGCAGACGATGCGACGCGCGCCGCGGCCGCGCACGCCCGGTGTTTTCACCGTGTACTCATGGTAGTACCCGCGCGCTTTCTCGGGCAGCAGGCGTTCGCGATTGCCGAACACGACGCCGTCGCGCTCGTACAGCAACGGACCGCCGGTGCGGATGCGCTCGAGCGCCTCGCGCGCTTCCGCAGGGAGCGCGTCGACGCGGATCTCACCTTCCGCAGAGTACGTTTTCGGCGCGGCGAGCGGCGAAGCAAGGCAGGCGACGAGCGCGACGATCGCCACCATCGCTGCGCGCCATGAATCGAGACGTGAGCAGGCTTCCATCGGTGCATTGTAACGCCGGTCGGCAACGCAGGAAGGACGCGGACGGGCAATCGCTGCTTGACTGACACATCCATCGGTCAATAGAATCGCGCACGGCGGCGAGACCAGCGGAATCGGCATCGGCGCGCAATCGCTGCCGTGCAACCCTATCGATGCCTCCCCACACCGAACGATCTCCCACAGACTGGCAGTTGCGGCCGCTCGCCGCTGCGCTGATCGCCGCCGGCATGCTGGCGCCCTCCGGCGCCACTGCCGCGACGCTGACCGTGAACACGCTTGCCGAGGCCAGCATCAGCGCGTGCACGGTGCGCGATGCCGTGCATTCGGTGAATGCCCAGGCGGACCAGGGCGCCTGTATCGGCGATCCTGGCAGCGGTGCTTACGGCTCCAACGACACAATCGTTTTTGCGCCGGCGCTGTCGGGCACGATAACGTTCGCCGCGAGCGATCCGCTGGCGCTGGCCGGTCCCTCGGCGCTGAGCGTGCAAAGACCGGTGTCGCTGATGGGCCCGGGCTCCGCGCAGATGCTGCTGACCTGCGGCAGCACCGCCTATCGGCTGCTGGAAATCGCGTCGAGCCCCACGGTTGCCGTGTCAGGGCTCACGATCGCCGGCTGCGTGTCGGGCGGCGACGGCGCAGGCATGCTCGTGACCGACAAGTTCAACGGCAATGTCGCGTCGGTCGTGCATCTGACCGATGTCGTCGTTCATGATAATCACATGGTCAACTCCGCCAACATAGGCGGTGGGATCGCCGTAAATGCCGGCAACGCCGGGGTGACGTTGAGCCTCACGCAATCGAGCATCTTCCGCGACAGTTCGGCTGGCAACGGCGGCGCCATCGGCATCCGCTCGGTGGGTGGTGCGCCGGCGACCGTTGCCGTCAGCGATTCCGTGCTGAGTCTCAACAGCGCACGTAGCGGCGGCAGTGCCGCGGTCCAGGGACTGGGTGCCTCGATCCAATTGACCCGTTCGACGCTGGACCGCAACGCCGCGACGACCGACGGCGGCGGCATCCTGGTGCAGGGCGGCGTCGCCACGGTGCGCGATACGACCGTGTGGGGAAACCAGGCGTCCGGCCGCGGTGGCGGCGTCGCGGTTATGTTCGAGCCCTCGACCTTCGCGGCGATCAATTCGACACTCAGCAGCAACCGCGCCGGCGGCGTCGGCGGAGGCATCTCCGCGCGCGGCACGGGCCCCGGCGCGATCACGCTCCGCAGCGCCACGCTGACAGCCAATCTGGCGCCGCGCGGCGCGGGTATCATGGTCGAGAACGCGGTCGCGTCGGCGTTGCTGACCCCGGCGAACGTCGTGGCGATCAATACGATCGTGGCCGGCAACAACGCGGGCCCTTCCGGGTTCGACGTCGATTCGCTCCAGCCGGACAGCTGGGATGTCTCGTTCAGCGTGATCGGAAACGTGGCGCCCAGCGTGACACTCACCGGCGCCGGCAACATCACCGGTGCCGCGGTACCGCCTCTATTCGGCGCCGGCGGCTGGCTGGGACCGCTGCAGGACAACGGCGGCCCGACGCTTACGCACGAGCTTCTGACGGCGGTCGTCGATCCCGCGGTCAACGCCGGCAATTCGGCGTTCTCTGCGTTGTCGTTCGATCAGCGCGGCAAGCCCTTCACGCGAGTGCGCGAAGGTCGAATCGACATCGGCGCGTTCGAAAGCGGCCCGCTGCCGGTTACGGTTCCTGTTCCCGCGCCGGCAGGGTGGACGCTTGCCGTGCTGTCGGCGTTGCTCGGTCTGACCGGTCTGCTGCGCCGGCGCAGGCGTCGGTAGGGCTTGCGCGGTTCATATCGCCACGACGCCGTTGTGCCGGGTGACGATCGTCGGATCGACGTGGATCGCGAATCCGAGTCGCCGCAGCGCATGACAGGCCCAGTAATCCTCCGACAGATACTCGCCGTCGACCACGCCGACGCGGAACACGTCGTAATGGAGCGCGTTCCCGTTGCCGCCGGCGTCGTGCGCGACCGCGCTTTGCTCGTAGGCGCGGCGATCGCCGCGCGCGTCGGCGATCAGGGCGTCGACCGCCTTCCGCGACAGGAGCAGCGCCGCCGTTCCGATGCGCTCGGTCACGAGCAGCGGCCCATCCTCGCCGATCGTGCGTCCGATGTTGAACATGCGGGCGCCTTCCGCGCTCAGCGCTTTCAGCGCTACCGGGGCGCCGACGACATCCTTGCCGCACGCGATCATGCGCGACAGTCCGTCGTGCGGCAGGTATACGTCGCCGTCGAGAAACAGCAGGTGCGTGAATTCGCGGCGTTGGTGAAACGTCGAGACGATCGTATTGCGGGCGCGCGTGATCAGGCTCTCGTTGCCGATCGTCATCAGCGTGAAGACGATGCCCTGGCGCTGGAACACCAGCAGCGAGCTGACATAGTCGACGTGCACCTGGCCGCCATACGCCGGCGTGCCGATCAGGAGATTCGCGGGCTGGATCATGCGTGACGGCAGGCGATGACGATCGGCGTCAAGTATATCGCGTACGCGAATAGCAGCGGCTATGGCCTGTCGGCGCTCGGTTATGTGCGCGCGCTGCACAATCTCGGCGTTCCGGTCTGGTGGCAGCCTTCGTTTCTCGGTGGACCGGTCGACAGATTCTGGCGTCCCGACCAGGGCTTTGCGGCGCTGCCGCTGGCGCGCGCGGCCGCGGGTGACGCCTCGCTTTCCGATTTGCCCGCACTGGCGCAGGGACTCTGCCGCCCAATCGAATACGACACGGTGATCATGCACACGGTGCCCGAGCACTGGCCACGCATCGCAGAGCGGGGCAAGCAGAATATCGGCTGCACGACTTGGGAAACCGATGCGCTGCCCGATCACTGGCCGCCGCTACTCGCGTTGCCTGACAAGCTGTTGGTCCCGAGCACGAGCAACGGCGAGCTGTTCCCGCGCGGTACCGGTGGCAAGCCGGTGCATGTCGTGCCGCACATCCGGCGCCATGCCTGGAACACGCCGACGCCGGACGAAAAAATCGCGCTGCGGCGCAAACTCGGCATACCAGGCGATCATTTCGTCTTCTACACGATCGGCATGTGGGATCCCCGCAAGGCGCTCGGCGATCTGGTCGCGTTGTTCGCGCGTGAATTCACCGCCCGCGACAAGGTCACGCTGTTGATCAAGACATCCGCTGCGCCGAGCTCGTTTGCCGCGGGGGCACAACCGGGTTCGCCTATCCCGGCGCTGGTTCGCGCCGCGGTGGATGCGGCGTATGCCGAGACCGGTGTGTCGGCGGCCCCCGTCGCGCTGCTCGCGGCCGATGACATCAGCGGCCGCACGATCGACGTGCTGCACGCGATCGGCGATTGCTTCGTCTCGGTCACGCACGGGGAAGGCTGGGGCCTCGGCCCATTCGATGCGGCGACACTGGGCAAGCCGGTGATCATCACCGGATGGGGAGGCCATGTGGACTTTCTTGGCGCCGACTATCCCGGGCTGATCGCGTACACGATGGCACCGGTTTCTGGCTGGCTGCACGGCGCGTCGTACCGGCCCAATCAGCAATGGGCGATCGCGGACAGGCACGACGCCGGCCGCCTGTTGCGGCGAATGATGTCGCATTACGCCGATCAGATACCGGCAGCGACGACGGCGCGCGAGACCATCCTCAACGCATTCGCCGAGCCGGTGATAGCGCGCCGCCTGATCGCCGCGATCGATGGCTGAGATCCCCAACGAATATCATTTCGTGTTCGGCCTGCGTCCGCAGACCGAGCCCTTGCACGTCGCGCATTATCTTTGCCTCGAATCCTGCCGGCAGGTCAACCGTCCGGACTGCATTCACTTTCACTACCGGCACGAGCCCCAGGGGCCATGGTGGGACCGGATCAGACCGCACCTGACGCTGCACCGCATCGGAAAGTCGCCGCAGGCTCCGATCGTTCGTCCCGCCGACGAATCGGCGGAAGCGAGAATCATCCGCGAGTCCGGATGGCTCTATGCGCACGAGGCCGATTTCGTCCGCCTTGACGTCCTGCTCCAATCCGGCGGCATCTATGCCGACATGGACACGCTGTTTGTGCAGGCGCTGCCAAGACGCCTTTTCCGGTACGAGTTCGTGCTGGGCGAGGAGCCGCCGCAGGCGGATCCGCTGGGCGTCCTGCGGCCTTCACTGTGCAACGCGGTGATCCTCAGCCGTCCGGGAGCCCGGTTCGCGGCGCGCTGGCTTAGCGAGATGCGGCGCGTCTACGATGGCAGCTGGGACCGCCACTCGACACGGGAGGCCGCGCGGCTATGGGGCGAGATGCCCGCCGCGCTGCACGTCGTGCCGCAACGATTCTTCTATCGGCACGCGTTCACGCGCGAGGGCCTGCACACCTTGCTCGGCGGCTTCGATCCGGATTTTACCGATGTCTACAGCATGCATCTGTGGGCGCATCTGTGGTGGGACGAGGCGCGCACCGATTTCACCGATTTTCACGCTGGCCTGTTGACCGAGGCGTTCATCCGCTCCGAGGACACGACCTACAACGTGATCGCCCGGCAGTTCCTCGATTAGCGCTGCCGACAGCGCGCTGTCACGCCACCGCCGCATCGCGCTCGCGGCGCCATGCTGCCGGCGGCTTGCCGACCAGGCGCTTGAACGCGCGCGTGAAAGCCGCCTCCGAATCGTAGCCGACGTCGAGCGCGATCGCGGCGATGGTCGCTCGCGTTTCGAGCAACAGGCGCGCCGCGGCCTGCATGCGCCACTGGGCCAGATACTGCATCGGCGGCACGCCGATCAATTGGACGAAGCGTTCGTGCAATGCCGATCGTGACAGGCCGACGCGCCGCCCGAGTTCGTCGATGGTCCAGTTCTGCGCCGGCTGCTCGTGCATCAGCGCAAGCGTGCGACCTACGAAACGGTCGAGCAGGCCGGCCAGCCAGCCTTCGCTTTGCACCGGCAGGTGGTCGGCATAGCGCCGTACGGCGTCGACAAACATCATTTCGCTCATGCGCGCCAGCATCGCCTCGCCGCCTGGGCGCCGGGCGTGCGATTCGGCCACCGCCTGCTCGGTGAATTTGGCAATCCATGCATCACCGTCGGAAGCGCGCAGATGCAACAGGCGCGGCAGGGCGGCGATCAACGGATTGAAGGGGTGCAGATCGCAACCGAGGAAGCCGCACACGATGGTCGTATCGGTACTGCGCTCGACTGGCGGAGTCGAGCGCAACGGATCCTGGCCGTTGAACGTGAGCCGCAGCGGCAACTGGTCCACTTCCGCGCTGGAGAACCAGGTCAAGTCGGGGTTGCCCCGCATTCCCGGCGCACTCGACACGACATGGGGATCCCCGTGCGGAAACATCACGACGTCTCCGGCGAACAGCTGCACCGACGGGCCGCCGGGAATGCCGGCCCAGCAACTGCCCTGCGCGACCGCGTGGTACTCCATCACGTGTTCGACGCCGCGCATCAGCAGCGGCGCAATCTCCTTCGCCGGAGGAGCCTCGGCGGCCCAATCGCTGCTACCGGTGACATAAAAAAACACGGCGCCGCGCAGCCGCACGCCGCGCAGGACATCCGACAGGGTGTCCTGGCTCATTTCAGCGCCGCGGCGTTTCGATCAACTCGTGCGGACGATCGATCAAGCTCTTCGATCGTGCGGGAGCAATGACGGACGCGTAAGCAAGCGCCAGCGACGTGGGGTCAAGCAGCCGATCGCGCAATCCAAAATAATAGATCGTCTCGTCGCGATTGGATCGGCGGGTCATTTTCATGGTGTTGACGTCTGGAGCTCATATGCATTCGCTTCCCTACCTTACGCTGGACAAGGATGTCCGGCAAGTGCGCCGGTCCGACATCGACGCCTTCGCGGCGCAGATTCGCGGGGGTGTGCTCGTTCCGTCCGATCAGGCATACAACGAAGCGCGCCAGGTCTGGAACGCCAGTGTCGATCGCCGTCCCGCGCTGATCGCGCGCTGCCTGACCGACAGCGATGTCCAGGCTGCCGTCCGCTTCGCCGCTGCACACCGACTGCTGGTCAGCGTTCGCGGCGGCGGCCATCACATCGCCGGCAACGCGGTCGCGGAGGGCGGCTTGATGATCGACTTGTCGGGCATGCGCACGATCAGCATCGACGCCGACAAGCGAACTGCGCGCGTGGGCGCGGGAGCGCTGCTGAGCGACTTCGATCGCGAATCGCAGGCGCACGGCCTGGCGACACCGCTCGGCATCAATTCCACCACCGGCGTCGCCGGACTCACGCTCGGCGGCGGTTTCGGCTGGCTGACGCGCCGCTATGGAATGACCGTGGACAATCTGATCGGCGCGACCGTCGTGACGGCCGACGGTACCGTGCGCCTCGCCTCGGCTGTCTCGGAGCCCGATTTGTTTTGGGCTCTGCGCGGCGGCGGTGGCAACTTCGGTGTCGTGACGTCGTTCGAATTCCAGCTGCATCGGGTCGGCCCGGAAGTCTACGCGGGCCTGGTCGTCTATCCATTCGCGCAGGCCCGCCAGGTTCTGCGCGCGTGGCGCGACTTTACGGTCGATGCCGCCGATGATCTGAGCGTCTGGACGGTGCTGCGCAAGGCTCCTCCGCTGCCGTTCCTTCCTGCATCGTCGCATGGTACCGATGTCGTGATCTTTCCCCTTGTCTACAGCGGCGATGTCGACGCTGGCAGGCGCGCCGCCGCCCCGGTGCTTCAGTTCGGCGATCCGATCGGGACCGCGCTGGCACCGACGCCTTACGCCGCGTTCCAGTCCGCCTTCGACCCGCTGCTTACTCCGGGAAGGCGCAACTACTGGAAATCGAACAACTTCAGCAAGCTGACCGATGCGGCGCTCGACGTGATGGTCGCAGCCGCAGGTCGCTTTCCGGGACCGGAATGCGAAATCTTCGTGGCGCAACTCGGCGGCGCGATGGCGCGCGTGAAACCGGCGGCCACTGCTTTTTTCGGTCGCGATGCGCGCTATATCATGAACGTGCACGGGCGCTGGTCCGATGCGCGCGACGACGAACGGGTCCGTGCATGGGCGCGTCGGGCCTTTCAGGAAGCGGCGCTGCACGCCACCGGAAGCGGCTACGTCAACTTTCTGACCGAAGACGAAACCGAGCGGGTCGCCGCAAGCTACGGCGCGAACTATCGCCGCCTCCAGACCGTGAAACGGCGGTTCGATCCGGGCAACCTGTTCCGGATGAACCTCAACATCTCGCCGGCGGCCGCACCGCAGTTGCAGGCAGCGCTATGAGCGGCATCGACGCACGAGGGTACAGCATCTCCGGCGCCACATCCGCGGCGGCGGAGGCTTACGAACGCTCGCTCGCCACCTTCCAGAGCTGGCGCAGCGGCGCCGACGCGCAGCTTGCCCTGGCGTTGCAGGAAGCGCCAAGCTTCGTGATGGCCCATGTGCTGCAGGCCTACCTATTTCTTTCCAGCCGCGATCCGGGACGCGTCCGCTTGGCCCACCCGGTGCTGGCGCGTGCGGCCCAACTGCCAGCCAACGAGCGCGAGCGATTGCACCTTGCCGCCATCCAGGCGGCACTCGCCGACCATTATGAACGCGCCAAGGCGCGGTGGGGCGAGCTGTTGAGTCGGTATCCGCGCGACGTACTCGCGCTGCAGGCGGCGCACGCGTTCGACTACATCACCGGCGATCTGGACCGCATGAACGACCGCGTAGCGTCGGTGCTGCCGGCGTGGTCGACCGATCTGCCTGGCTACCACGCCGTGCTGGCGATGCACGCCTTCAGCCTCGAGGAATGCGGGGAGTACGGGCGCGCCGAGGAAGCCGCGCTCGCGGCGCTCGCCCTGAATCCATTCGATGCGCGAGCGCATCATGCAATGGCGCATGTGTTCGAGATGAGCGAGCGCCCCGCCGCGGGGGTGAGCTGGATGCACAAGCACTTCACCGCCTGGGGCGTCGACACGGTCGTTTCGACGCATTGCTGGTGGCATCTTGCGCTGTTCCACCTGGCGCAGGGCCAGCTCGATCACGCCGTGGCGTTGTACGACGAACGCGTGAGGGCGAGGCACTCGATCGAAATCTCGGACATGATCGATGCGTCCGCGCTGCTGTGGCGTATTCATCTGTTGGGCGGAAACATCGGCGCCCGCTGGGGCGAGCTCGCCGACGCCTGGGAACCGACGATCGGCGACGGCTTCTGCAGCTTTAACGACGTCCACGCGATGCTGTCGTTCGTCGGAGCGCGGGATTGGGATCGGGCGCGACGCCTCGAGCTCGCAGTGGGTAGAGCGGCATCGCTGCCGACCCGATATGGCGAGACCACGCGGCTGCTCGGTCTTCCCGCCTGCCGGGCGCTGATCGCATTCGGACGGCGCAACGACAACGTGGCGATCGGATTGCTTGCGAGCCTGCCCGCGCAGGCGCATCGGCTCGGCGGCAGTCATGCCCAGCGCGACGTGCTGACTTTGACGCTGCGCTATGCCATCGAACGCGTTCGCTGGGCGACTCGCCGCTTCGGAACAGTGCAGCTGCGGATCGCCCCTCAGATGTCCCCCCTGGCCCCTGCCTAGCCACCGGCGGAATGAAAGGTCGAGGCGCGGAAGCTACGCAGCGCTCGAATTCCGCTCATCGCTCGGGGGTTGAAACAAACGAAACATAAATGGCGTCGCCATGAAGTTTCGCTGCTGCATCAGCGCCGTAGACTGCTCTGCTTCATCACAGCAACACGCATCGATCATGAACTTGGGGTCACGCTTCTGGGTGGTGGCGGCGCTGTCGCTCGGCCCCGCCGTCGCCAATTCCTTCGCCCGATTCGCCTACGCATTGCTGCTGCCCGCGATGCGGGCCGAGATGGGCCTCAATTATTCGCAGGCAGGCTCGCTGAATACGGCCAACGCGCTCGGGTATCTCGCGGGCGCCCTTTTCACGATGGGCTACGTTTCGCGATTGGGCAATCGCAGGCTGTTCTGCGTCGGGATGGTGGTGACCGTATTGGCGCTCGCCGGATCGGGGCTCGTCGAGGGATTTATCGCGCAATTGTGCCTGCGCGCGATTGCGGGCGTCGGTGGCGCGATCGTATTCATCTGCGGCGCCGTCCTGGCAAGCAATGTCTACTCCAATCGGCCCGAGCTCTCGTCCAGCGCCATCGCCGTCTATTTCGGCGGCGCCGGCGCGGGGATCCTGCTATCGGGTGTAGGCATACCCTGGCTACTGGCGGTTGCCGGCGACGACGCGTGGCGCGGCGCCTGGCTCGCCATCGGCGGCGTTTCAGCGGTGTTTGCCGTGGTGGGGGTCTGGGCCGCGCGGCAGATCAGCGAACCATCGAGCGCTGCCGCGAAGAGCCCGTGGCAAATGAGGACGTTCAGTGCAACGCTCGGCGGCTATTTTCTGTTCGGTGTCGGCTACATCGCCTATATGACGTTCGTCGTGGCGTGGATGGTTTCGCACGGAGCATCCGCTCTCGACGTCGCGCTGACCTGGGGGACATTGGGGATAGCCACGATGCTCGCTCCGATTGTATGGCGTGTGCCGCGCGCCCGCTGGTACCCCGCCAGGACTCTTGCCGCCGTCGGCGTAGTCCTGAGCATCGGAGCGGCGATCCCGCTGGTCAGCACGTCGCTGCCTGCAATGATCATTTCCGCGATCTTTTTCGGCGCCGCCATGTTTACGGCTCCCACGGCGGTGACGGATCTGGTCAAGACGTCGCTGCCGAGGACGGCGTGGGGACCCGCGGTCGCCGTCTTTACCGTGGTGTTCGCAATCGGCCAGACGATCGGCCCGGTCCTGTCCGGATGGCTCGCAGACGCCACCCAATCGCTCTCCGCGGGCCTCGCGGGATCGGTCGTCATTTTGCTCGCGGCGAGTGCGGCTGCCCTGTGCCAACGGAAAAGCAAAACCCGTTCTGACCACAATCCAAGCTCCAAGGAGATTTCAATGCAACCGCACAACGCAAACGTCCTCTTGCATCTTGCCAGACCGAGCGTCGGAAGCGACGTTCGCGCTCTCATACGCGACCTGACGAGGCTCGTCGGCGTGGCCCGCGTCGCACCCGGCTCGCGCGTGTCCAACCTGCTCAGAATCGACTACGACCCTGCGCTGATCTCGGTGCGAACCCTCCTCGCGCGCGCACGGCGGGGTTGGTCGGTCGTGCGTGGCCTCGGGACGCCGTGACCGGATTGGCACGATCGATGCATCAACACCTTCCGATCGGGGAATGATCGTCCTTCCCGACCTCATTTCTCTCGGGAGGTGGCCATGTACTCGTTGCTATTGCCGCTCGATCCTAACGTGCAACGGCACAATGTTGGCGCCGCGGTGCCGGCCGGCGTCACCTGGCGGCAGGTGCTGCGCGACTGCTGCACCGCAATTCTGAACGCCGTCACGTCCCACCACCGCTGACGCCTTCGAACACCAGCTGTCCGGTGTCGTAAGGCATCACGAACCGGCCGAGCGGGGGCACGTATTCCGCCAGCCGGGCGCGGAGCATCGGCTCGAGCGCCAGCAGCCGTGCGCCGCGGAAGCGCTTCCAGGCGCTTATCGTCGCGTGATGCTCGTAGTCCCACGCATTCTGGCCATCGTAGACGTACACGTATAGATACCCGTGTTGGCGCAGCCGGGTGATCCGGCGCCCGCGCCGCAGCAGCTCGAGGATCAGCGGCGTATCCTCGCCACGCGCGAGCGGCGGGTAGCGTCCGAGCGCGGACTTGGTGCCGAGCAGCGTGCCCTGCACCAGGTTCAGCGGGTGGACTTCGAGATTCCAGTCATCCCAGTACATCGTCCGCTCCGCGGAGAACAGGTGCAGCTGGTCGGTCAGAAAGCAGAACTCGCTGCTCTCGACGCGCATCGCGGCGAACTGCAATTCCAGGCGGCGCGGATGGTAGCGGTCGTCATCGTCCCACTGGCAAACGACTTCGCCGCGCGCTGCATCGATCGAAGCGTTGCGCAAGTCGCCGAGCGTTCGCCCTGCCGGTTCGCGGTGAATGGTAATCGGCGCGCCGTCGTGCGCGCCGGCCAGCGCCCTGAGCTTCGCGTCGAAGGCAGCGTTGCCGTCGTGAACGATGACCAGCTCGCGGTCGCCCCATGTCTGGCGCGCGAAATCGCCGACCGCCAGCTCGAGGCTCGCGGATCGCGCTTCGCGGGTGACGGTCAGACAACTTATCATGGCGCTACCGATGGAAGACACCGCCTATATTCTGACGTATCGCGAAAACGGCGAAGGTGCGCGCCGCGACAACCTGCTCGCGGTGCTGCGCTGGCTCGAACGGCGGCCGTCGCTGGAAGTCATCATCTTCGAACAGGACAGCGTGCCGCGAGTCGAGCTTGCGTCGGCGTCGGTCAATCGGCGGACGCTGTTCGGCTACAACCCGGGTCCGTTCAACAAGAGCTGGGGATTCAACGTCGGCGCACGGCAGACGGTGCGTCCGATACTGATTTTTGCCGACGCCGACGTGATCGTCGATAGCGCGCTCGACCGGGCGATCGAGCTCTGCCGCAACGGCGTCGATGCCGCCAAGCCGTACCGCCGCATCGTCGATCTGACCGCCGACGAATCGCGGCGCGTCCGCGGCGGAGATTGGGAATTCATGCCAAAGCGGCCCGCGGAAACGCCACCGAATCGCGAAGCCCGACAGGAATTCGTCGTCTTCGCCGGCGGCCTGTTCGTCATCAGGCGCGAAGCGTACCTGCGGCTCGGAGGCTTCGACGAGCGCTTTCGCGGCTGGGGCGGCGAAGACGATGCGATGACGATCAAGCTGCGGCGCACTGGGATGCGGCTCGCCGAATGCGGCGACCGGCCCGCGCTGCACCTGTGGCACTCGCGCGAGCCGGGTGCGACGATGGACCAGCCGCATTACGCGGCTAATCGCCAGTTGCTTGCCGACTACGCGACGTATCCCGACGAAGAGCTCTCGCGTCTTTGCGAAGTGCAGCGGCAGGTCATCGGCAATCCGCACAAGTATTCGCCCACGCGTTAGGTGGCTGGCACGGAGGCCGCGTGCGAACGGCGGCACGGGCCGACAGCCGCTGGGGCACCACACCGATCCCGCTAGGTGTTTTTCGCGGCGTCGCTGGCGCGGATACGGATATGCAATTCGCGCAATTGCTGCTCGGTGACCGGGGACGGCGTGTCGATCAGAAGGTCCTGTCCGCGCTGCGTCTTGGGGAAGGCGATGACATCGCGGATCTGCTCGACGCCGGCCATCAGCGCGGTCATGCGGTCGACGCCGAAGGCGATGCCGCCGTGCGGTGGCGCACCGTACTGCAGCGCGTCGAGCAGGAATCCGAATTTCTTCCGCTGGTCCTCGACGCTGATGCCGAGCGAGCTGAATACCTTCGCCTGCACGTCGGGGCGATGGATGCGGACCGATCCGCCGCCGATTTCCCAGCCGTTCATCACGACGTCGTAAGCCTTGGCGATGGCGCCGCCGGGATCGGTCTGGAAGATATCTTCATGGCCGTCCTTCGGCGCGGTGAACGGGTGGTGCCGCGCTCCCCAGGTCTTGGACTCGTCGTTGAATTCGAACATCGGAAAATCGACGACCCACAGCGGCTGCCAGCCGGTGGTCGCGAAGCCGCGCTCGTGCCCAACCTTGGCCCGGAGTGCGCCGAGTGAGTCGCAGACGACTTTTTCGCGGTCGGCGCCGAAGAAAATGAGGTCGCCGCTGGCGGCGCCCGTGCGGCGAAGGATCTCGGCCAGCGCGTCGCGGCCCAGGAACTTGACGATCGGCGATTGCAGGCCCTGCTCGTTCGGCTGCGCGGCGTCGTTGACCTTGATGTAGGCCAATCCCTTGGCGCCGTAGACCGCGGCGAACGTCGTGTAATCGTCGATCTCCTTGCGCGACAGCGAGCCGCCGCCCGGCACCGACAACGCGGCGACCCGCCCTCCAGCCAAGTCGGCGGCGCTGCGAAAGACCTTGAAGTCGACGGTCTTCATCAGGTCGGTCAATTCGGTCAGCTTGAGCGGGATGCGCAAATCCGGCTTGTCGGAGCCGTAGTCGCGCATCGCATCGGCGTAGGTCATCACCGGAAAACGCGGCAAATCGACGCCGAGCGTCTCCTTGAACATCGAGCGCACCAGGCCTTCCATCAGCTCGCGGATCTCGACCTCGTCCAGGAACGACGTCTCGATGTCGATCTGGGTGAATTCGGGCTGGCGATCCGCCCGCAGGTCCTCGTCGCGAAAGCACTTGACGATCTGATAGTAGCGATCGAAGCCGGCCATCATCAACATCTGCTTGAACAGCTGCGGCGACTGCGGCAGCGCGTAGAACTGGCCGTGGTGAAGGCGCGACGGCACCAGAAACTCGCGCGCGCCCTCGGGGGTCGACTTGTAGAGAATCGGCGTCTCGATGTCGACGAAGCCGTGCGCGTCGAGATAGCGCCTCGCGCTCATCGTCGCCTTGTGCCGAAGCATCAGGTTCTTCTGCATCGCCGGCCGGCGCAGGTCGAGCACGCGATGCTCGAGCCGGACGCTCTCCGAAATGTTGTCGTCGTCGAGCTGGAACGGCGGCGTCAGCGATTGATTGAGGATCTCGATGTCGTGGGCGAGGATCTCGATTTCGCCGCTGACCAGGTTGGTGTTGATCGTTCCCTCGGGCCGCGGCCGCACGCGACCGGTGGCCGCGATGACGAATTCGTGGCGGAGCTTTTCGGCGATCGCGAACGTGGCCGCGCGGTCGGGATCGCAGACGATCTGCACCAGGCCTTCGCGATCGCGCAAGTCGATGAAAATGACGCCGCCGTGGTCGCGGCGGCGATGGACCCATCCGCAGACCGTCACGGTTTCGCCCAGTCGCTTGCGGTCGATTCGGCCGCAATAATCGGTGCGCTTCAAGCAATTCTCCAAAAACGTGTGATTGGCGGCGGACGATCGGGCGGCGAGATCTCGCACGCCCGCGGCGTCGTTCCGAGGACGACGGGCAGGCGGTGCGCAAACACGCGCCCGCCCGCCACTGCCGGCCGGCAGTGGGCAATGTGATCCGGTGCGGTCAATTTCGGCGATCGAGCGCGGGCGTGATCGTGCCCACGGGGATGTTCGTGTGCGGGCGCGGCGCGACGACGCCCATCGAGATGATGTATTTGAGCGCCTCGTCGACGGTCATGTCGAGCTCGTGCACGCGCGAACGAGGCAGCATCAGGAAAAACCCCGACGTCGGATTCGGCGTCGTCGGCACGTACACGCTGACGTGCTCGCTGGCCAGATGGCCCGCGACCGCGGCGGCCGGAACGCCGGTCTGGAACGCGATCGTCCAGCAGCCCTGATACGGATACTCGACCAGCAGTGCCTTGCGAAACGCATTTCCACTGTCGGAAAGCAGCGTGTCGCTGACTTGCTTGACGCTCGAATAGATCGATTTGACGACGGGGATGCGGGTCAGCACCGATTCCCAGAGAAGGATCACCCGCGCGCCGAAGAAATTGGCGGCAACGACGCCGGTGAGGATCAGGATCGCGAACGCCAGCAATGCGCCGAGGCCCGGGATATGGAATCCGAACAGGGCTTCGGGACGCGCGCTCGCGGGCACCAGCAGCAGGGTCTGGTCGAGCGTCGATAACAGAAGCTGCAACACCCAGATGGTGATGCCGAGTGGAACCCAGACGAGAAGCCCTGCGATCAGGTAACGCTTCAGCGCCTCCACCGATTGCTTGCGCGAGGTCACGAGCCTCCGGAGGTCGTGCCGGTGGCCGCCGGTTTGTCGCTCGTTCGGGTTTCGCTCTTGCCTTGGTCGCCCGACTTGGTGCCGGATGAGGATGACGGGGCCGGCGCGTCCGCCTTGGCGGCGGTCGAAGTCTCCGACTTGCCATCGCCGGCCGCGCTCGCGGGCGCGTCAGCCTTGGCGTCGGTCTTGGCGGCGTCTTTCGCGGGAGGCTTGGCGCCGGAGTTCTTGAAGTCGGTGGCGTACCAGCCGCTCCCTTTGAGCTGGAAGCCCGCGGCCGACACCTGCTTGGCCAGCGCGTCCTTGCCGCAGGCGGGGCAGGTGACCAGCGGTGCGTCCGACAGCCGCTGCAGCGATTCCAGCTTGTGCCCGCAAGCATTGCAGCGGTATTCGTAAATGGGCATTGCCGGACCTCCGGTGCGTCGCGAAACGTCTGAAAAGAAAGAGCAATTATAGCTCAATGTCGGGGCGTCCCGGCGCCTCGCAAGGCCGCGGCACCGGCCGCCCAAGGTAGTCGTTCCTTGCTATCCTTTGGTCGCCTTAGGGAGAGTCGATGAGCGACTACTGGATCTGGTGGATTGCCGGCGCTGGACTGATCGCCGCCGAGCTCGTCACCGGAACGTTCTACCTGCTGGTGATCGGGCTGGCGATCGTCTGCGGCGGAGTCGCCGCGTGGCTCGGCGCCGCGATCCCGGTGCAATGGCTGATCGCCGCGGCGCTCGGCGTGGTCGGCACGGTGCTGCTGCAGCGATGGAAGCGCGGCCTGGTGGCCGGCACGCCGCCGCAGAAGGGCCTCGACATCGGTCAGATGGTGCAGGTGCAAAGCTGGGGTCCGGCCGGCACCGCCCGGGTCGCCTATCGCGGCAGCACCTGGGATGCGGAAGTGGCGACGCCGGACACGCCGCATACCAAGACGATGTACATCGCCGGCATGCGCGGATCGGTGCTGCTCCTGTCGAATCATCCCCCGGAAACCGCCTGAACGATGGAGAACGTCATGCTCGGATCCTCGGCCGTCACGCTGGCGCTGTTCGTTGTGGCGATCATCGTCATCATCCAGACGATCCGTATCGTGCCGCAGCAGCATGCGCTGGTGATCGAGCGGCTCGGACGGTTCCACGCGGTGCTGGCGCCGGGACTCAATTTCGTGCTGCCGTTCATCGACCGCGTCGCCTACAAGCACGACCTGCGCGAAATACCGTTCGACGTCCCCAGCCAGATCTGCATCACCAAGGACAACACGCAGCTGCAGGTCGACGGCATCCTCTACTTCCAGGTCACCGATCCGAAGCTCGCGTCGTACGGATCGAGCAATTTCATGGTCGCGATCACGCAGCTCGCGCAGACCACGCTGCGCAGCGTGATCGGCAAGATGGAGCTCGACCGCACGTTCGAGGAGCGCGACCACATCAACGGACTGGTCGTCGCCGCGCTCGACCAGGCTGCCGGCAACTGGGGCGTCAAGGTGCTGCGCTACGAGATCAAGGACCTGACGCCGCCGAAGGAGATCCTGCACGCGATGCAGGCGCAGATCACCGCCGAGCGCGAAAAGCGCGCGGTGATCGCGACCTCGGAGGGCGCGCAGCAGCAGCAGATCAACCTGGCCGCCGGCGCGCGCGCCGCGGCGATCGCGCAATCGGAAGGCGTCAAGCAGGCCGAGATCAACACCGCGCAGGGGCAGGCGGCGGCGATCCTGTCGATCGCCGAGGCGAACGCCAAGGCGATCCGCCAGGTCGCGGAGGCGATCGTCTCGCCCGGTGGCATCAACGCGGTCAACCTGAAGGTCGCCGAGCAGTACGTCGCCGCGTTCGCCAATCTCGCCAAGACCAATAACACGCTGATCGTGCCGTCGAACCTATCCGATCTGGCGGGGCTGGTGGCGACCGCGACGACGGTATTCAAGGCGCAGGAAAAGTAGCGCGCGGCGCCGCGGCGCGCCCGACCGGGTGCGCTCGCGCGGCAGCCGATCGAATCGAACAACGGAGCAGGACGATGGAACTTCGCGGCAGCGTATTCGTTATCAGCGGCGGCGCGTCGGGTCTCGGCGCCGCGACGGCACGCATGGTCGTTGCCGGCGGCGGCAAGGCGGTACTCGCCGACGTCAACGAGCGCGACGGCAACGCGCTTGCCGGCGAGCTCGGCGCGGCGGCGAAATTCGTCCGGACCGACGTCACCGACGAGGCGAGCGGCAAGGCTGCGGTCGATGCCGCGACGAGCGCATTCGGTGCGCTGCACGGTATGGTCAATTGCGCCGGCATCGTGCACGGCGAAAAAATCCTTGGCAAGGAGGGACCGCACAACCTCGCGTCGTTTACCCGCACGATCAACATCAACCTGATCGGGTCATTCAACATGGCCCGTCTGGCAGCGGAAGCGATGGCGCGCAACACGCCCAACGCCGCCGGCGAGCGCGGCGTGATCGTATTCACCGCATCGGTCGCCGCATACGACGGTCAGATCGGACAGGCGGCGTACAGCGCATCCAAGAGCGGGCTGGTCGGCATGACCTTGCCGATCGCGCGCGAGCTGGCGCGGAACGGCATACGCGTCGTCACGATCGCGCCGGGCCTGTTCGAGACGCCGATGATGGGCAGCCTGCCGAAGGAAGTGCAGGAATCGCTGGGCAAGATGGTGCCGTTCCCGCCGCGGCTGGGGCGGCCGGCCGA
>DATBBM010000016.1:0-24879 GCA_036270955.1 Casimicrobiaceae bacterium | reverse complement strand
GCCGGCACCATCCACGCCTTGCCACCCGCGTGCGACGGATCGACGATGACCGGCAGGTGCGTCTCGCGCTTCAGCACCGCGACTGCGGTGACGTCGAGCACATTGCGATAGGCGGTCTCGAACGTGCGGATGCCGCGCTCGCACAGCATGATCCGGTGATTGCCGCCGGCGGCGATGTATTCGGCGGCCATCAGCCATTCGCTGATGGTCGCGCTCATCCCGCGCTTCAATATGACCGGCACGTCGACCCGGCCGACTTCCTTCAGCAGGTCGAAGTTCTGCATGTTGCGCGTCCCGATCTGGATGACGTCGACCTTGTGCTCGAGGAATGCGTCGAGCATCCGCACGTCCATCAATTCGGTGACGATCGGCAGTCCGTGCCGCGCGGCCGCGGTGCGGAGCATCGCCAGTCCGTCGACGCCCTTGCCCTGGAAGGCGTAGGGGCTGGTGCGAGGCTTGAATGCGCCACCGCGCATCAGGCGCGCGCCGGCTGCCGCCACGCCATCGGCGGCGGCATCCATCTGCGGCTGCGTCTCGACCGAGCACGGACCGGCGATGACCTGCACGGCGTTCGCGCCGATCTTGACGCCGGCGACGTCGACGATTGTGCTGGCCTTGTGCCATTCCCGCGCTACCAGCTTGTATGGCTTCAGGATGTGCATCGAGCGCTCGACGCCGGGCAGCGGATCGAACATCTCGGGATCGAGCTTGCGCTCGTCGCCGATCGCGCCGATCAGCGTCCGCTCGGTGCCGCGCGACACGTGGACCTCTAGCCCGGCGGCACGAATCCTCGCTTCGACCGCGGCGATCTCGGCGTCGCCGGCTTCGGGTTGCATGACGATGATCATCTCTGGCTCCTGGAAAAAAATCGGGCGGCCTTTTGGGGCCGCCCGATTTGTCTTGAAACTTTGTGCTTCGAACTATCGGCGAACGCGGCCCGGGGAGACTATCCCGAAATAGTAAAAGCCGACGTACCCGGCAGTGCGGGCAGCCTTGCCGCGGCCGGCGGAAGCGAATCGGGCGTACGGCGAATTCATGAGCCCGAGTCTAGCACGTCTTTGCCATCGGCAGCGCAACGGCGATGGGTGGCGCGGGCTTCAGTGATCGCGCCGCCACAGCGCGATCTCCCGCTCGATCGCCTCGGCGACATAGGCGCGCAACACGCCGCCGACGTGCTCGGTGATCGCTCCGATCAGCTCGGCGCTGGCGCGCTCGACGATAGGCTGCAGACGCTCGGCGAGCTGGGTCTTGAGGCCGGTGTCGGTAAACAGATCGATGCGCTGCAATACCTGCATCGAAACCTGCTCGGCCAGCGCCCGCCAGCGTTCTTCCTCGGCGGCGGCCTTCGCGGCGCGCTCAGCCGAGTCGTCGACGACGAGCGGAGCGGGGGCGGCGGCAGGCGGAGACTCCGGTGCCCGTTCGGGTTCCGGCTGGGCTTCGGGTTCGGCCTTGAGCGTGACCGGCGGAACGACCGCGAGCGTATCCGGACCGGGGCCGGTGATGCTGTGCGTCGACGGGTCGATCGTGTCCATCACCAGCCAATCGGACGTATCGCCGTCCATCGGCAGCTCGACCGGGATCGCATCCGCCGATTGCATGATCGCCGCGTTGTCGGCCGGGGGCGTCGATGCATGGCGGGCCTCGGCCGGTTCCAGTGGCATTGGCGCTGGCACCGCCACCGGCAGATCCGCATCGTCGACTGCGCCGGCTTCGACCACGTCGGTGAGCACCGGTACGTCGGTCTCGGGCTCGTCGTTCGCGGGAACGCCTGCGACGACATCGGTCAGCACCGGAATATCGACTGTGCCGCCGCCGCGGTTACGCCGCATCAGCGCGTCGGCCTGCTCGAGAAGCTCGCGTGCGCTCGCCATCAGCCGCGCTCGCTTAAGTTATGAGTGCGAAGCTCATAGCCGCGTTCGCGATAAAAGCGAAAGCGCTCGCGCGCCGCGGCCGCACCGGCTTCATCGGCGCCGACGACTTCGGCAAGTCGCTCGAAGCGCGAGAAAAACGGCGGCGGCGCGGCCTGGAGATTGATCAGCACCGCTGCCGGTCCCTGATGCTCGAGCAGGTGGTCGACCCAGATCGGGGTTTCGGCGGCGAGGCGGCTGCCGATCCGGCAATGGGGCAGGAATCCAATCGCCGGCTGGATCCACAGCATCCGATCGAGCGCCTCGGTCGACTCGGCGTCGCCGGTCAGGACCCGCACGGTGCCGTGCTGGGCGAACGCCTTGGCGACCAGCTTGGCAACGACGTCGAAGCGATCGCTCACGTGCGTGTAGAAATCGATCGAGGTCATCGAAGCATCCGGCGGAGTATTCTGCGTAACGCGCGCTGGTGCTCGCGCGAGCTACGGGGCGGTCTCCTGCGACAGCACCCACGTGGTCAGCAGCGGCACCGGACGGCCGGTCGCGCCCTTTTCCTTGCCTTCTTTCCACGCCACCCCGGCGATGTCCAGATGCGCCCAGTCGAATTTCTTGGCGAACTTGGACAGAAAGCATGCCGCCGTGATGCTGCCGCCCGCTCGGCCGCCGATGTTGGCGAAATCGGCGAAATTGCTGTTCAGCGCGTCCTGGTAATCATCCCAGAGCGGCAGCTGCCAGGCGCGGTCGAACGCGTCTTCGCCGGCATTGAGCAGCGCCCGGCCGAGGCTGTCGCTATTGCTGAATAGACCGGCGGCGACGTGACCGAGCGCAACGACCATCGCACCGGTCAGGGTGGCGATGTCGACGACGGCTGCCGGCTCGTAGCGCTCGGCATAGGTCAGCGCGTCGCAAAGGATCAGCCGGCCCTCGGCGTCGGTGTTCAACACCTCGATCGTCTGTCCCGACATACTGCGGACGACGTCGCCCGGCTTGGTCGCCCTGCCGTTGGGCATGTTCTCGCAAGTCGGCACGAGGCCGATCAGGTTGACCTTTGCCTTGAGCTCGGCGACTGCACGAAACGCGCCCAGAACGCTGGCCGCGCCGCACATGTCGAATTTCATCTGATCCATATCGGCGCCGGGCTTGAGGGAGATGCCGCCGCTGTCGAAGGTTATTCCCTTGCCAACAAGCACCAGCGGCCTTTGCCTCTTCGGGCCGCCGAAGTACTCGAGCACGATGAATTTAGGCGGCTGATCGCTGCCGTTGGTCACCGACAGGAACGATCCCATTTTGAGCTCTTCGAGCTTGCCGCGTTCGAAGACCTCGCATTTGAAGCCCAATTCCTGCGCCAGAGCCTGCGCGCGCTCGGCCAAATGGGCAGGTGTGCAGATGTTGCCCGGAAGATTGCCCAGGTCCCGGGCAAGGTCCATGCCGTGCGCGATCGCGAGCCCGCGCGCCGCGGCCGCCTCGCCGGCGGTGAGATCGCTGCGCTGCGGCACCGACAGCGTGAGCTAGCGCAATGGGCGGCGCACGTCCGCCGGCTGGCTTTTCATCTGGTCGAAGCGGTACACCGCCTCCATCGCGACGACAACCGCGTGCTCGACCCGCCAGGCCACTTCCCTGCGCTTGACCTTTTCCTCGGTAAGATAGACGACTGCCTCGTACGACCCGGTTTCGTTGAGCAGGCGTACGGCGGCGCGGATGGCGCTGCGAAATTCGCGCTCGCGAAAGTCGCGCTCCTTGCCTAGGCCGACCAGCAGGACTCTATCGGCCAGCGTCCCGCGGACGTTGTGCAGAAGCAAGGTCGCGCCGAGCTTGCCCTCCATGTCGCCCCGGCGAATGATCTCGCTGATATAACCGTTCGACGCCCGGTCGATCAGTTCGGCCGAGAGGCTCGGCTTGCGATTGTCGAACACCCCGACGACGACGCAAGCGCTGCGCTGCTTTTCGGGGCTGCCGCTTTTTATGGTAAATTCCATCGCCTTCCTTCGAACGAAAAATTTGCCTTTAGGCGGTACGAACCGCATTATCGGCAAATCGGCCTGAAAAAGTCAAAATATTTCCGTCGTCATGGTCTTCCGGCGCAGCCTCGTGCGAGAACTGACCGCGACAGCGGTGGCACTATTCCTGGTATTGCTGGGGATACTCTTCACCAATCTGGTCCTGCGGTTGCTGGCGCGTGCCGCCGGGGGAACCGTGGCTCCCGAAGGGGTTCTGGCCCTTTTGGGCTTTAATGCCCTCTTCTACTTCAACATCCTCCTGTCGGTTGCGCTGTTCCTGACCGTCCTGCTGACCCTGTCCCGCTGGTATCGCGACAGCGAGATGGTCGTCTGGTTTACCTCGGGCCAGAGCCTGACCGCCTGGCTCAAGCCGATACTCTGGTTCGCCACGCCGTTTCTGCTGGCGATCGTCGCGCTTTCACTCTGGCTCTCGCCATGGGCCGAGGCGCGGCGGCTCGAATACGAGCGCCAGCTCGAGTCGCGCGAAGAGTTGTCGCTGCTGACGCCGGGACTATTCAAGGAATTCCGCCAGGCGAAGCTGGTCGTGTTCATCGAAAGCATCAACACGCTCGACGGAAGGATCCGCCACGTGTTCCTGCACTCGATCGACAGCGAGAAGGACGAGACGACGGTCGCTCGCTCCGGCCATCTGGAGGAGGCGGCCAACGGCGACCGATTTATCGTACTGGAGGATGGCCGGCGCTACGAAGGCACGGCAGGCAGCGCCGATTTCCGCACGGCAGAGTTCGAACGTCTCGGACGCCGGATCGAGCCGGCCGAGGTGCGCGCGCTTCCAGCATCGCTGAAGGCGCTCCCGACCGACGTGCTGGTGCTGGCCGACGGCGCGCCCGAGCGGGCTGAGCTGTTCTGGCGCATATCGGTGCCGATCAGCGCCGTGCTGCTCGTGCTGCTGGCGATCCCGCTCTCCTACGTCAATCCGCGGATGGGCCGCTCGGTCAATCTGTTCATCGCGCTGTTCATGTACATGTTGTACAGCAACTGCCTGAACATCATGCAAAGCATGATCGCCCAAGGCCGCCTTTCGCTGGCGCTCGGCCTGTTAATCGTCCATTCGCTCGCGGCCGCCGTCGTCGTCACGCTGTTCCTCAAGCGGCTGGCCGTGCGCGGCTGGTTCCCCCGACGCCGCCTCGCATGAAGACGCTCAACCGCTACGTCGGCCGCGAAGTGCTGTATGCGACGGCCCTGATTTTCGTCGCGCTGCTGATGCTTTTCGCGTTCTTCGATCTGATCCACGAGCTCGGCAATGTCGGGCGCGACGGCTATCCTCCGGGGCGCGCGTTGCTGTTCGTCGGCTTGAGCCTCCCGGGTCATGTCTACGAGCTGATGCCGACGGCCGCGCTGATCGGAACGCTGTTCGCGATCGCGCAGCTGGTCGGCAATTCCGAGTACACGGTGATGCGCGCTTCGGGCGCGTCGCTGACCCAAATCACCTGGGCGATCGTGCGGGTCGGCATCCCGCTTGCCATCGCCACGTTCCTGGCCGGCGAATTCCTGGCACCTCCGGCCGAGCGCCTGGCGCAGCAGATACGCGTCCAGACGCAGGGCCAGGCGCTGCGCTTCGTCGCCCAGCAATTCCAGTCGGGTTTCTGGTTCAAGCAAACGCTGCCGAACAGCGACGTACAGACTTTTGCCAACATCCGCAGCCTGCTCGCCGATATGACGCTGCTCGGTGTGCGGATCTACGAGTTCGACGACGAGCTCCGCCTGAAGGCGTTGCGGGTCGCCGATTCAGGCAGCTTCGTCGCCGACGGCGAATGGAAGCTCAAGAACGTGCGCTCGACCGAACTGGGGCCCGACGGCGCCAAGGTCACCGAATCGAGCGAGTACGCCTGGGCGACGGTCCTGAAACCTTCGCTTTTGACCGTTTACCAGGTTGCGCCGGAAAAGCTGGAGATCGAGTCGCTATACGACAACATCCGCGTATTGGGCGGCAATCAGCAGAAAACGTCGCGCTTCGAGGTCGCGCTGTGGAACAAGATCTTCTATCCGGCGGCGGTGGTCGTGATGATGATCCTGGCCCTGCCTTTCGCTTATTTCCAGCGCCGCGCCGGCGGCGTCGGCTTCCGAATCTTTGCCGGAACCATCCTGGGACTGGTCTTTTTCCTGGTCGGACGCCTGTTTTCCTACCTCGGCATCATCAACGACTGGCCGCCGCTGTTCTCGGCTGCGTTTCCCGTCGTCGCCTTTGTAGCCGTCGCGGCGGCGATGCTGTGGTGGCTGGAGCGCCGGTAGCGGGCCCCAAATGAAAATCCCCGCCGATGGGCGGGGACTTGAACCTCATTGCAAGCGCGCCGCGACTATCGCGCGCTTTGGGGGGCGAGCTACGCGGTCGCGTCTGCGGCAGCCGGCACGATGCTGACAAAGGTGCGCTTGGCGCTGCCCTTGGTGCTGAACTGGACGCTGCCGTCGACCAGCGCGAACAGCGTGTGATCCTTGCCGATGCCGACATTGGTGCCGGGATGAACCTGGGTGCCGCGCTGCCGGACGATGATCGCGCCGGCGCTGATCGCCTCGCCGCCATACGCCTTGACGCCGAGCCGCTTCGAATGCGAGTCGCGACCGTTGCGGGAGCTGCCGCCTGCCTTTTTGTGTGCCATTTATCTGCCTCGAACGAATGCTTCAGCCGACGATGCCGTCGATCTGCAACTCGGTATACCCCTGACGATGCCCCTGATGTTTCTGGTAGTGCTTGCGGCGCCGCATCTTGAAGATCTTCACCTTGTCACCGCGCCCGTGGGCGAGCACCGTAGCGTTGACCGTCGCGCCGGCGAGCGTCGGCTGCCCCAGCCGGACACTGTCGCCGTCGCCGACCATCAGGACCTGGTCGAGGATCACCGCCGCGCCCACGTCCGCAGGTATCAGTTCTACCTTGAGTTTTTCGCCGGGGGCGACCTTGTATTGCTTGCCGCCGGTTTTAATGACCGCGTACATAGGGAAAGCTCCAGATGGGATACGTTGCTGCAAAAAGGTCGTTATTTTAAGGTCTTAGGCCATCGATGTCAAAGCCAAGATCGGGCGCCGGATCCGGTTTCCGCTTCGGGTAAACTACCGACCGGCGCCGGCGGACTTTGCGGCGGCCGCCTCTAGCGCCGCCGGCCTCCGACCCTATCCTGCCGCCTCACGTGCCCATCCCCCTGCTCCAAACTGCACTGCACGACGACCTGCAGGCCGTCGACGGGGTCTTGCGCAAGGCGCTGCACTCGGACGTCGCGCTGATCGGCCGGATCGCCGATCACATCATCGCCGGCGGCGGCAAGCGGCTGCGTCCGGCGCTATTGCTGCTGATCGCCCAGGCCTGCGGCTATCGAGGTCCTCACCAGCACACGCTGGCCGCGGTGATCGAAATGATCCACACGGCGACGCTCCTGCACGACGACGTCGTCGACGAATCGTCGCTGCGCCGCGGCCACGACACGGCCAACGCCGTTTTCGGCAATTCGGCGAGCGTGCTCGTCGGCGATTTCCTGTACTCACGGGCGTTCCAGTTGATGGTGACGGTCGACGACGCGCGCGTATTCCAGATTCTCGCGGCGGCGACCAACATCATCGCGGAAGGCGAGGTCATGCAGCTGATCAATTCCGGCAATCCGGAAATCGACGAGACGACGTATCGCGATGTCATCCAGCGCAAGACCGCCAAGCTGTTCGAAGCCGCGGCTCGGCTGGGCGCGGTGCTGGGCGGCGCGGCGGCGCCGTTGGAGGATGCCCTCGCGCGCTACGGCATGCATCTGGGCACCGCATTCCAGCTGATCGACGATGTTCTCGACTACACCGGCGACCATGCCGCGATCGGCAAGAATCTGGGCGATGATCTCGCCGAGGGCAAGCCCACGCTGCCGCTCATCCGCGCGCTCGCCGTCGGCTCGCCCCAGCAAGCGGCGCTGATCCGGAGCGCTGTAAAGGCCGGCGGACTGGCCGATTTTCGCCCGGTGCTCGCCGCTCTGGAGCATACCGGCGCACTCGACTACACGCGGGCGAGCGCCGAAGCGGAAAGCGAGCGGGCGATCGCGTGTCTGGATGCGCTGCCGCCTTCGACTTGCCGGGAAATCCTGCTAGAATTACCGGCTTTCGCGGTGACGCGCGCGTTTTGACGTTCGAGACTTGCGCTCCTGCGGCGCTGCTTATCGGCGCGGCAGCACGGCGACCGTCGGGGTGTAGCTTAGCCTGGTAGAGCGCTACGTTCGGGACGTAGAGGCCGGAGGTTCAAATCCTCTCACCCCGACCAGTTTCCCGCGGAAGATTCGGCCCGGCGCGGGCACCCAATATGATGCGTCGGGAGATACGCTTTTGTTGCTTCGCCCTCGATGCATTTACTCGTTGGACAACTTGTAACCGGATATTGCGTCCCGGCCCCGCCGTGCGGCGCATAGCCTTATAATCAGCGCGTTTCGCCGCTTCGCTTCCCGCTGCCGGCCCGTCTGACGGAGAACTCCATGTCGATTTCGCGTGCCCTGCTTGCCGCCTTCTGCCTGACGGCATTGGTGCTTACCGGTTGCAGCAAGAGCAGCAGCAACAGCTCGAACGCGCAGATGCGCGTGGTCAATGCCTTTTCGCAAGCGAACGCGCTGGACGTGTCGGTCAATGCCAAGCCGGTGGTCAGCGGCTTGCCGTTCCAGTCGATGGCTCAGTACGTCGACGTGGACAGCGGAAGTCAGATTACCATCGTCAGCGTCACCGGCGCGTCGACCGCGCTGATCAATACAACCTACAACCTCGGCTCCAATACCAAGTACAGCTATATCATCTACGGGCCGCAGACCGCCGTCGCCGCCCAGCTGCTGGTCGATGCGTTCAACGATCCGGGCGACGGATTTTTCTCGGTTCGCTTTGTCAATGCCGCCGCCGGTCCGGGCGCGCTGGATCTTTATCTCACTGCGCCGGGCGCCGACCTGACAGCCACCGCACCGGCGGTCGCCAACATCGGCTACTCCTCGGCAAGCCTTTTCGTGCCGGTTACGAAAGGCACAAATTTCGAGATTCGCATTACCCCGGCGGGCACCAAGGACGTGATCTACGACGGGGTGCCGCAGCCGTTCGCCGAGCACTCGGGGGCGACTATCGTGGCCCTCGGCAAGGGTAGCGGCAAGCTGGTCAACGTCGTTCTTCTTCGCGAAGACGACGCCGGGTCCGGCGCGCTGATCGACAACCTGCTGACTCAATACAAGGTAGTCAATGCTTCGCAGGTGCCTTCTCCGCTGAATGTGATCGTCGACGGCACACTGCAGCTGTCGAACATACCTTATACCGGCGTGTCGAATTACCAGCGGACCGGCGCCGGAACGCACACCTTCAGCTTCGAGGCGACGACCACGCCGGGCGCGTCCTTGCTGACGCTGGTCCAAACCCTGACCGCGGCGACCGACACCTCGATCGCCCTGACCGGAACCGCGGGCGCGCTGCACCCGCTGGTGCTACAGGACAACAACCTGCCGCCGCCGCCCGCGACCGCCAACGTACGGTTCGTCAATGTGTCCGTGGATGTCGCGGCGTTCGATGTGTTCGTCAATTTCAGCAAGCAGGTTTCGGGGCTTGCGACCAACAGCGCATCGGGATATATCAATCTGAGCGCGGCCGCCGCGACCGGAACCAGCTATGAATTCGACTTCAATCTGTCCGGGACGACCACCTCGTTGCTGAAGCTGACGTCCGTGCTCCTCACCGCCGGTCACACCTACACGGTCTATCTCGCCGGTCCGTCGAGCAGCCTGCGCGGCATCGTGTCGCAGGACAACTGACCGATCGCCTGGCCGCGGCGCCGCCCGAAACTCGCGCCGCGCGGGCAGTCCCGCGCGCGCCTGGTCGGCGCCTATCGTCGGATGGCGGTGGGCAGGACGCGCGGCGCAGCTTAGCAAGTTCACTGATCCGGAGCAAACGATGCGCGCGCACCCATTTCTCGTTGTCTTGACCTGCGTCCTGTCGCTCGCGCTGGGCAGCTGCAACACGGGCAAAGGTGTGAGCAACGGCAGCACGCATGGCACGCTGCGAGTGATCAACGTCATCCCGAACGCGGGCGGCCCGCTGAACATCACGTTCGACTTGAAGCCGTTCGTGGACGGCCTGCCGTTCGAGGGAATGACGCAGTATCAGACGATCGACGCCGGATTGCGCGAGCTGCAGGTAAGCGTCGCCGGGAGCTCGACCAACGTGATCGACATCATCCCGACTTTTCTGCCAGACACCGCATACACGTTTGTGGCGTTCGGCGCGCTCGCCAACGCCAGCGGACTGATCCTCAACGACACGCTGATCGTCGACCCGGGCGCCGGCATGTTCGCGCTGCGGGTAATGAACGGCGCGAACAACAACGGCGGAGTCGATGTCTACGTCACGCCGCCAGGCGAGGATCTCAACTCCATCTCTCCGAGCATCGCCGGCGTCACTTACGGCACGACCAGCGGATTCGTCAATCTCCCGATTGGCGATCTCGAAGTTCGCGTCACGGCGGCCAACTCCAAGCAGGTGATCTACGACGCGCCGCCGCAGACCTTCACCGAGCGAGCGCACGTCGAAGCGATCGTCTATTCGCGCGGCAGCAGCACACTGGTCAATGTCGCCTTCCTCAACATCGACGACACCGGCACCGGATCGATCGCCAACAGCACGCTGGCCCGTTTCAAGGTGGTCAACGGCGCCTCGGTGGGCTCGCCGCTGAATGTCTTTGTCGATCAGAACCTCGCGCTATCGAACATTCCCTACGCGGCCGCATCGAGCTACCAGACGATCAGCGCCGGACCGCGCGTGGTGACCGTGGAGGCAACGGCGACGCCCGGCGCGGCGCTATTGACGCTCAATCCGACGTTTCCGCCAGCGAGCGATACGGCGATCGCCATCACCGGCACGGCGGGTGCCCTGACTGCGACGCTGTACAGCGAACCCAACTTCCCGCCGGCGCTGGGTCGCGCCCGTGTCCGCTTCGTCAACAGCACGATGGACGTTCCGGCGCTCGATGTGTTCATCAACTTCAGCAGGCAGATCTCCGGGCTGGCGATGAACACCGTCTCGGACGGCGTCGAGCTCGATGCCGACCCGACGGCCGGAACAGCGTACGAGTTCGACTTCAATATCAGCGGATCGAGCCAGAGCAGCCTGCAGCTTCCCGGGGTGGTGCTGCTCGGCGGACAGCTGTACACGATCTACGTGGTCGGACCGGGCACCTCGCTGGCCGGCGTCGTCGTGCAGGACAACTAAGGCCGGTTCGGGCGATCGGCGGCTCGCTCTTGCACAACGAACTGACGCCAGCCGAAGCCGCCGGCGCCTACGCGGCGCACACGCCGATGATGCAGCAATATTTGCGCATCAAGGCGGAGCATCCCGACAAGCTCGTGTTTTACCGCATGGGCGATTTCTACGAGCTTTTCTACGGCGATGCCCAGCGCGCGGCGCCGCTGCTCGATATCACCCTGACGGCGCGCGGCCAATCGGCGGGCGCCCCGATTCCGATGGCCGGCGTCCCGTATCACGCGGTCGAGCAGTACCTGGCCAAGCTGGTTCGCCTCGGGCACTCAGTTGCGATTTGCGAGCAGATCGGCGATCCGGCCGCCGGCAAGGGCCCGGTCGAGCGCAGGGTAACGCGCGTCCTGACACCGGGCACGCTGGTCGACGCCGGGCTGCTCGACGGGAAGCGCGACTGCCTGCTGGTCGCCCTGCACCCGACGGCCGCGCGGGCCGGCGTCGCATGGCTCAATCTGGCCGGTGGCAGGCTGCACCTGCGCGATGTGCCGCTGGCCGAGATGGAGGCGCTGCTCGCGCGCATCGAGCCAAGCGAGATACTGCACGCGGAGGACAGCGCTCTGATCTCCTTCACGGGCGCGACTGCGCACCGGCTGCCGCCCTGGCGCTTCGATCGCGCCACCGGCGTGCGACGCTTGTGCGCCCAGTTCGGCACGCGCGACCTTGCCGCATTCGGCGCCGATGACGCGCCGCTCGCCGTCGCCGCCGCCGGCGCCCTGCTCGATTACGCGCAGGCCACGCAACAGGCGGCTCTCGCGCACGTCCGCACGCTCACCGTCGAGCGCGCAACCGATCATCTGGCGCTCGATCTCGCGACACGGCGTAATCTGGAGATCACCGAGACGCTGCGCGGCGACCCTGCGCCGACGCTTTATTCGCTTCTCGACAGCTGCTGCACCGGCGCGGGCAGCCGCCTGCTTCGGAGCTGGCTGACCAATCCGCTGCGTGCGCAGTCCGCCGCCGCTTTGCGCCACGCCGCGATCGCGGAGATGGCGGCTGCGCCATCTCGCAGCGGGTTGCGCAAGGCGCTGAAGACGACGGTCGATATCGAGCGCATCGCATCGCGCATCGCGCTGCGCTCGGCCCGGCCGCGCGATCTCGCCGGGCTGCGCGACACGCTGCAGCGTCTACCCGCGCTTGCAACCTCGGTCGCCGACTGCCAGTCGCCGTTGCTTGTCGCCGCCGCAGCAGCGCTCGCGATCGAACCGCGCTGGGCGGAACTCCTCGCTCGAGCGATCGCCGCCGAGCCGGCGGCCGCGGTGCGCGAAGGCAACGTCATCGCGGCCGGCTACGATTTCGAGCTGGACGAGCTGCGCGCGATCCAGGACAACTGCGGCGCGTTCCTGGTCGATCTCGAAACGCGCGAGCGACAACGCACGGGGATCGCCAGCCTCAAGGTCGAGTTCAACCGCGTGCACGGCTTCTATATCGAAGTATCCAACGCCAACGTGCAGCGCATCCCGGACGACTACCGGCGGCGGCAGACGATGAAGAACGCCGAGCGCTACATCACGCCGGAGCTCAAGACGTTCGAGGACAAGGCGCTGTCGGCGCAGGAGCGCGCGCTGGCGCGAGAGCGCAGCCTGTACGAGGAGATCGTCGCCGCGCTCCAGCCGTCGATCGAGGCGCTGCAGCGCGCGGCCCTCGCGCTGGCATCCCTCGACGTGTTCACCGCGCACGCCGAGCAGGCCGCCGCGCTGCGCTGGACGCAACCGCGCTTCAGCGCCGAGCCGAAGCTCGCGATCCGCGGCGGGCGGCATCCGGTCGTCGAAGGGCAGGTCGAGCATTTCATTCCAAACGACCTGTCACTGGGTCCCGCGCGGCGGATGCTGATCGTCACCGGGCCGAACATGGGAGGCAAGTCGACCTACATGCGGCAGACTGCCGTCATCGCGCTGCTCGCATATTGCGGGCTGTTCGTTCCGGCGGCGGATGCCGAGATCGGCGTGCTCGATGCGATCCATACCCGCATCGGTGCGGCCGACGACCTCGCCGGCGGACGTTCGACGTTCATGGTCGAAATGACCGAGGCGGCGTACATACTCAACCGGGCGACACCGAGCAGTCTGGTGCTGATCGATGAAATCGGTCGCGGCACCTCGACGTTCGACGGATTGGCGCTGGCGTGGGCGATCGCGCGCGAGCTGGCCCTCAAGAACCGGTGCCTGACGCTTTTCGCCACGCACTACTTCGAGTTGACTGCGCTGCCGGCGGAGCTCGACGCCTGCGCCAACGTGCATTTTGATGCGGTCGAGCACAAGGACGGGATCGTCTTCCTGCACGCGGTCGAGGAAGGCCCGGCGAACCAGAGCTACGGTTTGCAGGTGGCGCGGCTTGCCGGCGTTCCGGCAACCGTGATCCGCGGCGCACGCACGCATCTGGCGCGCCTCGATCATTTCAGCGCTCGGCGCGAAGGCGATCTGTTCGCGGACGCCATGCCGCCCGCCGATTCGGCTCCCGCGGACTCCTCGCTGCGCGATCGCCTGAAGGCGCTCGATCCGGATGCGATGTCGCCGCGCGACGCGCACGACATTCTCTACGAGCTGAAGCGGCTGGCCGGCGACGCCTGAGCAGCGGGGCGCGATACCGCGCCGCTTCAACGTGCGCTGGTCAGTGGTGGTGGCCGTGCGCGCCGTGCACGTGGCCGTGTGCGAGCTCTTCCGGCGTCGCCGGGCGCACGTCCAGAACCGTGCAGTCGAAGCGAAGCCTCTGCCCGGCCAGCTGATGATTGCCGTCGACGACGACCTTGCCCTCGGCGATATCGGTGACCGTGTAGACGATGTTCTCCTGATCGTCGCCGTCCCCCTGCCCTTCGAATTGCATTCCCACCTTGACCTCCGGTGGAAAACGATCCTGCGACTCGATACGAACTAGGTCGGCGTCGTAGTCGCCGAATCCGTCTTCGGGCTCGAGACTGACCGAGACCTGGTCACCGACCGTCTTTTGCGCCAGTGCCGCCTCGACCTTCGGGAAAATGCCGTGGTGCCCCCCGTGAAGGTAGGTGACTGGCTGTGTCGATTCCTCGATCAGCTCGCCGCTGGCCGAAAAAAGCTTGTAGCTGAGAGTGACGACGGTATTCGAAAAGATGTTCATCGGCGGTTCGGGTCGGTTGGGCGCGGCTTCGCAAACATGGTTGCACGCGGCATCGATTTTACCGTAACGCGGCCGCCGTCGACCGGCAGTAGCGGCCGCTATAATTGCACGATGTCCGACGACGCTGATCGGAGCCTGCTCGGAGGGTTGGCACCGGCAGCGTTCCTGCGCCGGCACTGGCAGAAACGCGCGCTGCTGGTGCGCGAAGCGATTCGCGGTTTCGGGGGACTCGTGTCCCGCGCCGAGCTGTTCCGCCTCGCTTGCCGCGATGACGTGGAATCGAGGCTGGTGCTGCGCGAGGGCAGGCGCTGGTCGCTGGCGCACGGGCCCTTCCGCGCCGCGGACTTTGCCTCGCTTCCGTCGCGTCGATGGACGCTGCTGGTGCAGGGGGTCAATCTGCATCTGCCCGCCGGAGACGCGCTGCTGCGCCGCTTCAATTTCATCCCGTACGCGAGACTCGACGACCTCATGGTCAGCTATGCCACGCCTGGCGGAGGCGTGGGCGCGCACGCGGACTCGTACGACGTCTTCCTCCTTCAGGGCGAAGGGCGGCGGCGCTGGCGCATCAGCGGGCAGCGCGATCTGTCGCTCAAGCCGGCCGCGCCGCTGAAGCTGCTCGCGAACTTCCGTCCCGACAGCGAATGGACGCTCGGCCCGGGAGACATGTTGTATCTGCCACCCGACCGCGCGCACGAGGGCGTTGCCATCGACGCCTGCACGACCTATTCGATCGGGTTTCGCGCAGCTTCGACACAGCAACTCGCGACCGCCTTTCTCGACTGGCTGCGCGACGAAATTGCGCTCGACGGCCGTTACGCGGACCCGGATTTGCGGCCGGCGCGCGCGCCGGCGCGCATCGGTGCGGCAATGCAAGCCCAGTGCGCGAACGCGCTCGGCCGCATTCGCTGGAACCGTTCTGCCGCCGACATCTTTCTCGGCTGCTGTCTGACCGAGCCCAAACCCAACGTCTATTTCACTCCGCCCCGGCGCCCTTTGCCGCCGCGCGCGTTCGCCGCGGCAGCGGCGCGACGCGGCGTGCGTTTGGACGCGCGCACGCAGTTGCTATACGATCGCCGCTGGGTCTTTATCAATGGTGCCGCGATTGCGCGGCCCCCGACAGGCGGACGGGAGATCGAGCTCTTGGCCAATGCGCGCCGCATGGCGATCGGCAAGCCGCTGCCAGCGGCGCCGGCCAGACTGCTCTATCGATGGTATTGCGATGGCTATCTCGACCTTGATTGAAGCAGTCCGCGATGGCCGACCCAACGCCTGCTGAGGCGCCCGCCGAGCCCCGGCTGGTCGAGCTCTCGACCCTGGCCGAGCAGACCGAAGCCATCGACACTTTGATCGAGCTGGCGCGGCAGCATATCCGCGTCTTCGATCTGGACCTGTCGCAAACCGGGTGGGGCAGTGCCGGCCGCGCCGATCGGCTGGCTGCGTTCCTGCGCCAGATCCGGGGCCGGCGGCTGGACATCATCGTGCACGACACGCGCTACCTGCAAAGCGCCTGCCCGCACCTGCTCGGCCTGCTGCGGAACTACGGCCACGCGCTGACGATCTACCAGACCGGTCCCGAGGGCAAGGTTGCGACCGATCCTCTGGTGATCGTCGATGGCAGGCACTATCTGCATCGGTTTCACTTCGAGCAGCCGAGAGCCTCGCTCGGCATCGATCAACCGGAGCAGACGCAGCCGTTGGCCAGCCGCTTCGACGAGATCTGGGCGACCGGC
Source organism: Casimicrobiaceae bacterium (assembly GCA_036270955.1). Lineage (GTDB taxonomy): Bacteria > Pseudomonadota > Gammaproteobacteria > Burkholderiales > Casimicrobiaceae > PALSA-1003. Next base: position 8,943 of record DATBBM010000016.1, on the reverse strand, counting down.
GAAGCGGGCTTGAGCGGCACCGTGCTGGGCCTTTGAGCGCAGTCGGCGGGCGGCGCAAGCGCGTGTCTTGCGTGCTTCGAGCCATGTAAATCCGTCGTCTTTGTGCTAACATTTCGGGGTCGGTTGCACCTCCGTTGCCTTGCCGAAACGCTTGAATCGGCCGTCTGCGGAAGCCGATTTTCGCCACCGAATATTCGAACGCTGAATTTCCATCTTTTCATACACGTGTAGGGGAACCCCAATGAACAAGTTTGTATCGGTATTCTTCGCCGCTGCGTTGGCGCTTGCGCTGAACGCTTGCGGCGACAACGGCAAAGCGGCGGCTGACGCCAAGGCAGCATCCGACAAGGCGGCCGCCGCCGCCAAGGAAGCGAGCGACAAGGCCGCGGCCGCAGCCAAGGACGCGGGTACGGCCGCTGCGAACGCTGGCGCCGCTGCGACGGACGCAGCCAAGGCCGCGGGTACCGCTGCGATGGATTCGATGAAGCCCGCAACGCCGCCGGCCAGCACGATGGCGCCCGCGACGACACCGCCTCCCGCCACCAGCACGATGACGCCGTCGCCGGACCAGTCCAAGTCCGACAGCACGAAGAAATAAGCTTCCGGTTCAGCAGCAATCAAAAAGCCGGCTTGCGCCGGCTTTTTTTTGGTCACACGAGCCGCGCTGCAGCGCGGTGGAACGTCAGAGCGGCGCGCCGATCCGGCGCGCTACTTCGCGGTACTTGACGATCACGTCGCCCAGATCGCGCCGGAAGCGGTCCTTGTCCAGTTTTTCGTGGGTCGAGTGATCCCAGAGCCGGCAGCCGTCGGGCGTGAACTCGTCGCCGAGCAGCAGCGGCCCTTGCGGCTCGGCGAGCGCGTGCCCGAATTCGAGCTTGTAGTCGACCAGATCGATCCCCGCACGCGCGAATAGCGGCTGCAGCACCGCATTGACTTTGTGCGTCAGCGCCTTCATCTGTGCGATCTCATCCTTGCTCGCCCAGCCGAGCACCCGGATATGGTCGTCGTTGACCAGCGGGTCGTGCAGCGCGTCACTTTTGTAGAAGAACTCGAATATCGGCTCGGCCAGCCGCGTTCCCTCGGCGATACCGTAGCGCTTCGCCATCGAGCCGGCACACACATTGCGCACGACGCACTCTACCGGGATCATCTTCAACGCACGCACCAGGGTGTCGCGTTCGTTCAGCACGCGCACGAAATGCGTCGCAACCCCTGCTTCGGCGAGCTTGCCCATGATGAATGCGTTGATCTTGTTGTTGGTCTCGCCTTTCTGCGGCAGCTGCGCGACCTTGGTCCCGTCGAATGCGCTGGTGTCGTCGCGAAAATGCATGATCACCAGTGCCGGATCGTCGGTCGCATAAACCGTTTTGGCCTTGCCGCGGTACAGTTGCTGCCGTTTCTCCATGCCCATCTCCTAGCAGACGAATTCGCGCCAGGCGAATCCTTCGTGCTGGTCGGCGATGCCGATCCAATCGGGCGCGCAATTGAGGGCCCCGGCCAGCGCGGCGCGCGCCAGGTCGGGCCGGTTGTTGTGCTGGCTCAAATGCGCGGCGAACAGATGCTTGAGCCGCGAATTGTCGAGGCGTCCCAGCAGCGCCGCCGCCGCCGCGTTGTCCAGATGCCCCTGCTTGCCGGCGATGCGCTGCTTCAGCGGGTACGGGTAATCGCCATTGGCCAACATGTCGACGTCGTGATTGCATTCGAGCACCAGCGCGTCGCATCCTGACAGGCTTGCCTCGACGTGCGCGGTCGAGACGCCCAGGTCGGTCAGCACGCCGATCCGCCACCGGCCGTCGGAACAGACGAATTGGACCGGGTCGCGAGCATCGTGCGGCACCGGGAACGGCCGCACTTCGATGTCGTCGATCGCGAAACGGTCATGGCTGTCGAATCCGTACACGCGCGGCAGAGCGGCGAAGCGCTCGCCGACGGTCGCCAGGGTGCCGAAGGTCAGCCATACCGCCGTGCCATAACGCGCGGCGAACGCCGCCACGCCGCCGACATGATCGGTGTGCTCGTGAGTCACGATGATCGCGGTGACGCTGTCGGCTTGCACACCCAGACGGGCGAGGCGCGCCGCGGCATCGCGAACGCCGAAGCCGCAGTCGATCAGCACCCGCGTACTGCCGCATTCGACCAGCAGGCCGTTGCCCTCGCTGCCGCTGCCGAGACAGGCGAAACGCACTAGCTACGGCCTGTTCAAGCGGTCACTTCAGCTGGTCCTTGAGCAGCGCAAGTATTTTCTCGCTGTTCGGCGTACGGTCGACGACTCCGTTCGGATCCTGAACGGTGACCACGCTGCGCGGATCGGCCTGGGTCACGACCACTCGATATTGCTCGGGCGCGTCCGGGGGCGTCGTCTTCCAGAACTGCATCTTGGCCAGGGTATCGGCCAGCCAGCCTTCCGATTTCTTTTGCTTCTCGAGATCGGGATTGGAGTAGCGGACGAAATACAGACCCTTCGAGCGATCGCGGTCGACGACAGTGAAGCCGGTGCGGTCGAGGGCCAGGCCCACGCGCCGCCATGCGCGGTCGAACGTGTCGTCGACGACCAGTCGAACGCCGTCGGCGCCGGTGTCGATCCGCGCCCGGTCGGGAGACTTGCTGTCCGCCGCGAGCGCCTGCGCGGCCGCCGGCGCCGGCGTGCCGAGCGCAACCATCAGCCGTTCAAGGAATTCCGCTTCGAGCTGCGGGTTCGGGGGCGATGGCGTCCACGTCCAGTCTTCGGGCGATCCACCCTGCGACGTCTTCATCGGCCGCTGCTCGGCGCCGCGGTGGCTGATGTAAATCTCGACGGTGCCCGGCTCGCTGCCCCGCTCGATCCTCGTGCGGAATTTGTCCCGCTTGTAGGTATCTACCATGAAGCTCACGTACTTGTTCGCGAATTGCTGCAGCCAGTTATCGGGCTTGTCAGAACGGCTTTCAGCCCAATCGGTCTCCATGATGCCCAGCGCCGGTTGCTCGACGGCGATGACAAAACCGTTCTTGACCCAGAAGTCTTTCAACGTCGCCCAGGCGGCATCCGGAGTGGCCTTGACGACCAGCCAGCGCTCGCTGCCGGCGCGCGCCACGCGTGCGTCGGGACTGGGTGGCAACACCTCGCTCGGGCGCGGCGCGGCGCGCGCAGCGACTGCGCCGGAGGCGGTCGTCGATTGATAGCGGTCATCGTAGTTCGGCGTGGTCAAGTCGGGCGGCACCTCGAGCGCGGGCGCCGAGCCTGCGGACTTGTAGTCGACCTTCTTGCCCATGTTGAACGTCATCGTTTCGCAGCCGGACAAGAGCACGGCCACGGCGACGACGGCGGCGAGGGTGAGGGCGGGACGCGGCAAGGGCCGCAGCATGGAAAAACGGTGCATGCGAATTCTCCTACAAACAACCCGTGCGCTTGAGCGCCGCACGGACGGTGTCGTGATATTGAGCAGCAAGCGGCGTCAACGGCAGCCGCAAATCCGGCGCGATCATGCGCATTTCGGCGAGCGCCCACTTGACCGGGATCGGGTTGGCCTCGACGAACAACTTGGCGTGCAGCGGCATCAGCCGCGCGTTGACCTCGCGTGCCTCCTTCAGCTTTCCGGCCAGTGCCGCCGCGCACATCTCGGACATTGCGCGGGGCGCCACATTGGCGGTCACCGAAATGACGCCGTGGCCGCCGAGCAGCATGTACGCCAGCGCGGTGTCGTCGTTACCCGACAGCAGGGCGAACGATTTGTCTTTGGGCAACCGGTCGATCAGGTCGACGTGACGGACCAGGTCCGACGTGGCGTCCTTGATGCCGATGATTCCCGGCAGTTGCGCCAGGCGCAGGACCGCGTCGTTACCGATATCGGCCACCGTTCGGCCGGGCACATTGTAGATCAGCAGCGGCAAATCGACTTTTTCGGCGATCGTTCTGAAATGCCGGTACAGGCCTTCCTGCGTCGGCCTGTTGTAGTAGGGAACCACCGACAGACCTGCGGTGGCGCCGGCGGCTTTCGCATATTCGGTCAGGGCCAGCGCTTCGGCGGTCGAATTGGCGCCAGTGCCGGCGATGATCGGCAGGCGCCCGGCAGCATGGTCGATCGCCGTTTTGATCAGCAGGCAGTGCTCGTCGACGCTGACCGTCGGCGACTCGCCGGTCGTGCCCACGACGACGATGCCTGCGGTGCCGTTGTTGGCGTGAAAATCGATCAGCGTGCGCAGGGCCGGCAGATCGAGCGCGCCGCCGGGCTGCATCGGCGTCACGATCGCAACGAAACTTCCGGTCAGCATCGAGGCCAATCTGCGAAAAGCGCCATTTTACCCGAATCGAAGCAGGCAAGGCATCGCACCGCGCCGAGATCGGGACAATCAGCGCGCGCCAGCATCCTTCGCAGCGGCAGCATCCGGCGGCAACAGCGGCGGCCAGCGGCGGCCCCGCCCGACGGCCGCGATGCGCTGCACGACCGCCGGGCGCACGGGGCCGACCAGGCCCTGCTCGAAGGCAACGATAGTCAGTCGTCCGCGCAAAAGCGAAAGCAGTTCGTCGGCGGCCAGCAGATGTTCAGGATTGGACGGCCGGCCATAGGCTTCGTTGCCGGCTGCGAACGTCTCGTACAAAAAAGCGCCGCCGCTATCCAGCGAGTCGAGCAATCCGGGGAACAGCGGCCGGTGCAGATAGTTGACGACGACGATGGCATCGAACTGCTGGCCCGTCAAAGGCCACGCGCCGCCTTCGAGATCTGCGGCGACCGACGTTACTCGCGGCACACCGGCCAGCGCGACAAGCGCCTCGCTATCCCGATCGACGGCGACGACGTCGCATAGGCGAGCGGCAAGGAATCGGCTGTGCCGGCCCTGGCCGCAAGCCAGATCGAGCACGCGCGCTCCCGGCGGGATCAGCGGCGCAAAGCGCGCAATCCAGGGCGATGGCGCCGCGTGGGTCGCTGCATCGGTCATCGCTTGGCCCGACGCGGTTTGCGCACCGGCTTGGTCCCGCCGCTTATATCCTGCGCGCTTTCCGCCGCCGCCTCCTCGATCAGCCAGTCGATGAACGCCTGCGCTTCCGGGCGCAATGCGGATATCGTGCCGCGGACGATGAAATAGGAGCGCGTCGTTGCATAGCGGTTGGGGAACGGCGCCACCAGCCGGCCTTGCCCAAGCAGGCTGTCGATCAGCGGCACGCGGCCCAGCGCCACCCCCTGGCCATCCAGCGCGGCCTGCATCACCTGATCGAAATGGTTAAAGCGCAACGATCCCGCGGACGCGATCTCGTCGATGCCGTTGGCAGCAAGCCAAACCGACCAGTTGAGCCATGGAAAGCGGCCCCGCTCGTCATCGATATGCAGCAGCACGTGCCGGGCCAGGTCCTCGGGGCGCTTGAGCGGGCGCGCGCGGTCGGCGGCGAGTCCCGGGCTGCATACCGGCAACAGGCGCTCGCCAAACAACCGCACCGCGCCGGGCGGCGCCATCGCATCGCTGCAATACCGCACGGCAAGATCGATGCGCTCGCGCTCCAGATCGACGATGCGATTGTCGGCCGAGATGAACACATCGACGGCCGGATGGCGGGCCCGAAAGCGCGCCAGTCGCGGGATCAGCCATACCGAGGCGAACGGCTGGTTGGTCGAAACGGTCAGCGGCAGAGACGTCTGCTCGCGGCGGATCTTGGCCACCGCCTGCGTGAGCTCGTCGAGCACGTTCCGGGCGGTTGCCTGCAGGACCTGGCCGGCGTCGGTCAGGCGCAGCTCGCGGTGACGGCGCTCGAACAGCGCGAAGCCTATCTGCTCTTCGAGCGTCTGCATCTGGCGCGACAGCGCCGACTGCGTCAGAAACAGCTCCTCGGCGGCCCGTGTGAACGAAAGCTGGCGCGCGGCCGCCTCGAACCCCTTCAGCAGATCGAGCGATGGCAGGCGGGGTCGCGCGCGCGGCTTCGATGGTGCGGCTTTGTCCATGCTGAACCTTCATGCAACCGCTTGCCGGCCGGCGCCGGGACCGCGGCGGGTGCCGCCGTCCGCCACCGCGGTCCGGACCGCCGATTTGGACCGGCGTCCGGCGGCAGCAAATGCATGCGCATTATGCATCAGCCCGGCGTCGCGCGATCCGAGCGTGACGAAGCCTGCGGATGGACAACTGCGGCGAGGGTAACAGTAAGCATTCCATTTTCTCATGCATCGCATGCGGCGAATTCGTTGGTCAACGCCGCGGCGGGCGGCGATACTTCAGCTGCATCGACCCGAAGTGCAGCAACGGTGAGCGGCTGGCCGATGCATGAATAGTACGCATGAATCAGGAGATAGCAATGCCATTCGATCCGTCTACCCCCCAACGCAGCCGCCGCGTCCACTTGCCGCGGCGCGAATCGCTGATATTGAACAATGCCGAAGGAACGACGATCACGGTCGATGCCGGGTGTCTGTGGGTGACGATGGAGCGCGATCCGCGGGACATCGTGCTGCTGCCCGGCATGCGTTTCGAGATCGACCGCACCGGCCACACGGTGATCGCCGCCGAAGAGGACTCGCGGTTCCGCCTTCTGTCCGAGGTCACTCCCGCCAGCCGCGCCGTAGCATGGCTCGCGCGACGCGCGGCTCGGTTGTCCGCGCGCTGGACTCCCAGTCAACCGCGGCGCGTCGCCCCGAACTGCTGACCGTCCAGGCGAGTCCGGGCCCGGCTTCCGGGCCCGGTCAGCGCTTGACGAAGCTCAGCTTGCCGCCCTTTACCGCGATGTGCGCGGTGTCGCCGGGACCGAAATTGCCCTTTAGGATTTCGGTCGCCAGCGGGTTTTCGATCTGCTGCTGGATCGCACGCTTCAGCGGCCGCGCGCCATAGACCGGATCGAAGCCCTCCTGCGCAACCGCGGCAAGCGCCGCCGGGCTGACGTCGAGCCTGATCTCCATCTTCGCAAGCCGCGACTCGAGCGACTGCAGCTGGATCCTGGCGATCGATTCGATGTCCTTTTCCGACAGCGCGTGAAAGACGACGATCTCGTCGATGCGGTTGACGAATTCCGGCCGGAAATGCGTCTTGACCTCGGCCATCACGGCGAGCTTGATGACGCCGTAGTCGTCACCCGACATCTGTTGGATCATCTGCGAGCCCAGGTTCGACGTCATCACGACCACCGTGTTCTTGAAGTCGACCGTGCGCCCCTGGCCGTCGGTCATGCGTCCGTCGTCGAGCACCTGGAGCAGCACATTGAACACGTCCGGATGCGCTTTCTCGACCTCGTCCAGGAGAATCACGCTGTACGGCTTGCGCCGCACCGCCTCGGTCAGATAGCCGCCTTCCTCGTACCCGACATAGCCGGGCGGTGCGCCGATCAGCCGGGCGACCGAATGCTTTTCCATGAATTCCGACATGTCGATGCGGATCAGGAACTGCTCCGAGTCGAACAGGAAACCGGCCAGCGCCTTGCACAGCTCGGTCTTTCCTACGCCGGTTGGCCCGAGGAACAGAAACGATCCGTACGGTCGATTCGGGTCGGCCAGCCCCGAGCGCGAACGGCGGATCGCGTCAGACACCAGCCTGACCGCCTCGTCCTGTCCGACGACACGCCGGTGCAGCGCATCTTCCATGTGCAGCAGCTTTTCGCGCTCGCCCTGCAGCATCTTTGAAACCGGGATGCCGGTCGAGCGCGATACCACTTCGGCGATCTCCTCCGCACCCACCTGCGTGCGCAGCAGCCGCGGCTTGGCGGCCTGCTCGGCAGCCAACTTGCTGTCGGCCTTCCCGAGTTGCGCTTCGAGCTGCGGCAGCTTGCCGTATTGCAATTCGGAAACCGCTTGCCAATCGCCTTTGCGCTTGGCCTCTTCCATCTGCAGCTTGACCTTGTCGATCTCTTCCTTGATATGCTGCGTGCCGACGACCTGTGCCTTTTCCGCCTGCCAGACTTCGTCGAGATCGGCATACTCGCGCTCGAGCCGCTCGATCTCCTCCTCGATCATCGCCAGGCGCTTCTTCGACGCCTCGTCCTTTTCCTTTTTCACCGCCTCGCGCTCTATCTTGAGCTGGATCAGGCGCCGGTCGAGCCGGTCCATCACTTCGGGCTTCGAATCGATCTCCATCTTGATACGCGCCGCCGCCTCGTCGATCAGGTCGATCGCCTTGTCGGGCAGGAAACGGTCGGTTATGTAGCGATGCGACAGCTCGGCGGCGGCGACGATCGCCGGATCGGTGATGTCGACGCCATGATGGATCTCGTAGCGCTCCTGCAGTCCGCGCAGGATGGCGATCGTGCTCTCGACCGACGGCTCGTCGACCAGCACCTTCTGGAAGCGCCGCTCGAGCGCGGCGTCTTTCTCGATGTACTTGCGGTATTCGTCCAGCGTGGTGGCGCCGACGCAATGCAGCTCGCCTCGCGCCAGCGCGGGCTTGAGCATATTGCCTGCATCGATCGCGCCTTCGGCCTTGCCGGCGCCGACCATCGTGTGCAACTCGTCGATGAACACGATCGTTCGGCCTTCGTCGGCCGCGATGTCTTTGAGCACCGCTTTCAGTCGCTCCTCGAATTCGCCGCGATACTTGGCACCAGCGAGGAGCGCAGCCATATCGAGGGAAAGGACCCGCTTGTTCTTCAGGGTCTCGGGCACTTCGCCGTTGACGATGCGCTGCGCGAGGCCCTCGACGATAGCGGTCTTGCCCACGCCCGGCTCGCCGATCAGCACCGGGTTGTTCTTGGTTCGGCGCTGCAGGATCTGGATGGTGCGGCGGATCTCGTCGTCGCGCCCGATCACCGGGTCGAGCTTGCCCTGGCGCGCGCGTTCGGTCAGGTCGATCGTGTATTTCTTCAGCGCCTCGCGCTGTCCTTCGGCTTCCTGGGAGTCGACGGCACCGCCGCCCCGGACCGCTTCGATCGCGGATTCGAGGGCTTTCTTGCTCAACCCGTGCTCCTTCAGGAGCCTTCCCGTCTCTCCCTTGTCGTCGGCCAACGCCAGCAGGAACAGTTCGCTGGCGATGAACTGGTCGCCGCGCTTGCTGGCGATCTTG